>CAZCAI010000242.1:0-2172 GCA_964496595.1 uncultured Anaerolineales bacterium
GGAGGCGCACGAGGGGCAGCCTCGAAAGTCCGGGGAGCCGTACATCGTCCATCCGCTGTATGTAGCCTATTTGTTGGCGGAGATGCGCTTCGAGCCGGCGGTGATTGCCGCCGGTTTGTTGCATGATGTGCTGGAAGATTGTCTCGATAAGGGCGTCAGCCGTGAGCAGGTGGTGGATCTTTTCGGTTCAGAGGTCTTGATCCTGGTCGAAGGCGTCACGAAGCTCGAGCGGGTCGAAAAGCAGGCGGGCGGGGATAGCGAGCGCGACCGTGATCTCCATGAGTTGGAAAGTTTGCGTAAGCTCCTCATCGCTATGGTTGAGGATGATATTCGCATTATCTTTATCAAGCTGGCGGATCGATTGCACAACATGCGCACCTTACAACATCTCCCACCGGACCGTCAGACGCGGATGGCGCGGGAGACCTTAGAAATCTTCGCTCCCTTAGCCAATCGCTTGGGCATCTGGGTGTGGAAGGCCGAGTTTGAGGATATTGCTTTCCGGTATCTTAACCGTACGGTCTATGATCAACTTTCTGATTTGATGAGTTCCCGCCGCGATGAGCGCCACGATCGCGTCGCCGTTCATATCAAAATTCTAGAAAAGGCTTTGGCCGAGGAGGACGTCCCGGTATCGATTGCGGGACGTCCCAAGCATTTCTACAGCATCTACCGTAAAATGCAGCGCAAGCACGTGCCGTTCGCCCAAATCTATGATGTGGAGGGGATGCGGGTGTTGGTCGATGCGGATATTCCCCTGAATCTGCCCCCAGGCGTCTCGGAAGAGGAAGCGTCCATGGAGGAACGCCGGGCTGCGGAGCAAGAGCGTAATCGCAAGGAGTCTGCGCTCTGTTATCGGGTGTTGGGCGTCGTACACAGACTGTGGAAACCCGTCCCCGGTGAGTTTGATGACTACATTGCGAATCCCAAGCCCAATGGTTACCAGAGCTTGCACACCGCCGTTATCGGCGAGGATGGGCAGTCGTTAGAGATTCAGATCCGCACGGAGCGGATGCATTACATTGCGGAGTATGGCGTCGCGACGCATTGGCGCTACAAAGAGAGCCACGTTTCCTTCAGTGATAAGATGATGGATCAGATGGCTCGGATGCGCCAGAGTGTCCAGGAATTGACCGAGGACGAAGGCAACGCTCGCGATTTCATCGACTCCATTCGCTTCGATGTCTTCCAGGATCGCGTCTACGTCTTCACGCCGCAGGGCAAGGTCATCGATCTGCCCGTGGGGGCGACGCCGATTGACTTCGCCTACTACGTCCACACTGAAGTCGGCCATCAATGCCGAGGCGCGCGGGTCAATGGGATCTGGACGCCGTTGGACTATGAGTTGCAGACCGGCGATCAGGTGAAAATCATCGTCAATCGGGGCGGGGGGCCGAGCCGCCATTGGCTGGATGAAGACTTGGGATTCGTCAAGACCAACCGCGCCCGCCAGAAGATTCGCCGCTGGTTCCGCCAGAAGAGCCGCGAGGAAAACGCTGCGCAGGGGCGCCTGATGGTAGATAAGTTGCTCCGCCGATTGAACCTCCCGTATACGATGGAGGAAATCGGCGCGATCTTTCACAAGCGTTTCCAGAATATCGACGATCTTTTCACGGCTATTGCGGTTGGGGATGTGAATAGCGAAGAGTTCGTGAATCGTTTGGAGGATTACGCCCGGCATCAGCGAGAAGAGGAGATCGAGTCGCTGGAGGAGACCGGGCCGCCGCCCCCGCTGTCTTTCGAGGGTCTTGCAACGGACATCACTGTCCAGGGCGCCGGTGGCTTGCTGACGCATGTCGCCCAGTGCTGTAAGCCGTTGCCGGGCGAGGATATTGTGGGCTACGTGACGCGAGGGCGCGGCGTCACGATCCATCGCCAGGACTGCCCCAACATCCTGCGCATTCAAACCGATGATGAAGAGCGAGAGCGTCTCATTGCTGTGGATTGGGGCGCGGCCAAACAGCATACCTTCCCCGTACAGGTGCGCGTCAATGTGTATGATCGCACCGGTCTGCTCCACGATATTTTCGGCGTGATGAAGCGCTATGGCATCAACATGGACGCAGTAAGCACCGGCAAGCGTAATCAGGATAATATACTGCCACTTTATCTGACGTTGGAAGTGCCGGACTTTGCTACTTTATCGCGCGTCTTGCAGCGCGTCGAGCAGAT
>CAZCAI010000242.1:2272-4944 GCA_964496595.1 uncultured Anaerolineales bacterium
CTGCGATAGGCTCGGATGCCTGTCCTACCGGCATATTAAAAGCTATCTCCTCGACCTCTGGGCCAAACTGAGCAGCTAGTGGCCCGCGCGGCAGCCACGGCATCCCGAAGCCGGAGGATGAATTTTGATCGTCGGCGTTAAGCTCTTCTATCAGCGCCTCAGGATCTTCTCCACCCTCGTTGAGGCGCGTTTGCAATTCCTGCGCAGCTTCTGAGGTATCGGCGATGAAGAAGGTGGACTCGATATGTTCCATCTCCTGGTCGATGTCCTCGCTCATCGATTCTCTGAGCTTCTCACGCAAGACCATCGCTTTGATCATATCGCGGAATTGAGGCTCTGTGTAGTTATTGGCTTGGAGCACATTAGATTTGAAGTTGGCGTAGGTTTCCTGGTATTCCTCGGCTGTCATCGGCGGGTTCGTATCGGTCATTGTCTCCGTCGGCGTGATAGGATTGGTCGTCGCATTGCGATCATACCCCATCATCTGCTCGATTTGGAGATCTACCTCTTGGGCGTTGGTCATCAGGCCCCGCTCAGCCGCCGCCTGCCGTACCAATTCCTCTTCCACCATCTGATTTAACACATTCTCGGAGAAAGCCTGTGCATTCTCCGCCGAAAGTTGTTGCTCTAAGTCGTTGATCATCATCTGCATTTGCTGGTTGAAGCTCTGTGTCTCCTCGCTACCCGCACCCATCTGATTGAGATAGGTCTGGTATTGCAACAACTCGAATTGGGTGAGGGTCCGCTCGTAACGTTGGCGGGCTGTGAAATCTTGAGTTGCGATTTTGACATCGTTGACCTGCGCGACCGGCCTTCTCGCCTTGATGAACAACTCCGTGACTAAGCCATAGCCTATCACCAGGATGATGACCGCGCCGACGCCTATCGCAATCCACATAATGAGCTGTTCTAACTGATGATCCTTAAGATCGCGGGCTATTTGGCGCCGCGTCTTCTTTGTTGTCTTCTTGGCCATTTTCACTCTCCGCTATATCCTCTATATCTCTGTATGACTTACACAAGGGCCGGGCATAAGGCGATACGCCCTACGCCCGGCTTGATGTAGCTACTCTCTAAATCGGCGTTAATTACCTGGTTTGGATTTCTGCCACAAAGGGTAGCAGCGCCATGTGCCGCGCCCGCTTGATCGCCAGCGATAATTGGCGTTGGTGCTTAGCACAGGTGCCGGTTTGCCGCCGAGGGCGAATCTTGCCACGATCTGTCACGTAGCGGCTTAACTTATCTACTTCTTTGTAGTCAATATGCTCGACATGGTCTGCGCAAAAATTGCAGAACTTTTGACGTTGACTATATCGTCGCTTTTTTCTATTATAACTCACGCTCTTTCTCCTTACTTCTTTCTCTTTAGTTCTTCTCTAATACTTGAATATTCGCGGGGGATTTGGATTATAGCTGCTCGTTTAACTTCTCAGAGGACGTCTCGGACTCAGTGAGGTCCGATGTCAACGGCTCATTGAGAAAGATCAACTCTTGCGCGACCAGTTCCGTGCGATAATGACGCTGGCCATCTGTTTTTTCCCAGCAGCGAGTCTGTAAATATCCCTCGACGTAAACGTGCGATCCTTTGTGCAATCGTTGCTTGCACAACTCAGCTAAACCATCCCATGTCACAACATGAAACCATTCTGTGCATTTCTGTTGCGGCTCGCCCTCGTGATTGTTACTCCAGCCGCGCGTCGTCGCGACGCTAAAAGTCGCCACGGCGCGTCCGCTGGACGTAAACCGCATTTCTGGATCTCGCCCTAAGTGACCGATAATCATCACCTTGTTGAGTCCGCGGGTCATAATTCAATCCTTTGGCTTAGGATAGCCACTTACCCCGTGTATGATTCAGTTCTGCGATGACAATCTAGTCCGCAGTCTCTTATGCGGCTGCCCCTTCCGATCCTTGTTCGGGGGTGGGGAAGGTCTCGACGTGCGTGATCAACTCGCGCAGGACAGCTTCAATCTGTTGCAGGCTGCGCTCGAACTCCTTCACCCGTTGGGGATCCATCTTGAAGTGCGCTAAATAATAGCGCCCTTCCTTTTGGTGCTTAATCTCATAGGCCAAGCGGCGCAAGCCGACATCTTTGAAGTCGAAAACCTCGGCTTCGGCGTTTTCGAGATACCCTCGAATCCGCTCTTCCATCGCCTCGGTCTCTTCTTCGTTCAACTCCGAATTCAAAATAAACATCAACTCGTAGGTTCTCATAAAGACAGGATTACCTCCTAATATACTTCCCATGGATTTGCTCTTGTCGACCCAAGAACGGAAAGTCCGTCCGGATACACTCAGCAATCTTACCACAGACTATCACTTTGGCAAGGTCTTTGCTATCCGCCTTAGGGCTTTCCTGTTTTGTAATTACATTCTATTTGCTCCAAGCGGATTGCTAAATCCGCGCTTCTTGGGTATATTTCGAACGTGTTTTTCAGCTTGTGCAAGCAAAACGGGGATCTATCGATCTCCTTGGAGCGAGAATGGGAGAGCACTATATCCGCCTACACCGGGCTGAAACGATAGCCCAGCCCAGGTTCGGTGATTATAAAACGCGGCTTCTTATTATTCGGTTCGATTTTCTTGCGCAGGCGCCAGATGTACCAGCGCACGGTTTTTGGGTCGGCGTCGCTTTCATACGACCAGACGGAATTGTAAATCATCTGTACCGAAA
>CAZCAI010000243.1:0-4901 GCA_964496595.1 uncultured Anaerolineales bacterium
CAATCGGCACATTCAAGCTCTATCTACCGCTCATCTTACGAAGATAAAGTGACAGATAATTGAACAAACATTAATAAATTAACTAAAAGGAGCTTCCCATGAAGACAAAATTTCGATCCAGCGCGCGTGTATTGATGGTTCTCGTTTGGCTATGTCATGCATTTACCCCTGTGTTTTCGGTAGCTGCGCAGGAGACGCCGCCGGACCCTCTATCTCCGCCCGCCTCCTCCGCGCCTCTCGAACCTGAATGGATAGCGCGTGACTTCGACGACACGGCTGACACACCGCGTCTGCCAACCACATCCACCGCGAACGCACCGTTGGCCCCGGCACAAATAGAATGTGACGGCGCCATCCACGACCTGATCGTGAATGGCGGCTTTGAAGAGAGCGAGGCCTGGTACGGGGCCGCGACGGGAGATGCGATCGTAGGTTATGATAGCGCCCTAGCTCATAATGGAGAGCATTCATTCGCACTCGTCGGGGCTACGGATGCTGACCTCTTTGTAGGGCAAACAGTCACTTTTACGGGTCAAGTCAACCAAGCTGTGTTAAGCTTTTATCTCCGCCAAGATCGTACTGGGGCGGGTGATGAACTTTACAGTTTGATCTTCGATGAAGAGTTTATAAATCTGCTAGGTTGGGCATATCTTCCTGATAACGAGACCTCCAATACCTGGGAACCAATAAGTTTGTCTTTTACCCCTATTCTAACTGATGTGGTTGGACAAACCGTCCAGGTAGTATTTTTCGCCTTTATGGACGACGCTGACCACACCACCTATCACATCGACGACGTCAGTCTGGAAATCTGCATCCCGTCCTTCGGCACGCCGTCGCTCACCAATAATGGCTTTGAGGATGGGGAGTCGCCGTGGTTGCTGGAGGGCGACGCCGTCATAGACGATGCACAGGCCCACGACGGCAGCGCGTCGGTGAAGCTAGGCGGATACCCCGGCACAGCAGCGCAAGCTCAGGCTCTCGGCTTGCCCGACGCCGATCAACGCATCACGCCAACCGCGCGTCCCCGCATCACTGCCCAGGACGAGGCCGTGTGTGTGCCACTTAAAGTCATGACTTCAACATCCTCGCCCCCTGCAACCGAGGATACGGTCAGCAGTACCCCCCTAAACCTGGATGAGATCCTTGAAGGTTCACATTCCTCTCTCAGTCCTTTAGCTTCCGTCAACGGTTTACAGCAGGGAGGGGAGCAGGTGCTACAAAACCCGGGCTTTGAGACTGGCGCTTGGACGCCCTGGTATATCTATGGTTATCCTGATCTGGTATATGATGTAAGCCCTGGAGGGGATTGGTCATGGATGGCCCATCTGGGAGGTTACAATTATGCAAATGACCAGACTTGGCAGACGATCAGCATCCCCGCTAATGCAACCGAGGTCTATTTCGATTTCTGGTTCGCTCTGGGTACCGATGAGTCACTACATGGATATGATAGTTTCTGCGTTGCCATTTGGGACTCCGGCGGCTCGCCTTATGTCGTGCGTTGTGCTGACTTTGGTGACATCAATGGATTTCTAAATTGGACTCGCGAGACGTATGTTCTAAGCGCTAACGAATTGCAATCTATTGTTGGCAAAACGGTAAATTTCGGTTTCATCGTAGAGACTGATGTCAGTTCACCAAGCCAGGCCTGGGTAGATGACACAGCTTTCTATATTGTTGCTCCTTCATCCCCGCCGGAGGCCAGCTTTAGCGCCTCCCCCACCAGCGGCGAAGCGCCCCTCACCGTCAACTTCAGCGACACCTCCACCGGCGACCTCGCCTCCTGGAGCTGGGACTTCGGCGATGGATCAAGCAGCACGTTGCAGAACCCCACGCATACCTACGATAGCGCCGGGACCTACACCGCCGAACTTACGGTCACCGGACCGGGAGGGAGCGACAATGCAGAACAAACCATCACGGTTGAAAATTCCTCCTACGGCTATGGCAGGGTATCACAGGCCTTTACCATCGCGCCGGACACACGCCAGTTGAAACTAGACTTTTGGCTCGGGGCAGTGGCAGATACCGATTCAAACGATGAAATTTATGCGTTGCTATACAATACTGACTTTTCGGAAATTTTGGGAGGGTGGCAGATATATCCTATGCCAGGGTATTGGGCCCCTTCAACGTGGTGGACTTTCCTAAATCTCTACAAAATCCCGGTAGATCCATCCTGGCATGGGCAAACCGTTAACCTGGCGTTTGTGTCTTTCAATGATGCACATGCGCCGCACTCTGCGTTTTGGATAGATGATGTAACATTGATGCAATGTCCCGAATCGCCCTACGTGAGCAATACCTTTATCCGTGCGGATGTAGATGGTGAGGATGGAACCTTTGTCATCGGCACCACCGGCGGCGACCCCAATACGAGCAACGATGATAACCTGGAGTTGCTCTACAGCTTCGAGGCTGACGGATACAGTTCTCCTTGGTCCTCGATCACAACTCTGCGCGTGGTCAGCGGTACCGAGGCGAGTGACTATGTGCTCAGTAATGTGCTCCCTGTCGTAGCCCCGCACCAGGAAGGCGACGCCGTAATTACCCGCTGGCGCATCGATGGCATCGTGGTCACGCAGAGTCTCTCGTTGGCGCCTAATCCTCATACGAACGAGGAAAACGTGGTGCAGATCGCTTATGACGTTGAAAATGAGAGTAGCAGCGCTTATGACGTCGGTCTGCGGTCGTTGCTGGACGTGAAAATCGGCGAAAACGACGGCGCGCCCTACTTTGTGCCAGGATATGGCAACTTGATCCATGAGACCGACTTCATCGGCGACGACGTCCCGGCCTACTGGAAAGCTTTCGAGTCGCCCATTTTTGACGCGACCTACCTACGCGGGCAGGGCATACTGCGCGGCGGCGACGCGACACCTCCGGACCGCATGGTGATCGCCGAGTGGCCTTCGTTGGGCGGCAAGGTCTGGGATTACAGTATACAACAAGGGCAGGTAGTGACCGATGACAGCGCCGTGGCCCTCTACTGGAACCCGACCCCGTTGTACTACGCTGAAAGCACCCGCTTTGTCACCTACTACGGTCTGGCCGGGCGCGGGGGCGGAGACACGTGGCTCGATGCGCCAGCCTCCGTCGCCTGCGGCGATCTGGAGTTCGACGTGGTGCAGTGGGTCAACAACGCTACTGCTTCGACGCTCACCGGCGGCCAATCTACACTGACGCTGCCAGATGATGTGTCTCTGGTTCACGGTGAAGACGCCAGCAAGGCCTGGGGCGACATCCTCCCCGGTGAAGCGCGCTCGGTGCAGTGGCGTGTGGCGGCCACGGGCGACATTGCATCCACGGCCACCCTGCAGGCCGAGGCGACGTTCAGCGGTGGTGTGACACGCGCCGCCAGTGTGCAGGTCGCCGTCCCGCGTTGTGAGACCCAACTGGACAAACCTACCGGGTTGGAGGCCTATCCCGGCATAGACTCCATCAGCCTGAGGTGGGAACCCAGCCCCAGCCCCGGCGTGGAAGGCTACCACGTCTACCGCAAAGCGGGAGGCAGCACCGCCTTCCCCCCAAACCCCATCACGACGATGCCGGTGCGCAATACCTCTTATCGAGACAATGACACACTAACAGAGGGTGAAACGTATGTCTATTACGTCACCGCCGTGGTTGAATCTGACGAAAGTGATCCCTCTAACGAAGCCGAAGCTGTCTTTGGTCAACTGAGTCTTGCTATTCCGCCAGTCTACGCCAGTCAAGGAACGACCGTAACCGTGCCTATCAATATTGCCAACGCCGATGGCTTGCGTATCGGCGCAATAGATATCTACCTGGATTATCCTACCGACTTATTAAGCTTAGCCCCAGAAGGTGTACAAAGCACGCTACTTAGCGAAGGTTACCTGTTCAAAGCTGAATCGGATTCGGGTATCGTAGCTGTGCATCTGGTTAGCGGAGATGCGCCCCTGTACGGTGAAGGAACTCTGTTTAACTTAGTCTTTGAAGTTATTGGGACTATAGGCAAAACTGGGGAACTACGATTTGACCGGGACGAAACGGCGATTTACTCAACCGAGGATCTATACAATCCAGTACCATCAGCTTTACAAGATGGACAAATCACTGTTCGTAGAAACTTCAAGCTAGGCGATTTAAGCGGTGATGGGAAGATAAGAGCCAACGATGTTGCTATCGCCTTGCTCATCGCTGTTGGCAAAATCAAACCCACAGAAGAGCAGTCCAGCGCTGGTAACGTGAACGGTGATGACTATATAAATTCTGCCGACGTGGTGAGGATTTTGCATATGATAGACACTGTTCCCAGCAGCCAAACACGGATGGCGACCCATGCCGCGACCGATACCCCCGTGACGTTGAGTGTAGAGGAAGGACAAGGACTACAGGGTGGAACGGCCTGGGTTTCCATTAACGTCGACAACGCCGCCGATATCGCAGGGAGTGACTTGACGATCAATTACGATCCAGATGTGCTAGAGATAGCTGAGTCGGAAGCTGTGCAACGAACTGATATGACACAAGCCTTTGATCTAGAAACGCATAGTAGCAAGTCTGGGGTACTCAAGATCGCATTAGCAACCGCTCAGACCCTGACTGGCGGCAGTGGAGCGCTCGTAAAAGTCCAGTTCACCATCAAGCGTAGCGCGCCCGACGGCGCGACGCCGGTTACACTCGCCAGCGCCCAGCTTAACGATACCTATGGTCAGGATTTCGCCACCTCCGCTTTGCAACGTCCGGTTAATAGAAGTAGCGGCCAGGTATTCATCGGGTCAAGCTATATGGAACAAATCTTCCTCCCCCTCGTTATGCGCAAGAAATAGCCCTCAAGCGACAACGAGAAACGAAAGCCCCGGTTTCTTCTCAGAAGCCGGGGCTTTTTCAAGGATAGATAAACGATGATCACTTTAGCCGCTCTGTTGGTA
>CAZCAI010000244.1:0-4877 GCA_964496595.1 uncultured Anaerolineales bacterium
ACGGGCACTAATTGTAAGACCGGACTGAAGTCCTGAGACAGGCGCTATCGCGCCAGGCGACCTCCTGCGAGGGCGCAATCCCGTCCGCGTAGGCGGACGGCTGGCCACACGGCCTTTCCAGGGTACTTTAGGCCCCGTACACTCGGATTCACCCATTCGCAGATTCGCTTATTCCCCAGGAGAAACGCTATGAAACTCGAATTCACATTAAACCACACCCCCATCAGCCTCGATAACATCCCCGCCGATATGCTCCTCGTCGAGCTGTTGCGCGATGAGTTGGGCCTGACGGGCACGAAGCGCGGGTGCGAGACGGGCGCGTGCGGCGCCTGTTCCGTGCTGGTGGATGATAAACTCACGCGCTCGTGTCGCACGCCGGTGAGCAAGATCGCCGGGCGCACGGTCACCACCATTGAAGGCTTATCCGGCCCGGAAGGCGCGCTCTCGGATCTCCAAACCGCGTTCCTGGAGTTCGGCGCGGTGCAGTGCGGCTTCTGCACACCGGGGATGATCATGGCGGGCGAGGCGTTGCTGCGTCGCAATCCGGCCCCCACCCGCGAGGAGATCCGCCGCGCGATTGCGGGCAATCTCTGCCGCTGCACCGGCTATCAGCAGATTGTGGACGCTATCGAGGCGACGGCCAGGCGCCGCGCCGGCGAGACGGTCCAGCCGCCCGCGATCCCCGCCTCGGAGCCGAGCGCGGGCCAGCGCCGGCGCTATGTCGGCAATCCCCACCTGAAGAACATCGACGGCCCCGACAAGGTCGCCGGGCGCACGCGCTATGTCTGCGATATGACCGTGCCCGGCATGCTCCACGCCAAAGTGTTGCGCAGCCCAGCGCCTCACGCGCGCATCGTCACGTTGGATGTCGCGCCCGCGCTCCAGACGCCCGGCGTGCACGCCACCATCACCCACGCGGATTTCGTAGGGCGCGGCAACTTCGGCTGGCCGGTCAAGGATGATTACGTGCTGGCTTATAACAAAGTCCGCTTTGTGGGCGAGGCCATCGCCGTGGTGGCCGCCGAGACGCCGGAGGCGGCCCAGGCAGGCGTGGCGGCCATCGCGCTGGAGCTGGAGGAACTGCCCGTCGTCGCCGATATGACCCGCGCGTTAGATCCCGACATGCCAATGATCCCCGACGCGCCCGCCACGATGACGACCGGCGAGCTGGCGGAGGGCAATCTGTGCGACCGGCACATCCTCCGCAACGGCAATCCCCAGCCGATCCTCGACCTCTGCGATCTGGTACACGAGAGCGCCTACTCCCTACCCCACCAGGAGCACGCCTATCTCGAAACCGAGGGCGTGTTAGCCATCCCGGAGCCGGATGGCGGCGTGACGCTCTACGCCAACAACCAAAGCCCCTTCATCAACCGCGACACCGTCGCCGAGATGCTGGGCCTGCCTGAGCGCCAGGTGCGCGTGATCCAACCGCCGGTCGGCGGCTCGTTCGGCGGCAAGGATGACGTGGTCTACGAAAGCTCGGCGCAGGCGGCTAAGTTGGCGCTGCTCACCGGGCGGCCTGTCCGGCTGATATTCACCCGCGCGGAGTCGATGGCCGCCTCGTACAAGCGGCAAGCCATGCAGATCAAGCTCAAGTTAGGCGTGGACGCAGACGGCCAACTCCAGGCGGCCCAGATCAAGATGTTAGCCGATAGCGGCGCCTATGCCTCGATGACGCCGTTGGCGGCCTGGCGCGCCACGATGCACGCGGCAGGCGCCTATCGCTACCAGGCCGTCCACGTCGATACCGACGCGGTTTATACCAACAACGGCTACGCCGGCGCGTTCCGAGGTTTCGGCAACACGCAGGCCGCCGCCGCCATCGAGATGGCTATCGATGAGCTGGCCCATCGTCTGGGGCGCGATCCGCTTGACTTCCGTCTGCAAAATTGCCTGCGCGAAGGCGACCGCACGATGACGGGCGATGTCATCGATCACCCGATGGGCCTGGCCGAGTGCCTGCGCTGGGTGCGCGAGCGCTCCGACTGGGACCGCAAGCGGCGCGCCTACGCCGAGCAGCCCGCCGCCGCCACCGTGCGCAAGGGCATCGGCGTGGCGGCTTATTTCCACGGCAGCGGCCTCGGCGGCGAGGGCGAGGACTTCTCCGTCTCGACGCTCAGAATCGAAGATGACAATTCCATCACGCTGACCTCCGGCCTCACCGATTACGGCCAGGGCAGCCGCACGGTCTTCACGCTGCTGGCGGCCGAGACGTTGGGCGTGGATATGGAGCGGATTCGCATCCTGCGGCCCGACACGCACACCGCCATCGATTCCGGCCCGACGGTCGCCTCGCGCGCCTCGATGGTGGGCGGCAACGCGGTGCGCGTCACCGCCGAGAAGCTGCTCCAGCAGCTCAATCTCGCCGCCGCCGACCTGCTCGACTGCGATCCGGCGCAATTGATCCGCAATGGCGAGCGCTTCATCGGCCCCGACGAGGAACCGGTTGCCTTTGAGACGGTTGTCGCCCACGCCCGCTCGATGGGCTTCCAGCTTTCGACCGAGGGCCGCTGGCAAATTCGCCCCATCGAATGGAACTTTGAGCAGGGCACGGGCGAGCCGTATTTCTGCTACGTCTTCGGCGCGCAGGTCGTCGAAGTGGAGGTCAACACCCGCACCGGCAAACCGGCGGTCACGGGGATTTGGGCCGCGCATGATGCAGGCGCCATCCTCTTCCCGCTGGGCGCTATCGGCCAACTGTACGGCGGCATCGTGCAGGGGCTGGGCTACGGCCTCAGCGAGGCCTTCCGCTACGACGAACACGCCATCCCGCAGACGTTAGGCTTCAACACCTATCGCATCCCGCGCTCCCGCGATGTGCCGGAAATCGAGGCCACTTACGTCCAGGTGGCGCATCACGACGGGCCGTATGGCGCGAAAAACCTGGCCGAGCCGGTGATGGTGGCCACCGCGCCCGCCATCGCCAACGCCGTCTTCCACGCGACGGGTGTGCGGCTGCGTTCTCTGCCGGCGGATCGCGGCCTGATCAAGCGCGGGATGCAAGAAAGGAGCGCGCTATGAATCTCCAGGGGAAAACCGCGCTCATCACCGGCGGCGCGCATCGCATCGGCGGCGCGCTGACGCTGATGTTGGCCGCGGCCGGCGCCAATGTCGTCATCAATTACCGCAGCTCCGACAAGGCGGCCCAAGTCCTGGCGGATGAGGCGCGCGCGTTGGGCGTGGAGGCATTGCCCGCACAGGCGGATGTCGCCGATCACGAACAGGTCGCCGCGATGGTGGCCCAGGCCGAGGCGCGCTTCGGCGCGGTGGATATTCTGATCAACAGCGCCTCCTGGTACAAGGCCACGCCCTTCCCGGCTGAGGATGTGAGCCTGTGGCAGACAGTCAGCCGCATCCTGATCGATGGGGCGTTTTATTGCGCCAACGCCGTCGCGCCGGGGATGGTGGAGCGCGGCGCGGGCGCCATCCTCAATATCGTCGATCTCTCGGCGTGGCAGCCGTTCAAGGGCTACGGGGCGCACAGCGTGGGGAAGGCGGCCCTGCTCGCGTTGACGCGCCAACTGGCGGTGGAATTGGCGCCCGCCGTGCTCGTCAACGCCATCTCGCCGGGGCCGGTGCTTCCCCCGCCCGATTTCACCGAGGAGCAGACGGCGCGCGTGGCGCGAGGGACGTTGCTCAAGCGTTGGGGCGCGCCCCAGGACGTGACGCAGGCCGCGCGTTTTTTGTTGGAAGCGGACTACATCACCGGCGAGGTTCTCATGGTCGATGGCGGTGAGCGTTACGGGTGAAGAAGCTGCTATGAATCTGATAGATCTAGTCACCGCTCATCCTGGCCGAATGATTGCCCCCTTGATGGGCTTTCCGGGCATCCAACTCACCCATTCTACGATTTGGCAAAACGAATTCAACGCGCGCATGCAATTTGAGACCATCTCCGCGTTGGTGGCCCGCTTCCGGCCGGATGCCGCCTTCTTTATGATGGATTTGGCGGTCGAGGCGGGCGCTATCGGCCTGCCGGTCGTGTTTCCTCAAAGTGAATCGCCTACGGTGAAGCAGCACCCGGTCCACACCATCGCGGATCTGGATCAGTTCCGCGCCATCGATGTGCTGTATGATGGGCGCGTGCGCACGTACATCTCGGTGATGGAGCAGATGGCCGCCGCGTTGGATATCATCAAAGGCGCGTACGTCATCGGACCGTTCACGCTGGCCGGGTTGATGATGGGCGCGACGGAATTGGCAATGGCCACTATCGAAAAACGCGATTTGGTGCATGCGGCGGCCACGCTGGCTACCGACGTGATTATCCGCTATGGGCAGGCGCTGGTGGCCGCCGGCGCGGATATGGTGTGCGTGCTGGAGCCGACCGCCACGTTTATCTCGCCGCGCGCCTTCGATGAATTCTCCGGCCACTATGTCCGGCAGATCTTCGAAGCGCTGGATACCATCGGCATCCTGCATATCTGCGGCGATACCGAACACCTCATCAAGCCGATGTGTGACACGGGCGCGCAGGGCCTGAGCCTCGATGCGCCGGTGGATTTCCCATCCGCCATCACGCAGATGCCGGAAGATGTCGTGCTCATCGGCAACCTCGATCCGGTGCGCGTGCTGACCAACGGCGCCTCGGCCGAGGTAAAATCGGCCACCCACGCGCTATTAGACGCTATGGCCCCTTACCCCAACTTCATCCTCAGCACCGGCTGCGATCTCCCCCCCGAAACCCCGCTCGACAATATCGCGGCCTTGATGGAAGCTGGGCGCGCGGGGTAAGTAGTGGCGCCTGGAATGGCCCGACATTGATCATCCTTGCTCCAAGGAGATCGCCAGATCTCCGTTCTGATTGCGCACGCGGATTTAGCAATCCGCTCAGAGCAAATAAGGATTAATTTCAAAATACAAACACGTACTGA
>CAZCAI010000245.1:0-4836 GCA_964496595.1 uncultured Anaerolineales bacterium
CTAATCACATTATACACCACTCGTGATAATGCACAAACTTGTGCAAACATCCCATCGACTGCCGCGCAACCTATCACCCAACCAACTCCCGCACGGGTTGATTCTAATTCGACCTAGTCCGCGCCGCGCTCCGCCCACGTTGCCTTTATCTAACGATAACCTTCCGCCCGACCAGAATAAAGCTCAGGGGGATGCCGGCCTCGGCGGCCTCGATGCGCTGGTGGCCGGCGGAGATGTCGGTGGGAGATTCGGCGAAGTGCTCGATGGCGAAGCCGTTATTGACGAGGCCCATGATGATGTCGGCCATCGTATGCACGAACCAGTACTGCGCCGCCGTCGAGCTGTACTCCGTCCCGCCGACGTAATCCAAGCTGTCGTACTCCTCGTACGGCTCCGCCTTGAAGTACGGCTCGATGATCCGCAGGAGATCGTCTTCGGGGATCTTCGGATCGTCGAACGGGAGCATCTCTGAGATGGGATGGATCTCGTGGATGAAGACGCGCCCGTCGTCGCGCAGCATCGCGCCGGCCTGCGCGAAAAATCGCGGCAGATCGGGCAGCCAGCCCAGCGCGCCCGCGCTGACGTAGACCACGTCGAAGTGCCCGTGGTACTCGGCGCCGATGTCGTAGATGTCGGTGCGGACATAGCGGCAGTCGATGTGCGAGCGGGCCGCGCGCTCCTGCGCCTCGTCGATGGCGAGGTCGGAGATGTCGAAGCCGACGCCGGCGCTGGCGCCCAGGTTCTTCAGGGAGAGCAGCTCGACGCCGTTGTTGCAGCACAGGTGCGCCACCGCCTTGCCTCGGATGCCCATCCGCTTGAGCGCCGCGACCTCCTCTTCGTCCAAGCAGACGTAGCCCGGCTGCTCAAAGGCGCGATCCCACTTGGCCTTGGCCGCCCGCTGATGCTTGGGCATCGCCTCATTCCACGCCGCCCGATTTGATTCTGTGTAGCGTTTGAGATCGGATGTCATAATTTCCTCTCCTATTGTGGGTAGTTTTAGACAGGATTGACAAGATTTGCAGGATTTTGATCTTTTTACATCCTGACAATCCGGTTAATCCTGTCCAGATGCTTTGAAGTTCTTTTGACTTAAGGAGTAATTTTGCCCTCGTCGCGCGGGGATGGAAGTCCCCGCGCTAAAAGAGCAAAGCCCTTCGGGCTGGATACCCTATCCAGGCTTCCTCCCACGCTTTTACTGTTGTTTCCCGCTATCTATCTTGGCTCTTCAGGAATTCGCCGGGTGCAATCTGCCAAGCGCTATTGCGCCTCCCACCTGCAACCCAGGAGCGACACAAAAAAGGTCTGTAATCCTCACAAACACGCAATTCTTGGCTGCTTTTAGGGCTACTGAGGAGATTGCCCGGCAAAATTCAAAAGACCCTCCAACTTCCAGCCGTCAGCCTTCCTGCCCTTCGACTTTTGACTCCTTCACCTCCCACACATCCTCCAAGCGCGTGGAGAACCACAGCTCCACGTACTTGAGCCGAGGCTCGGTGACCTCATCGTGGCCCGTCACCGTCGCGATGCTGTAGTGGATGAGGCGCAGGCCCACGTCGGCGCGGAGATCGTGGGCGCGGCTGTAGAGCCATTGGACGTCGCCCATCGTCGTGGTGTTCGGGCCGATGCAGACGACCGCGCCCTCGTAGTGTAGCTCGCCGAGCATGACGCGCAGGAAGGCGTCGAAGCCGGGCGCGACGCGTCGGAACGTCAGCAGCGAGTGACCGTCGCAATCGACCGAGAGTGGGGGACCGAAGAAGATCACATCAAAATTGCAGAATTGCGCCAGCACGGCGGGATCGAGCGCGTCGCCCTGCACGCACTCGATGCCCCGCGCGCAATTGACCGCGACGATCTCCGGGTGGAGATCCAGCCCTCGGTAGCGCGCGATGTCCAGTGCCTTGCGGTAGGCCGTCCACTGGCGCGCGCAATCCCCGCAGCAGATCTCGGCGATGGAGGTCGCGTGGGGCAGCAACTCGCGCAGAATCGCCACACGTTGCCGGATCGTCTGGCGATTCGTGCGCGCGAATCCGGCGCGGTCGAGATCCGGCAGTTGGTAGGGAGAGTTCATCTTGTCCGGGGAAAATTCTATCCCATTGAAGGTACGGGTACAAACAGACTGGGGCTGATAGGCTTTGCCACGGGTTGCGGTCTAGTCTGAACCCGGGCAAAGACAATGGGTTTGTCCTCACTACCATACCTATCCAGCAACTCTAAATTATACAGACGGATCTCTGGATCATCCTCTGGAAGAACTACCAACTCAAAGTCATCGGGCAGTGAATTAAACACCTGGGGATTTTCCAGAAGGTAGCGCATAATCTTTTCCGTCAAGCGGAGATTACGTTCCACAACATCAGAGGGTGCCTTTACTTTCGTTTGAGCCATCGCATATATCTCCTTCGGTAGGCGGGGTAGCACAGGGTGTTGCTTACATCATCCAATTGTACCCGTTTTGACACGCGAGGCAAAATCTCCCGCGCTTCAATCCGAAGGAGTTTGTCCCCGGTCTCCATTTGATTGAACCCCAGGGCATAATAGTGTACAATGCATGCACACAGAGCCGTTGGGGAGGGTTCATTGAGGGTGAGGAGAATGAGCGACCACAAACCAGATTTCGCACGCGCTAAAGCTTATGTTCTGGCGCGATTGGAGGCGGAGTTGCCGGGGAATCTCTACTATCACGGAATTCACCACACCCGCGATGACGTCCTGCCCGCCGCCGCGCGCCTCGCGGCGTTGGCCGGCTTGGATGCCGAGGGGGAGTTGTTGTTCCTCACGGCCGCGCTCTATCACGATCTGGGTTACGTGGAGCGTTACGCACACAACGAGCCGATTGGCGCGCGTATCGCGGCGGCGACGCTGCCCCAGTTTAGCTACAGCGCGGCGCAGATTCGGCGCATCGAGGCGATGATCTTGGCGACGCAGATGCCCCAGATGCCCCACAGCTTCGCGGAGGCGCTGATGTGCGACGCTGATTTGGACTCACTGGGGCGAGAGGATTATTTGGAGACCAGCTTTAATCTTCGAATGGAGTTAGCCGAGCACGGTACGCGCATCCCGCTGCCGGCGTGGTACTGGCGCCAGTACCATTTCTTGCGCCAGCACACCTATTTCACGGAGGTCGCGCACGCGCTTCGTGATGCCGGCAAGGGGAAGAATGTCGCCCTGCTCCTGCGCCTGGCCCAGGAGAACGAGGGGCGATAGCTCTTCAGTTAAACTTGCTCGAAAGGGAACGCCAGTTCCCTGTTTCAGTGTAGCGGCGCGGATCTGGCGATCCGCTCGGAGCGTGGCTTTATGGCGTCGCCTCCACCAGGGGCAGCGTGAAGATGAAGCGGCTGCCGACGTCGTCGGCGCCCGGCTCCACCCAGATGCGCCCGCCGTGGCCCTCCACCGCTAACTGGCAGAAGGTCAGCCCCAGGCCGAAGCCCCGGCGGCGCGCGCGGCGGCCCTTCACCTGCGCGAAGCGCTCGAAGATGCGCTCGCGCTCCTCCGGCGGGATGCCCGGCCCGCTGTCGTCCACGCAAATCGCAAGTTGATCGCCGCGCCGCTCCGCGATGACCTGGATCTGGCCCTTGGTTGGCGTGTACTTGATCGCGTTGTCTAACAGGTTGGTCAGGACGCGGTCGATCTTCTCCCCGTCGATCATCACCTGTTGCGGCAACGCCCCGTCGATCTCCGTGGTGAGCGTGATGCTCGACAGCGTCATTTCGGGCGTGACGCGCTGGATGGCCTTGGCGATCAGGCGTCGCAGGTCGGTCGGCGCCGGCGTGATCTGATCCTCGCCGGCCTCCATCTTCGAGACATCCAAGAGCGACTCCACCAGGCGATGCATGTGGCCGGCGGCCGCTTTACCCGCGTCTAACAGCTCGTGATTCTCGTCCAGCACCTCTTCAGGCAGCACCATCTCCAGCACCTGGATAACGCCGTTGATAATCCCCAGGGGATTTCGCAGATCGTGAATAATAAAGTTGCCTGTCTCTTCGCGCAATTGTTGTGCCTCCAGTAATTGCTGTTTTTCACTCTTCAACGTGGAGACCTCGCGCGTCAATTGGCGGCCTGTCTGGACGTTCTCGTCGCGGGCGTTGTCGGCGGCCCGCAGCCGCGCGCTGAGCGTCGCCATCACGCTCAGGCTGATCTCCGGCTTATAGCTCAGCAGCTCTTGAAAATGCTCCCGTTTGATTTTGAGCGCGCGCACGTTATCCACCGCGATGATGGAAGCCGAGCGCGGACGCTGCTCCAGCAGCGCCATCTCCCCGACAATCTCGCCCGGCCCGCGATAGCCTAAAATGATGGGCTGCTCGAACTCGCCCTTGACCACCGCCGCGCGCCCGGAGCGCAGGAGGTACATCGCATCGCCGGCGTCGCCCTCCTTGAAAAGCACCTCGCCCGGCGCGTATTGCTCCTCCGTCATCAAGGTGTTGAGGACTTTCCGCTCGATGGAGGCCAGGAGATCCAAGAAATAGGCGTCCGGCGCCGAGGCGAACATATCCGCCGAGACATCTTGCGTTGCTAAAAGACGTTCTAACTCTGCTGGGGATAATTTTTGATGGGTTGACATAGTCGCTCCTCTTCATGTAAATGTTAAAAGCGGCAAATTGCGAATTGCGAATTTGGAATTTTGAATCTTTACTCAATAGCATTATTCGCAATTCTAAATTGCGGAATCGGCTACCGGAAAGATTTCCTAAATGTAAAAAATGCTAAAAACTAATGGAGATTTTTACGCAGTATACAATCTTTTTCCTTTTTAGCAGGTTACGGTTAAGTTACAGCTCTGGGGGGATGCCTGGCGAATAAATTCGCGGCTACATTTACGAAACCGGCCTTCGCCGGTTA
>CAZCAI010000246.1:0-4828 GCA_964496595.1 uncultured Anaerolineales bacterium
GCGCTGGGCGTGAGCCAGTTCAAGCGGCTGGAGACCTTCCTGGAAAAGCGCGCGCGCGTCGCCGCAATGTACACCGAGCGTCTGCAAGGAGTGGCCGGCGTGCGCTCCCCGGTCGTCAAGCCGCACGTGCGGATGAGCTGGTTCGTCTACGTCGTGACGCTGGCCGAGGGCTTGCAGCGGGACGCCGTGATCCAGAAACTGGCCGATCAAGGCATTCCCAGCCGGGGCTACTTCGCGCCGATCCACACCCAGCCCTACATCCGCGAGATGTTCGGCGACCTGCGCGGCACGCTGCCCGTGACCGAATCTATCGCCGAGCGGACCATCGCGCTGCCGTTCCATAACAACCTCACCGAGCAAGAGGTCGAGCGCGTGGCGGCGGCATTACGAGCGGCCATAGCGCGCGGGTAGTACGACGCGGCAAAAATAGCTCCCCAGTTAAATTTGCTCGAAGGGGAACGCCAGTTCCCCGTTTCGGCGTAGCGTCGCGGATCTAGCGATCCGCTCAGAGCACGGCTAATCAGAGCATGGCTAGCTGGATAGGGGCTTCTACCGTGATGTAGTAGAGGACGGGCGTTAATTTTTGCAGATCAAGCGGATGCGAGAGCATCCGCTTT
This sequence comes from uncultured Anaerolineales bacterium, assembly GCA_964496595.1. Taxonomy (GTDB): domain Bacteria; phylum Chloroflexota; class Anaerolineae; order B4-G1; family SLSP01; genus JAAAOZ01. The sequence continues at coordinate 618 of CAZCAI010000246.1, forward strand.
TTGATTTTGGGGCCGGGATGAGCTATAATGAACGTATTAGAGAGGGACAGCCTGGACAAGGAGGGAGTATATGCCAACCGTAATGACTGAACGTGTGGCTCAGCAGACGTGGCAGATCAAACAACGGGCGAATCCAACGGCGCCGCATCCGTTGCCATTGGAAAATGGCGCCCGGTTGACCCGCGCCGAGTTTGAGCGGCGCTACGAGGCCATGCCCCACATCAAGAAAGCAGAACTCATCGAAGGAGTCGTCTATATGCCATCACCCGTACGCAATAGCCACAGTGAAGCGCATGGAGATATGATAATTTGGTTGGGGGCTTATCGTGTAGCGACCCCCGGTATTCACCTAAATGATAACGCCACTTTGCGTTTGGACGTGGACAATGAAGTACAGCCGGATGTCGTGTTGCGGTTGGATGAAGAACTAGGCGGCGCGTCGCATATCAGTGATGACGATTATCTCGAAGGCGCGCCGGAGCTTATCGTCGAGATTGCTGCCAGCAGCGCCTCTTATGATCTATACGACAAGATGCACGTCTATCGCCGCAATGGCGTGCAAGAATACATCGTGTGGCGCATCTACGACGAGGCCTTAGATTGGTTTCAACTCCAAGCGGGGGCATATCACCACTTGGAACCAGACAAGGACGGCCTGATTCACAGCCAGGTCTTTCCTGGCCTGCGCCTCGACGTCGCCGCCTTGCTCGCGGGCGATCTCGCGACGGTCGTGGCGGCGGTCAAAGCCGGCGCAGAGACCGAGGACCACGCCGCTTTTGTGCAACGTTTGGAACAACAGGCGTAACGTTCTTGGCGCTTCAAGAATTCGCCGGGTGCAGATGCGTCATCCTCCATCCACACGCCAGTAACAATGCAGAAAAGGTCTGGGGCCTCCACAAACACGTAAATCTTCGCTGCTTTTAGGGGTACTGAGGGAGCTATCCGGCGAAATCTAAAAGACCCGTGTTCCTGCAAAAGCGCGTGCGTCGCGACGTTGTACACCGTGCATCCACAGATTAAGAAGGAGAGGATGTTATGACGACCCAAATACTAACCTTGGAAGCTATTAAAAACGTTTCTTTAGAAGACCTGATGGCGCGAGTCCTGAGAGAGCAGCAGCCCTTGACAATTCAGGTCTCTAATGAACAGGAAATCATCATTACCCCTCGGAAGAAACTCAAACCGCTTCCTGTCTTGGAGGGGTATATTCCTGAAGGGTGGAAGGACGCCATCTATGATCTTGGATGAAGTCATCTTCTTTGATGCAGGGCTTTTCATTGGCGCGTTATTGTCCGGCGATCCACGTCACGCGGAGGCTTACCCACTGGTTGAGGCAGCGCGATGTGGAAGCTTGGCTGTCTGTACCACTGTGGGGATCTTAAGCGAAGTATATGGGGCATTAACGTGGGAAAAAGCGATGCCCCCGCATGCGCCACAACGCGCTGCTGAGGTGGTTCGCCTGCTTATCGAACCGCCTTCGGCCATCCGGATTTTACCAACCGGTATTGAAGCAGGATCGCTTATGCTTGATTTGGTCGTCGAACATAAGTTGACTGCGCGTCGTGTCCATGATGCACGGCATGCAGCGAGCTCTTTAGCCGCTGGTGTAACGCACGTGTACACGTATGATATAAAGGATTGGCGTGTCTTTGCATCCCACGGACTCAAAGTAACCGGCCCTGAGTCTGTGTTGCGTTGAATTTGACGAGGAGGCTTATGAGGGGCGCAAGCGGTTTACCTGAGATCTTCTTGCAAACCTGGGGCGCGCAGGCAAGTCAGAATTTTATGGAATGATTAGAAAGACATTTGTCCGTGCTTCAAGCGGCTGCTCACGTGTAGATCATCGCGGCTGAAGCGGAGCGTATGGCATTCACTGCGTAAGATGTTGAGGGCATGATTGCCGCTTTGATGCGTATGAGGTTCGTAGCAAGTTAGACGCGAGGGATTATCTCCTTCGCGTCTTTTTGTTGCGTGGTTGCTGGAAAGGCAAAAGATGGGATAATGTAAGAGGTTCAATCAGGGGGAGATTCCAACGTTTTATATTGGGGAATCAAGGAGGAGAACGGTGACATTTGAAAATAAAAATCCCATTGGGTTGCGGATGCGGTATCTGATACTTCTGGATGCAGTCTTGATTCTCTTTTCTATTGTATTCAGCTTCATCATTCGCTACGAAGCGCTGCTGAACGTGTGGCCCTATCTGCGCTTTAACTGGACGTTTTTCCCGCTGGCAATTGGTGTGCGGTTGGGCGCGTATTACAGCTTTCACCTTTACCGGCGATTATGGCGCTACGCGAGCACCAGAGAGTTCAAGACCATTTTATTGGCCTCGCTGAGTAGTTCGGTGTTTATTTACATATTGAACTTTGGCGTCTTCCCTGTGCTTGGCATCCCTCATTGTCCCTCCGGCTCGATTTGGGCGCTGGAGAGTATTTTGAGCCTGGCCTTCTTGGGCGGCTCGCGCTTCTTATTGCGGATATGGCAGGAGCGGATGACGCCACAGGATGCTCTGCGTTTGAAGACGATGGTACAAAGTCCACTCAAGGTCTTGATCGTCGGCGCGGGGGACGCCGGCGCGATGATCCTGCGCGAAATGCAGAATAACCCAGGATTGGGCTTGAAAGCCGTGGGGTTTGTGGACGATAATTCGGCCAAGCTGCACATGCAAATTTACGATGTGCCGGTGCTGGGGCGGCGCGCGAATATTCCCGCGCTGGTGCGTAAACACGCTGTGGATGAGGTCATCATCGCGATGCCGACGGCGCCGGGCAAAGCGATCCGGGCCATCAAATCTATCTGTGATGAGGCCCAAGTACGTTACCGGACGGTGCCCGGCATCTACGATCTGATCGATGGCACCTTGAGCGTCACCCAAATCCGTGAGGTGCAGATCGAGGATCTGCTGCGGCGAGATCTCGTTAAGCCGTGTTCGGCGGGGTTTTCCTATCTTCGTGGCGCCGTTGTGATGATTACCGGGGCCGGCGGCTCGATTGGTTCAGAGCTGTCCAGGCAAGTAGCAGCCCAGCAGCCTCGCGCCCTTATTTTGTTGGATCAAGCCGAGAGCGCTATCTATCGCATCGACTTGGAACTTCGAGAACGATTCCCGAAATTGGACATCGCGCCGGTGATTGCCGACATCCGGCATCTGAACCGCTTAGAGTCCATTATGGCGCGCTATCAGCCAGAGGTGATTTTCCACGCGGCAGCTTATAAGCACGTCCCGCTGATGGAACGTCATCCTGATGAGGCGATCTTGAACAACGTCCAGGGATCGCAAAACTTACTCCAGGCGGCCGAACGTCACGACGTCGCTCGCTTTGTCCTGATCTCGACCGATAAGGCCGTCAACCCCTCGAACTTTATGGGGGCCAGCAAGCGCATCACGGAGTTGTTGGTCCAGGATGCTGCGCGGCGCACGGGGCGCGATTTTGTCGCCGTCCGGTTTGGTAATGTCTTGGGCAGCGAGGGCAGCGTCGTGCCGCTCTTCAAGCGCCAGATCGCCAACGGCGGGCCGGTGACCGTCACGCATCCAGAGGTTAATCGCTACTTTATGACGATCCCAGAGGCGGTGCAGTTGGTCATCCAGGCGGGCGCGATGGGGAGCGGCGGGGAGATTTTCGTGTTGGATATGGGTGAGCCGGTGAAGATTGTGGATCTAGCCCGCGATCTCATCACGCTTTCCGGCTTGCAGCCGGATCGGGATATTGACATTGTATTCACCGGTTTGCGTCCCGGAGAGAAGCTGGAGGAGCGGCTGTTTAACGAGGGCGAGAATTATACATTGACCTCTCACGAGAAAATTTTCGTGGTCACCGATAGCATGCCGATTGAGCCGCAGACCTTACACTGGGGCGTGCGCAAGTTGATTCACGCCGCGCAAAATGGCGAGCGCGATGCGTTGTGGGGGCTTATCCAGTCGTTAGCGCCCGAATGTCAGCCGGCGATGCCGAGGACTCAACCCCCAGAGATAGAGCCAGGCGCAGCCTTGGAGGATAGCGGCGCGGTTGCCTGGGAGGGAGTGTCTTAGAGAGACGTTGGGGTCAAGGAGACTGGGAGCGTGGATCGGCAGCCTCATCTTTTGGGGTTGGGGTGGAGTATAATTGAGGTGAGGCCGTTCCAAGAAAATAAACCTCATTGAAAGAAAAAGGAGTTGAAGGATGGCGACAGTTCAGGCTAAAGCAAAGGGTGTCGAGGCTACCAAAGTACTTGAG
>CAZCAI010000247.1:0-4761 GCA_964496595.1 uncultured Anaerolineales bacterium
TAGCAATCCGCTCAGAGCAAATAAGGATTAATTTCAAAATACAAACACGTACTGACGGAGGAACACTTGATGAATCCCATTTTAGAAGCGATGTACGAAGGCGTCTTGGATGGCGACCAAGCCAGCGTTGAAGAGAACGTCCAGGCGGCCCTGGCAGCCGATATCCCGGCGGGGACCATTCTCACCGAGGGGTTAATCGCCGCGATGCGCGAGGTAGGCGAGTTGTTTGAAGAGGGCGAGTACTTCGTGCCCGAAATGCTGATCGCCGCGCGCGCGATGAAGGGCGGCCTCAAGCTCCTCAGACCGCATCTGGTCGCGGCTGATGTCCAACCGGCGGGGAGAATCATCGCGGGCACTATCCAAGGGGACTTGCATGATATTGGCAAAAATCTGGTGTGCATGATGTTGGAAGGCGCGGGCTTTGAAATCATCGACCTGGGCACCGATGTGCCGCCAGAGAAATTTGTGGAGGCCATCCAACGTGAACACGCTGACATTATCGCGATGTCGGCGCTGCTGACCACCACGATGCCCAATATGGCGCATGTCATCTCGGCCCTAGAAACCGCCGATCTGCGCCAGAGCGTCAAAGTTATCGTGGGGGGCGCGCCGGTCACCCAAACCTTTGCCGAAAGCATCGGCGCTGATGGCTACGCGCCCGACGCCAGCCGGGCCACCGCGCTGGCTCAATCTCTGATGGGCTTGGCCTAGTGCAACTATCGCCGCCTTGGCCGTTACATCTCACCGTTGACCAACTGTTTTACGCGCAAGGCGCCGCTGCCGCAACCCTGCGCCAGCGGCGTCCCCAACTTGTGCAACTGGCCGAGCAGGCACTCGAAGAAGCAGCAACTCTCCTGGCGCCGCGCGTTATCGTAACGAGACGCGCGGTGCGCGCGTTTCTTGATCCGCCTGATGGCCCGGCCCTAGATTTAGCAACGGGCATCTTCCCCCTGACCACAACGGATGCCCCTCTCCCGCACTGGTGGAAGCCTCTACGCCATGCCAACACGGTGTTTTTCATGGTCAGCACGATTGGCCCCGCGCTCGATGCGCGCGTTGCTGCTTTACAGGCCAGTGAGCCGCTCTATGCTCTGATGGTGGATGCGCTCGGCACAGCTGCCATCGATACATTGGGGCGCGCCGCTTACCGCCGCCTGGAGGCCCAGCTCCCGACGGGCTGGCATCTCACCCGCCCCCTTAGTCCCGGCATCGGCGGCTGGCCCTTGCAACTGGGGCAGCGACAGATTTTTGAGCACGTTCCCGCAGCCGATATTGGCGTCAGCTTGTTGGATAGCGGGCAGATGAAGCCCCGCAAAACCATCAGCATGCTGATAGGAGCCGGAACGCACGTCCCACACCATACCGGGAGACCATGTGATGTATGCGCGCTCCGCGAAACCTGCCGCTATCAAGGACGGCATCCCAAAGCGGAGATTCATATATCCGACCTCGAGCGGGCACAAAGGCGGGCGTTAGGGCCTGCCTTAACGCCCGCCTTTGCAACATGGAGAAACTATGACCCTGACGGTTGATTTTGAACCCGTTGGACGACGTGTACAAATCCCGGCCACGGCCACTTTGCTGGAAGCTGCGCAATCGGCTGGTGTGCAATTGATTGCCGTGTGCGGCGGGGCCGGCGTGTGCGGCAAGTGCCGCGTGCGATGTGTGGCCGGTCAGCTCGCGCCGCCCACGGCGAGTGAGCGCGCCACGCTCAGCGCCGCCGAATTAGACACCGGCTATCGCCTGGCCTGCCAGGCCGTCCCCGATCCCGATGCGCCAGACCCGCACACCCTCAAAATCGAACTGCCGCCCGAATCGCTGAGCGCACATCAACGGTTGCAACTCGAAGCGGAGGCTTTAGCCGTCGCGCCTGATCCGGTCATCACGCCCGTGGATGTGACGGTCCCCCCGCCGCGTCTTGCGCCTGCAGAAGATGGCCCCCATGCCCCTCCCGCTGATTTGCGCGCGGATACCGTGCGCCTGGCGGCTGCGCTGGCCGAGCAAGGCATCGCGCGCCCCTTCTTTGGGTTACCGGTGCTGCGCGACCTTTCCACCCAACTGCGCGCTCACGAGGGCCGCGTGAAGCTCGCACTGCGTACCCCGCCCCCGATCCTCGAAGTGGTCGGTCTGTTGCCGCCCTCCCACGATCTGTTGGGGCTGGCGATCGATATCGGCACCACCAAAATCGCCGCCTACCTGATTGATCTGGCAACTGGAAAAACTCTCGCGCAAGCTGGCGCGCCCAATCCCCAAATTACCTATGGGGAAGATGTCGTCAATCGCATTGCATACACCAACCAACACCCCGATGGCCGCGATAAATTGCAATCGGCGTTGATAAGCGCCCTCAATCAGTTGATGACCACCCTCGCCACAGAAAGCCACACCTCCCCCGCTGCGATTGTGGAAAATGTGGTGGTCGGCAACACCGTCATTCATCACCTGTTCGCCGGATTGCCGGTGCGGCAATTGGGAGAAGCGCCGTATATCGCGGCCGCCAGCGAGGCGTTGGACATCAGCGCGGCGCACCTGGGCCTGAACTGTGCCGGCGGCGCCAAAGTCTACCTGCCGCCCAACATCGCGGGCTACGTGGGCGCCGATCACATCGCGATGCTGCTGGCGACCCGCTCGCACTGGCGACATCATCCCACCATCGCGCTCGACATTGGCACCAATACCGAAATCAGCCTCATCCTGCCCCAGGCGCGAGCCGCCAACCCGACCATACTCAGTTGCTCGTGCGCCTCCGGCCCGGCCTTCGAAGGCGCGCACATCCACGATGGCATGCGCGCCGCGCCGGGCGCCATCGAGCGCGTCCAAATTTACGATGGCGCGCCTCACTGGCAGACGGTGCGCGCCCCTACGGATACCGCCCCGCCGCCGCCGATAGGCATCTGCGGTTCGGGTATCTTGGATGCGGTGGCCGAGCTGCGCCGCACCGGCGTCCTCAATCGCGCCGGACGCATGCGCCCCGCCCCGTACTGCCTCGCGCCCGCCGAAGAGACCGGCCACCAGCACGCTATTGTCATCACCCGCCAAGACGTCCACGAGATTCAGCTTGCCAAAAGCGCCATTCGCGCCGGCATCGAGATCCTGTTGCGCGAAGCCCATCTGACGCCCAAAGACCTGGGGCGCTTTGTCGTGGCCGGGGCTTTCGGCTCCTACTTAGATTTAGAAAGCGCGGTCGCCATTGGGATGTTCCCGGATCTGCCTCGCGACCGTTTCCGCCAGGTGGGCAATGCCGCGGGCGCGGGCGCGCGCTATCTGCTCATTTCCCAGGCGCAACGCCGACGCGCCGCCGAGTTGGCGGAGCACGTCGCCTATGTGGAACTGACCACACATCCCGATTTTAACGACCTGTATGTGGAGGCTATGTATCTCTGATGACTAAGATTCTCATTTCCGAAGGATCGCTGCTGACCGCTGGCGGCTGGATACCGCGCGGCTACGTGTGGATCACCGGGCCGAAGATTGCCGCGCTCGGCGCGGGGGATGCGCCCCAGGCTTATGCGCGACAGGCCGATACTCACATCCACGCGCGCCATCAAGCCGTGCTGCCGGGGCTGATCAACGGGCACACGCACCTCAGCCAAACGCTGATGCGCGGCCTGGCCGGCGGGCGCGGTCTGTTGCCGTGGCTCAAGGAGCTGATCTGGCCCCTGCAGGCGGCTCTCACGCCCGACGATATGCGCGTCGCGGCGCAACTGGGCCTGCTGGAAAATCTGCGCAGCGGCGTGACCGCGGTGGTTGACAATCACAAAGTGACCACATCCCCAGATTTTGCCGATATTGTATGCCAAACGGCCGGCGAGATGGGCATGCGGCTCACCCTGGCCCTTGGATGGCGCGATCAAGGCGCTGGCGCCGGCGAGCCGGAGGCCATTTTGGCCGAAATGACTCGCCTCTATGAGCGGTGGCAGAGATCGCCCTACGTGCGCATCGCCAACGGGGCCATCGCGCTCTGGCGGTGCTCAGCGGGGACGTTGCAGCGCGCCCATGCGCTGGCCCGCCGCTTCGATGCGGTGACGCATCTCCACACCGCCGAGACCGCCGATGAGGTGCAGATGGCGCAAGAGGCGCATGGCATGCATCCCATCGCGTGGTTGGCCGATTTGGGCCTGCTGGATGCCGCCGCGCAACTGGTCCACGCGGTCTGGATCGATGACGAGACGCTGACGTTAGTGGCCCGTAGCGGCGCGACCGTGGTCCATTGCCCGGTGAGCAATGCCGTGCTCGGCTCAGGCATTGCGCCGGTGGCCGAGATGTTAGCGCGCGGCATCCCTGTGCGCTTGGGCACCGACGGCCCGGCCAGCAACGACACCCAAGACCTCTTCGAAACGCTCAAAACCGCCGTGCAACTGGCCCGCGTCTCCACCCTCGATCCGACGGCATTGCCGCCCGCGACCGCGTTGACGCTGGCGACCGGCGGGCGCGTGCTCGAACGCGGCGGGCCAGCCGATTGCATTGCCGTCAATTTGAATCACACTCGCGCGATGCCCGTCCACGACATCGCTTCCGCGCTGACGCTCTGCACCCACGGCTCCGATGTGGAAACTGTCATTGTGGCAGGGGAATTGCTCATGCATCGCGGGCGGGTGATGGTATTGGATGAGGACGCGCTATTGAGGGAATGCCGGGCCGTGGCGCGAAGTCTGCGCGCTCGTGCGGGGCTTGATCCGGGCTTGAGGGCTTGAGTAGCCGGGCAATGAATTACCCATCTTCTTGACACTCGCATCAGACAGGGCATAATCTCATGAAGAT
>CAZCAI010000248.1:0-3556 GCA_964496595.1 uncultured Anaerolineales bacterium
CCGCCGGGCCTGGGACAACGCGAAAAAAGTGTCAACCTATTTGTGAACCATCCCACGTTGCGATGTAGTTATAGCACGTTTGATATGAGAGGCAACCTCGCGTTCCCTGTAAAATCTTAAAATTCTGTTACCATGTGCAACAGCTCCCGTCAATATATCGTATAATATAGAGGAGGGGCTATTTTACATTTAGGAAATCTTTCCGGTAGCCGATTCCGTAGTTGGGAATTTTGAATTGCGAATTGCGAATAATGCTATTGGGTAAAGATTATAAATTCGCAACTTACTGATTTATCAGATAGTGTTTTTGTGGAAAGGAGATCATCTATGAGTCGCGATAGACGAACGAGTTTGATTGGCGGCCTGCTGTTGATTTTGTTGGGAATCCTCTTTTTGATTTTTCGTCTCTTTCCCGAGATGCGCGTGATGTTTGATGTGGCCTTCACCTGGCCCTTGATCATCGTTGCCGTGGGCGGTGGACTGTTTTTGATTGGGTTGTTGACCGGGGAACCGGAGATGGCCGTGCCGGCGTGCATCGTGGCCGGCATCGGCGGCATCCTCTATTGGCAGAACGCCGCCGGTCGCTGGGATAGCTGGGCCTACGTATGGGCGCTGATCCCCGGATTTGCCGGGGTGGGGCACATTCTGGCGGGCGTGCTCAGCGGCAAGATGAAGAGCATCCGCGAGGGCTTGGAGACGCTTTTAGTCAGCGGCGTGCTCTTCGTCATCTTCGCCTCAATCTTCGGGCCGTTCGCCTTCTTGGGCGCGTACTGGCCCGTGCTATTGATTGTGTTAGGCATTGTGATGTTAGTGCGGGCGTTATGGCCCTCATCAAAAAATCGCTCGCGCGAGTGAGGTTAGACGAGAGGATCATAAGACCAATGAGAGATCATCGACTTTTTTGGGGCATTGTCGTTTTGATTGTGGGCACGTTGCTGTTGTTGAACAATCTGGGCGTCTTCGATCCCCTCGAAATCAACATCGGCGAGCTGATCTGGCCGCTGTTGTTGATCGTACTGGGCGCTTGGATCCTGTGGACGTCGGTGATCGCCCCGCCGACGTATGAGACGGAAGTCTTGAACATCCCCATAGAAGCAGGCGTGGAGATGGCCGAGGTGCATCTGCATCAGGGAGCGGGCGTGTTCCGTGTGCAAGGGGGCACAGAGACCGATGCGCTTCTGGAGGGCGCTTTCTCCGGCGGGATGGCCCATCGCATCCGGCGGGAGGGCCGCGGGGTCGTCGTGCGCTTGAGCACGCCGCCCGAGACCATCTGGATGCCGTGGGCGCCGAACGTCTCCCGCGAGTGGGACATCCGCCTGAGCGATCAGATTCCCCTCGCGCTGCGGATGAAGACCGGCGCCAGCGACGCGCACTTTGATCTGACCGAGTTGCAGGTCACGGAACTGAGCCTGGAGACCGGCGCCAGCTCCACTGAGGTGCGCCTGCCCGCGCACACCGCCCTGACCCGCGTGCACATCGCGGGCGGCGTGGCGTCCGTGCGCATCCACGTGCCGGACGGCGTCGCCGCGCGCATTCACTCGGACTCCGGCTTGGTCGATTTTCACGTCGATCAGAGCCGCTTCCCGCGCACCGGCGCCTATTATCAATCGCCCGATTATGACGAGGCCGAGCACAAGATCGATCTGCACATCGAGATGGGCGTGGGAGCGGTGAAGATTTTGGGGTAAGGCTTTGTTTCGCATTTAACCTATCATTCATCTATCAGGTGAGGAGGGAAATTTAATTATGAAACGTTTTGATTGGCGCATTTTGTGGGGGATTTTACTTGTCTTTGGCGGGATTATCTTCCTGCTGGACAACCTTAACATCATCGATATGCAGCCTCTCTTGAACAACCTGGCTCCCTTGGCGTGGGTCTTGATCTTTGGCCTGGTGGGCGCAGGTTTTCTGCTCTACTTTGTAAGCTCCCGATCCGATTGGTGGGCGCTTATCCCCGGCTTCACCTTGCTGGGATTGTCGTTCTTGATTGGATACGAGGAGCTTTTCCCGCGCGCCTTTGGTAGTTTTGGCCCCGCTGTCTTCCTGGGCAGCATCGGGCTGAGCTTCCTCGCGATCTATCTCGCGACGGGCACGGAGCAATGGTGGGCATTGATCCCCGCCGGCTCGCTTTTCTCCATCGCGTTGACGGTCATAGCCGACTCCATATTTCGGGAGGGGGATATGGCCGGCGGCATCTTTATGCTGGGGATGGGCGCGACCTTCGGCGCGGTCTACATCTTGCCCACCTCGGAGGGGCGGCAGCACTGGGCCATCTGTCCCGCCGGGGCGTTGCTGGTGATCGGCTTTTTCATCATGCTCTCGGCGGCTCAATTCTTGGGCTACCTCTGGCCCCTGGTGCTGATCGGATTGGGCGCGTACCTGATCTATCGCTATCTGCGCCCGGAATAGAGCCAATGGCCGTGGGGGCGGCCAACCTTCCGCCTACGAGGAAGGCCCCCGCGCCCGCGTAGGCGGTCGCCTGGCGCGTTAACGCCTGTCTCAGGACTTCGGTCCGGGATCATACAACATTTCACCCCAAACCAATAAGAGCCTTGGACTTTTTGACTTTTGACGTTCGACTTTAGTTCAGACAACTTTCAACTTGTAACGTTCAACTGATTTTTTGAGGAGGAACATGAACACCCAACTCTATCGCAGTGAACACGATCGCATGATCGCGGGCGTTTGCGGCGGATTAGCACAATATCTGAGACTGGACGTCACCCTGATTCGGCTCTTCTTCGTCCTGCTGGCGCTGGGCGATGGCATCGGCGTGATGCTCTACATCATCCTCTGGCTGGTGATGCCGGAGGAATCCCAGGTCGACCAAAGCTCGCTGGAGAAGAACGCCGCCAGTGGCGCCGGGCAGATGGCAGAGAAGGCCGGACGGATGGGGCAGGATATGCAGCGCGCGATCAGCTCGCCGCATCCTCAAACCGGCCTGATCATCGGCGCGGCGCTGATCGTGATGGGCATCCTCTTCCTGCTGCGAAATTTGGATCTCTTCTGGCTGAGTTGGCTGAGCTTAGACGTCCTGTGGCCGGTGCTGTTGATCATCGGCGGGATTGTCCTGCTCGTGCGGCGCACCAGGGATGTGAGCTAATATGAACGGGCGACACGAACGTGAGAGCATCGTCGGCCCGATTCTGCTGATTGGATTGGGCGTTATTTTTCTGCTGAACAACCTTGGCGTGCTCGCCTGGCATTCCTGGGGGACGTTGTTGCGCTTATGGCCCGTGCTGCTCATCGCCTGGGGCATCGAACTGATCTTCGGCGATGACTCAATCTGGGGCCAGCTCATCGCGGCGGCCTTGATCGTCGCGGCGCTGGCCGGGGCCGTGTGGCTCACCGCCACGCCCTCTCGATTGGGCGCCGAGCAGACGCTGGAGATCAGCCATCCGCTGGATGACGCCGCCCGCGCGACGATCCATCTGGAGCGCGGCGCGGGCCGGATTATTGTAGATGCCCTGGAGGATTCGACCGATCTGGTGGCGGGTGTGGCCTATCACCTCAAGGGCGAGTCGATCCACGAGGACTACGACAAGGTCGGCGACGA
>CAZCAI010000248.1:3656-4752 GCA_964496595.1 uncultured Anaerolineales bacterium
CGCCGTGCGCATCGATCCCAGCACCGCCTTCGTCGGGCGCGACTTCCCCGCCGCTTATCACGAGGAGGGCGACACCTACGTCTCCCCCGACTACGACGAAGCGGAGTCCTACGCCGAAATCACCGTGGATCTCGCCATCGGCAGCGTCGAAGTGCGGGAGTTAGGCGGCGACTGACCGTTTTAATTTTAATCACCTTCCGGGTAGCTCCGGGAGGCCCGCGCCAGCCGAATATAGCGCCAGTACACCAGCATATTCTAAATTCGCAATTCGCAATTCTAAATTCACAATTCTTAAAGGAGATTTTTATGATCAAACACATTTTCTGGAACACAGAAGAACATCGCGTGCGCGCACTGTGGCGGCTCATCGCCCAGACCGTCATCTTTATGGTGTTTTTAATTTGTGTCAGCGGCGTGCCCGGCGCGATCATCGGGATGACTCAGTATGATCAGCCGGGCGGCGTGGATCCCTCACAAATCGAAGCGACGCTCACCGCTTCGCCGTTCTTTCTGCTTCTCACAGGATTAGGCGGCCTGATCGCGATTACCATCAGTGTGGTGTTGGCCGCGCGCTTCTTGGATCGCCGCCCACTGCGAGATTTTGGCTTCCATTTTGATGCAGCGTGGTGGCGCGATTTAGGCTTTGGGTTGGGATTGGGCGCTGTACTGATGTTGGGGGTCTTTCTGGTGGAATGGGCGGCCGGCTGGATCACGATCACCGACACCTTCTTCGTCGCGTCGCGCTTTGAGATTTCGTTCGTGGGCAGTGTGCTGATTTATGTGGGCGCCTATTTGGGCGTGGGTATCTACGAGGAAATCTTCAGCCGGGGCTACCAACTGCTCAACATCAGCGAGGGCCTGCAATCGCTGCTGACCTCGCGCGGCGCGATTATCGCTGCCTGGGTGCTGACCTCGGCCATCTTCGGCCTGGCGCACGCCGGCAACCCCAACGCCACCTGGATCAGCACCTTCAACATTATGCTCGCGGGCCTCTTCTTAGGCCTGGGCTACATCCTGACCGGCGAGCTGGCCATCCCGATTGGCCTGCACATCACCTGGAACTTCTTCCAGGGCGTCGTCTTCGGCTTCCCCGTGA
>CAZCAI010000249.1:0-4692 GCA_964496595.1 uncultured Anaerolineales bacterium
GTTTTTAGATACTCGCTGGCGCGCTATGCACAGCAACCGACTTTCGAACTATGCCTCGCCACTAAGCACGGCGGTTGAAACCGCGTGCCACCTGGACCGCCGAGGCGGAGACGCTGGGCATCCCGGAGGTCAGCATCCCCTACGCCGGCGCCCCCCCATCCCGGCGGGGGCCGCGCTCTTCGCGCTGGCCCGCACCCTGTATCACCTGGGCATCCACGCCGGCGCCGGCCCCCCGGACGATACCAACGCCGCCGCCTGGGCCACCAGCATCATCAGCTAAGGACAATCTCAGGCCTCACTTGAGGCCCATACTCCCGGAAACCGACAGACCGCCGCAGAATTGCGGCGATCTGTTCCTTGGTTGAAGTTGCGGGGCGAGTCCCGCAACCCGGTGTCCGGCGCTGCCCCACTACACCAGCAGATTCGCTTGACTCATCTCCCGCGCCAACTCGGCGATCCCATCCGCCAACTCATCGGGCGCTGGCTGCTTGCCCTCTTTGACCCATTGCATCAGCATACTGACCACCGCGGCCGCCCGCAGGGCAAACCAATAGTCGAGATAGTCCTCTGGTACATTGAGTAGAGCCACCGTTTTGGGTCCCAAACGCTCCAGCCGCGTTTGAAAGGCCTGCTGCAAGATATAAATACGCTCGGCCTGGATGAGCAACTCGATGAACGTCGAATCCAGGTAGAAAAAGCGCAAGATGGGCTTGAGGAGGGCATTGCCGGTGGTGCGCGGCTGCGACCTGGCGAAACGTATTATATAGGCGAAAAGCTCATCCAAAATCTGATCGCACCGCCAGCGCAGCACGTCCTCCTGGACATCAAAGCCGCGATAAAAGGTAGCCCGTGCAACCTGCGCTTGCTCCACGATCTCGGTGACCTTGATGGTGGCAAAGCTTTTTTCCTCTATCAAGCTGACCAAGGCCGCATAGATAGCCTCAGCCGAGCGTACTGCTCGCTGGTCGTTTTTGATGTGATACAAATCCCCGCTCCTGTCTCATATCTTTAAAACCCTCTTGATTTGTGTTCCTAATTAGTATATTCTAGTCTAATATGAGAGTCAAGTGTATCGTAAAAGTACCGATGTATATACTATTAGAACACAAAAAGGAGAGACTGATGAAAACTCGAACGATTGTAAGGGGACTTTTAGGGATTGCCGGCCTGGGCGCTGTGACTTATGTTGGCTTGCCCAAATTGCTGAATCGCTTGGGGCTACACCCTCACTATGCGGGCCGCCGCTACAACCTGGTCGGCAAGCGCGCGCTGGTGATCACCACCAGCCACGATACGTTGGGTGAGACGGGCAAGCCGACAGGCGTCTATGCCTCCGAGATGACGTGGCCCTACTACGAGTTCCTGGACGCCAACATGCAGGTGGATGTGGCCAGCATCAAGGGTGGCCCAATTCCCATCGAGCCGGTATCGTTGCAGTGGCCGTTAGCCATGTCGGCCGACAAGCGCTACCTCGCCGACCCGGATCTGCAGGAAAAGGTGCAAAACTCGCTCAAAATCGACGACGTTGATTTCACCCACTACGACCTGATTTACATGGCCGGCGGCTGGGGCGCGGCCTATGACCTGGGCGCCTCCGAGGTGTTGGGGCACAAACTCAGCGAGGCGTATGCGGCCGGCGCAGTCCTGGGTTCGGTCTGCCACGGCGCGCTGGGCTTCCTGAAGGCCACGGATGCCGACGGCGAACCGCTCCTCAAGGGGCGGCACGCGACCGGCGTGAGCGACAAGCAGGTGCGAGAGTTGGGGATCACGCACACGCCTCAGCATCCGGAGACCGAATTGCGCAAGCTCGGTGCGATTTATGAGAGCAACACTGCCTTCAGGGACATGTTCGCCAATCTCACCGTCGTGGATGGGCGCATCGTGACCGGACAGAATCAGAACGCCGGCTCCGAAACGGCGCAAAAGATGATGGCTGTGCTGGTTCAGCAAACCCAGGAGTAAGCGATGGCGCTAGATCAGCTTCCCAAGCAACCCAATATCGTGCTGATCATCACCGATCAGGAACGCGAGGTGCGGCACTGGCCGGAGGGCTGGGCTGAAGCGAACCTCCCGGCGCGCGCGCGCCTGATGGAGCACGGGCTGCACTTCACCAACGCCTACTGTAACAGCGCGACCTGTTCGCCCAGCCGCGCGTCGCTCTTGACCGGCCTCTATCCGGCCCGGCACGGGGTCAAGACCTTGATCCAGTATAACAAACCCAAGAACAAAGCGCAGAGTCGTTTGCCGGTGCTCCCCCCCCATCTGCCCAACCTGGCCCGGGTTCTGGAAGCGGCGGGCTACTACGTGGTCTACAAGGGCAAATTCCACCTCTCACGCCCCGTCAAGTACAATGCGTTTAAGAAGCGGCACACCTGGTCGGAGGCCGATGTCGAGCACATGGCCGACACGTATGGCTTCCACGAATGGAATCCCCCCGATATGGGCGACCCCACGTCCATCAACAACTTTGGCGGCGGCGACATCAACAACGACGGGCGCTTTGTGGATGGCAGCGGCACGGCAGCCGGGCGCAAGGTGCGCCACGATGAAGCATACCAGCAGAGCGCGGTGGGTTTCCTCAACAGCTATGCCGGCGACAAGCCCTTCTGCCTCGTCGTATCGCTGGTGGGGCCACACGACGTGCAGGCCTACCCGGGCCGCGGCATAACCGGACTGGGACGCAGACCCCTCTATGCCCGCGCGGGCTACGAATTGGCGGCTTTTGAGCAGCTACCCATTGACGCGCCCCCCACCGTCGCTGAGAACATCAGCACCAAGCCGTCGGTGCAGCGTGCAATTCGGCGCCTGACTAACGTGGGGATTGGTAAGCCCCGGACTCCCCGGGAGCAGCGCACTCACGCGCGCTTCTACGCCTATCTGTGCAAGGAGGTGGATTCCCAGATCCTCAAGGTGCTGGACTCGCTGGATGCCAACGGCTTCACCGAGGATACGCTCATCGTGCGGACCGCCGACCACGGCGAACTGGCTATGTCCCACGGGGGGATGGTCGAGAAGTTCTACAACGCCTACCAGGAAACGATCAATGTCCCGCTGATTGTCTCCAATCCCCGGCTCTTCCCGGAGGGGCAGACCACCGAATCGCTCACGGCCCTGGTGGACGTCGTGCCCACGCTCGCGGCCCTGGTTGGCGCACAGGACATGGCGGAGTTTCAGGGCCGGGATTTGACGCCCATCCTGGCCGATCCCACAACCTCGGTGCAGGACTATGTGCATTTCACGTCCGAGGACGATACCTGGCCCACCAGAGGGGCGCCAGGCTGCATCCGGGCCATCATCGAGCAGGACTGGAAATACGCCGTGTACTACGATCCCTTCGGCGGCGCAGCGCCGGAGTACGAGATGTACGATCTCAAGAACGATCCCTTCGAGGTCATCAACCTGGCGCACGAGGAAAACTGGGATCCGACCTACGCGGAGGAGCGCCGCCGCCTGCACCGGCGGCTCAGCGAGGTGATGGACGAATACGGCACGCGCCCCCCCGAAATTCAATGGCCCACGGCGGATGACTTTGCGCCAGAAGCGCCCTCCAAGCGCGAGACAAAACGCCTCTACGCCCGCGACGTTGTCATCGAGGCCCCGGTACAAACCGTCTGGGACACCTTCACCGACCTGCCCCGTTTGGGCGAGTGGAATCCGCTGCTGACTGCCATCGAAGGCGAACTGAGCCTGGGCCAACGGCTCAAAGTCCACATCGCCGGGATGCCGCGACCGGTAGAGGCCACGATCATCCGCTACAAGCCGCCGTTTGAACTGCAATGGCTGGACGCCATCCCCGGCAGGGCAATGACCCCCCGCTTTGGCATCAAATTGGAGCCTCTAGGCGAGGCCCGCACCCGCTTTATCGTGGAAGAATCCTTTGAGGGCGGACTGGTGGGCGTTGTGGGAAAGCAACTCGACCGCATCATGCCCCCACAGTACGCGGCGATGTGCCAGGCGCTCAAAGCGCGCGTTGAAAACAAGTAAATCAGATGGGGATGATCTCGAGCATTCTGGTCAAACCGGCCTCCGCCGACTGCAACCTGCACTGCACCTACTGCTTTTACCACGACCGCCCCACCGACCCCTACGGCCAGGTGCGCGGGCGGCGCGTGATGGATGACGCCACCCTGCGCGCCCTGATCCGGGAGGGGATGCGCATCATGGCCCCCGCATCCTCCTTTAGCTGGCAAGGCGGCGAGCCGCTGCTGACCGGCATCGACTTTTTCCGGCGCGTGACCCGGTATGAGCAGCAGTATGGCCGCCGCGGGCACGCGGTCTCCAACACCGTGCAGACCAACGGCACGCTGATCAACGACGAGTGGGCCAGGCTCTTTGCCCAGTACCGCTTTTTGCTGGGCGTCAGCCTCGATGGGCCGCAACCGTGGCACGATCACTACCGGGTTACTGTCGGCGGGCAGGGGACCTACGACCTGGTGCATAAGGGGATCGCGTGCCTGCGCCGCCACCACGTCGCGTTCAACATCCTCTCCGTGGTCAACCGCGTCACCGGCGAGCACCCCCGAGAGATCTGGAACTATATGCACGATCAGGGCTTTGGTTTTTTGCAGTTCATCCCCTGCGTGGAGCGTGATCCGGCGACCGGCGAACTGACCGAGTTTTCTGTGCTGCCCCAGCAGTTCGGCGACTTTATGTGCGAGATCTTTGACCTGTGGTACAACGGCGGCCAGCCCC
>CAZCAI010000250.1:0-4608 GCA_964496595.1 uncultured Anaerolineales bacterium
ACTTGCGGGAGCGACGGGACTTGAACCCGCGATCTCCGGCTTGACAGGCCGGCATGTTGGACCAACTACACTACGCCCCCTTGACGCTCCGAATAATACCATACCCCTGATATTTGTCAATACCCAAATCCGTAAATCGCGGGATCGGTTTTCGCCTGATCTGATGCTCTCAGGCCAACACGGCCAGGAATCGATCCACCTCGTAGAGCGCCGCCTGCGCTGAGGGCGAGAGCTGCGGCAGGATGAGATCGAAGGCATGCGCGGCCTGCGGATATTCGATGTGGATGACGGGCGCATCGACGGCGCGCAGCCGGGCGGCCAGGACGCGCACATCCTCGGCGGAGACGATGCTGTCGTGCTCGCCTTGCAGCAGGAGCGTGGGCGGGCAGTCCGCATCGACGTGGGTGACGGGCGAGGCCTGACGATACGCATCGGGGCGCGCCTCCGGCGGGCCGCAGAAGAGCGCGTGCATCATCGCCGCTTGCATCGTCATGCCCGCCGGCCAGTGAGAGGGCTGCGGGATATTCAGCGCTCCGAAGATTTTGTCCGCGCGCGCATCGTCCGCGTCGTTCGCATCGTTCTTCTCGGCCACGAGCCGGCTGAAAATCGGGATGGTGTGCTCAGCAAAGGATGTCATATCGGGCGGGCCGTACCAGGAGACGACGCCGCGCACAGCGAGATCCATGCCCATCACATCCACCGGCGTGAGCGCGGCGTCAGCGGCGGTGTAGGCGGCCAGCAGCGCCAAATGCCCGCCCGCCGAGCCGCCGCCGAGCACGATCCGCGCCGGATCGACGCCGTATTCGGCAGCGTTGATCCGCATCCACGCTACCGCGCGCTTCACATCGCCCAACATCCCGCGCCACTCGGTCTCCGGGCAGAGGCGATAGGCGACGTCCATAATCACGTGGCCCTGCGCGCTCAGGTGACGAAACATCGGGCGCGTGCCTACATCCTTATCCGAAAAATGCCAGCCGCTTCCATGCAAGTAGATGAAGGCCAACCCGGAGGGCGCGATCCCCTCCGGCGGCTGCCAGATATCGCAGAGCAACTGGTGATCTGTCTCGGGGATCGTCCAGAAGGGCACGTCGCGCGTCCAGCGCGGTTCCGGCGCTGGGGGCAGAAAGGGTTGCCACCGCCGCCGCGGTAACCGCTTCTTGACCGAGGGCGCCAGGCGCGACTCCCAATCCGGGCCGAACGCGCGCTCGAACTCCCGATGCGGCGCGAGCGTCTGCCGGACATAATCCGCCGAGACCAGCGCGCCGAACGCTCCGGCGAGCACTGTCAGTGGGGATTTGAAGAGTGCGCCGCTCCTGGCGCTGATCGCCCCCGCCAGCGCCAGGAGCGGCGACAGCGCCCCGGCCAGCAACTTCGGTCCCAGCAGCGCCGATCCGGCCAGCGAGCGCACGCGGAAAAAGCGGAGCGCGCCCAATCCCGCCGCCAGAAACGCCGCCACAGACGATAACACCTTGATTGTTTTCTTCATCGCAGCCTCCACGCTGTGGTTTGATTGACAGGCGAAAAACTTCTCAAACTGCCCTTATAGTAGTATGATGACATTAAATAATCAACCCTCTGTAACTTTCAACTTGTAACTTGAAACGTTCAACTAATTTTTATAGGAGACCCCAATGCAAACCTTATCAAATCTACCCCAAATCACCGCCTCCCACTTAGTAAAATCGGTCAATCTGAACCATCACGGCACACTTTACGCCGGCCAGATGGCGGAGTGGCTTGTCGAGGTGGGCTTTATGACCGCCCGCGCCGCGCTCCGGTGCGATCCCAGCCGCCTGGTGTGCATTCGCCTGCACGGCATGGATTTTCGCAAGAGTGTGCCAAGCGGCGCGACGCTCGTGATCGCAGGGCGCGTCGCCTACGTGGGGCGCTCCAGCCTGAGCGTGCACATCGCGGCGCATCCGGTCGATCATCCGCCCAACGAGCCGTGCCCCGCCGAGGGCTTCGTCACCTTCGTGCACCTCGAAGCGGGCCGCGCCACGCCCCACGGCCTCGAGGTCGCGCCGCCGGAGGAGGGGGAGGCGCGCCGCCTGTGGGATTATGTTCTTGAGGAACGCAAGCGCCGTTGAGTAGATGGCGGATCTGAAATGCAGCAAGGGGGGACGATGAGCGGCGGATATTCCGTAAAGCATATTGCGTAATGAACTAGTTGCGAGATTCGATTAGCAGATGTGCGAAGTATGCACAACTTAATTACGCAATACGCAATACATCCCCTGCCGCGCCACCCAAAAACGCCGGCCCAAACGGAAAGGGCGTGATCAGAGCGGTTTGGCGGCGACTAAGTAATTCATAATCACGTAGCCGCGATAGCCGGGGGCGTGCGCGCCGCCCAGCGTGACCGGCCCGGCGGGGAACTCCTTGGCGTACACGAAAAAAGGGTAGCGGCCTCCAATCGCTTCGATCTCGACTTGCGTGTCCTCCACGCGGGTGAAGGAGCGCAGCCAGCGCGGCAGGTGATCGGCCTTGGCCTGGTAGATGACGTAGAGCCGCGCGGGGCGGGCGAGGTTGAAGCGGAGCAGAGCCGCATCGTCCGCATTGTAATCCAGATCGGCGGGCCGAATCGCGTGCAGCCCGCTGAGCATCAGCGGCAGCTTGACCAGGCGATAATCGCGGTCGGTGTAGGCCGAGGTGTGCGCGCGCAGGTGGACGTGGCGATAGTCACGGCCGCTCGCGGCGTGGATCTCGCGCAGGGGATTCTCGTAGTGATGCGCGTAGACCGGCTCGATCTGCTGATCCGAGCGGGCGACGATGGCCATCCCGCCGACCACGGAGGTGAGCGGGTCCATATCGCGGAGCGGCGCGTCGCCGAAGAGGTCGTTCAGCATCTCGATAAAGGCCGGCACCAGCGACGAGCCGCCCGTGCGCAGCACGACATCCACATCCGCCGGATGCAGCCCCGCGTCCGCCAGCACGTGGCGAATCTCCTGCGCCACTATGTCGACCTCCGCCTCGATGAGCAGCGTGAAGTTGCGACGTAGCAGGCGCTCGCGGATGTCGATGTGATCGTGCGCGAAGTCCAAGCGGGCCAGGAGCGAGTTCGTGAGCGTCTTCTTCGCCCGCTCGATCTGGCGGAAGAGCTTGAAGCCGACGTTTTGCGTCACTAACGTCTCCAGCGCGTACATCGTCTGCGGGCGGTCGCTCGTCTTCTGGAAGCTGCGGATCTTGCCCAGCGGGTAGGGTCGGGAAAGCTCCGGCATCGTCTGCCAAGTGTGGAGCATGTCCAGGTAATCGGGCGGGAAGGGCGCGCCGTCATCGACCGTCGTGCCTTGCCCGAAGTGGGGGAGCAGCGATTGCATGATGCGGCGATCCAGGTCGTCGCCGCCGACTAAGACCCCGCGCGTGGCGATGACGCGGGGCGGTTGGCTCCCGCCCACCTCGGCGACGGTGAGATCGAGCGTGCCGCCGCCGAAATCGAAGATCAGCGCGATCTCCCGGCTGGGGGTCTGGTGGTGGTAGAGGTGCGCGGCGGCGATGGGTTCCATCTGGAAGGTGATCTCCTCGAAGCCGGCGAACTGCGCGGCGCGGTAGAGAATCTCCTCGGCGCGCGCGGTGACTGCCGGATTGTCCGAGAATCGCACCGGGCGGCCCAGCACAACGCTGTCGCACGTCGCATCTAATTGATCCTGCGCGCGCTCGCGCATCCCCCGCAGAATCATCGCGATCAGCTCGTCGATGGTGTAGTAGCGGTCGAAGATGTCGGTGCCCTCGTAGTTGGGATCGCGCAGCGCGGTTTTGATCGATTGGAGCAGTCGGCCATTCGCCGCGACGTCGGTGGTGATGTTGATCTCGTGCCAGTAGTGGATGGGCGAGGAGCCGGCGCCGGCGACGATCATCTCGATGGCGCCGACCTCCTTGCGCTCCCAGACGATCTTGCGCCCGGTCTCGCGTTCCAGATACTCGTTCGCGGCGTCGGCGCCTAACTTGGTGTTGTGCTCGCGGTCGATGTAGATGAGCGAGGGGAGTACGTGGGGGTTCTCGTTGGCGGGATCGAGTTGGATTGGGTGGAGGGTCGCGCCATCAAAGTACGCGACCGAGGAGTTGGTCGTTCCAAAATCTATCCCAATTCGCATCGTTTTTTCGCCTCCTGT
The DNA here is from genome assembly GCA_964496595.1 of uncultured Anaerolineales bacterium. Lineage (GTDB taxonomy): Bacteria > Chloroflexota > Anaerolineae > B4-G1 > SLSP01 > JAAAOZ01. The sequence continues at coordinate 4,110 of CAZCAI010000250.1, forward strand.
GGATAAACTAACATCATTGGCCTGAATGATACGAACCCGCGATTATACCACGCTTTTGGGATTTGGGGATTTGAGAATTTAGGTCAAAGTCAACTCCTTGCAGCCAGCCGAAATTATGATAGCCTAGTACAACGCGGCACAAATAATTCCCCAGTTGAATTTGCTCCAAGGGGAACGTCAGTTCCCCGTTCCGACGTAGAGTCGCGGATCTGACGATCCGCTCTGAGCGGGGCTAACTGAGGAGGAACTTCCGCCGCGCGGTACTAGAATAGTTCCAGGATCTAAAATCTCCCAAACCTGATACGTTTCCCTTAGAAAACTGCTTGTTTTTGGGAGATTTATTGTAACCGGTTAGTCTTATGAGGTGCAACGCACTTTTGAGCTTACACCAGGCATATACTGCATGAGGCTGACTTTCCTTTAGTTCAAGTGCGTTGCACCTTCGTCTGCTCATAAAATGGTCTAGAGGGAGCCTCGCAATGATTTCAAAAAGCTGTTG
>CAZCAI010000251.1:0-4601 GCA_964496595.1 uncultured Anaerolineales bacterium
CCAGAACACCACGACCGCCAGCATCGGCAGTTGCGGCGGCGGCGAACTCGTCCGCGCGTTTACCGTGGCCGACACCTTCACCGTCGCGCAAGTCGCGCTCGGTCTCACGCTCGACCACGCCTTCCGCGACGACGTGCAGGCTGTGCTGGCCGCCCCCTACGGCGTGACGCAGACCGTGCTCCTGGGCGTGCAGCACCAGGCGGAAGACAGCGCCGGGTTCGACGCCTGGCTGGATGACGCCAACGCCGCCCCGCTCCGCACTTACGGCGATCACGACATCGCATCGCCCTACTACGATACGGCGTTGCGCCCCTCCCTGCCGCTCAATGCCTTCCGGGGCGAGAGCGCCGCCGGGACGTGGACGCTCACGCTCTGCGACGCCATCCCCGCCGCCGATGCGGGCACGTTTGAGCGCGCGCGCCTCAGCTTCAACCCGCTGCAAGCCGGGCCGACCAGCAGCACGTGGCGCTACAACGTCGCGGTGGAAGAGGGCCTGGAGGGCGTGACGCAGACCGTGCAGGTTACGCCCATCGATAGCGCGGGCAATCGCGCCAGCACACCGATGACGTTCACCGTGGGCCTGGATACCAGCGGCCCGGTGCTCGATGTCTCGCCAGTGATCACCTACTGGCCCACGATCCAACTCACGACGACGCAGACCGTCTTTACCGGCACGGTCAGCGACGGCACCGGCGTTGCCGGCCTTCAGGTTTCGATTATCGATCCCGCCGGCCTGGCAACCACTGATGAGATCACGGTCACAGACGGCGCGTGGACTTACGAGTTCGTGCCCCCAGACCTGGCGACCGGGCCGTATCAATTCTGGTTCAAGGCTACCGATGTGCGGGGCAATGTCACGCAGCCGGATGCGTATGTGCTGGATGTGGACGCGCCCAATGTGACGCTCTCCGTTGCGCCCGCGTCCAACGTGACGCTTGGCAGTACCGTTATCTACACACTCACCTTCAACAACCCCGACCCGACCGTCGTCACGAGCGCGATGATCACTGTGCCACTCCCGGCTGCCGTCGTGGATGCGCACGTCGTCAGCGGCGCGGCCACGCTCAACAGCGATACCGTCGAATGGAACTTGAGCGACGTCGCGGCGACGAGTTCGGCGGCGGCGGTCTTCACGGCCACGGTCTCCACGAACGACATCTACTACAGCAGCGATATCGCCGCCACGGCCAGCTTCAGCGCGGATACGGTCGCTGGGCAGATCACGGGTGATGATAGCGCGTCCTTCCGCACTGAAGCAGAGCCGGTGAGCTTTGCGCTGGATGCAACCGCGAGCATCAGCAACACGTGGATGGGGGGTATCGTCTGGGGCGATTACGATAACGACGGCGATTTGGACTTCGTCCGTACTCAAATGGGCGGATTCTACAACGCCCTGTACGAAAACGCCGGCGGCGCGTTTGCCGAAGTCGCCGATCTCGGCACGGGCGGCGGCGCGGGGGCGGCGTGGGGCGATTTTGATAACGACGGCGATCTTGATCTACTTCTCCTGGGTGATGCGATCAGCTCCAGCAATGATGGTCAGGTGCTGGAAAACACAGACGGCAACCTGGCTCTCCACACCGACGGATTGCCTGATGGGAATGGTGCCTGGGGCGACTATGACGGCGATGGCGATCTGGACCTACTCATCGGCGCGCGGATTTTTGTAAACGCAGCGGGCAACTTTGTGGAGGACAGTGACGTCACGCTATCCGGCAGCGGCCCGGTCGATTGGGGCGATTATGATGGCGACGGCGACTTAGATGTGGTTATCGGCGGGCGCATTTTTGAGAACACCGGCGACGGTTTTGCTCTGGTAGCGACCCTGCTCACCATTGACAATGGCGCCGCGGCCTGGGGCGACTTCGACAACGACGGCGATCTCGATCTTCTCCTGGCGGGTAAACGCGATGGCAAAGACACGCCCACGGCGCGGGTCTATCGCAACAATGCGGGCAGCTTTACCCCGTACGCCACGCTCAACAGCCTCTGGCGAGACGTTGACGCGGCCTGGGGCGACTACGACAACGACGGCGACTTGGATATCCTGCTCGTCGGTTGTGGTACCTGGAATTGTCAGACGGGGAACGTTGCCAAGCTGTACCGCAACACGGGCACGGGATTCCGCGCTTCTCCGGCGATAGAATTCCCCACGCTGGGCGCTCATCCCCGTGCAGCCTGGGCGGATTACGATAACGACGGCAATCTGGATATTGCGTTGATCGGGTGCCATGACCCTGATGCGCTTGACTGCATCACCTATAGCGGCGAAGTGCCGCAACTTAATAACGCCGTGATCCAGTTCTATCGCAACGAGCGCGATACCAGTAACACCCGTCCCGCCGCGCCCGGCAACTCGACCGCGAGGGTGGACGGCGCGGAAGTCACGCTCAGTTGGGATGCAGCGACCGATACCGAGACGCCCGCCGACGGCCTGAGCTACAATCTTTACGCCGGCTCCGATGTGACCAAGACGAACCTGATCGCGCCGCACGCCTTTATCGGCGGCAGCGACGACGGCGTGCGCCTGCTGCCGGCGCGCGGTCCATTCCAGACGCTCTCGCAGACGTACATCATCACCCAATCCGGCATCTACACATGGAGTGTGCAGGCGATAGATACGGCCTTTGCCGGCTCCCTCTGGGCGACCGAGGGCACGTTTGAAATCGACCCACTGCCACAACTGACACTGGAGAAGACTGCATCGGATGAGTGGCCCAATCCCGGCCAGACGCTCACCTACACGCTCAGCTTCGCTAACAGCGGCGCGCTCACCGCCACCGACGTGATCATCACCGACACATTCCCTGTGGATCAGATTATCAATCCGACCTACACCAGCAGCATCCCCATCACGCGCGTGGTGGGCACGACCTACACCTGGTACGTGGCCGACCTGGCTCCCGGCGCGCGCGGCGCGATTACCATCACGGGCGTCGTCAGCGCGACGCTGCCGCCCGGCACGACCATCGACAACCACGCCGTTATCAGTACGCCGCTGGAAGGCTACGCGGATGACAACTCGGCCAGCATCGAAGTGACCGTGCCGCTCTTTGATCTGGTGTGGACGGCGAGCAGCGGCACGGACGGCGATGGTGACTGGGGCGACTATGACAACGACGGCGATCTCGACCTGCTGCTCATCGGCGACGGCGATCAGGCGCGGTTGTATGAGAACACCGGCGCTGATTTAGTCGCCAACACGGCTGTGACCCTGGCAGGCGGGACGTATAGCGCGTCGGCCTGGGGCGACTACGACGGCGACGGCGATCTCGACCTGGCCGTGATGGGAGGGGAGGATCCCTTTAGCTACATCTACGAAAATGTAGGTGGGACTTTCGTCACGGATACGGTTTCTTCGGATGCGCTGATGCAGCTCACCTCCGGCAACCTGGACTGGGGCGATTTCGACGGCGACGGCGATCTCGACCTGGTGCAGTGCGGGCGGCTTGATGGTCAGGATTGGGGCGGACGGTGCGCGGTCTATGAGAACACCGGCGGCAGCCTGAGCCAGTACGCGACCATCCGGGAGTGGTTGCTCTGGTATTGGCAGGTGCTCTGGTTCGATTACGACGACGATGGCGATCTCGACCTGGTCATCTCCGGGCACAGCATCTATGTGCAGACCAAGTGGCACGAGACCGTATTCTACGAGAACCGCGACGGCAGCTTTGTGCGCGATTTCGAGCTTTCGCCGACGCGCGGCGGGCGAATCTCCTTTGGCGATTACGACGCCGACGGCGATCTTGACCTGCTCTACGGCGGCGCGCAGGTGGCGACGAGTATCTATCGTAACGACGGCGGGGGGAGCTTCAGCGTGGATAGCGCCGCCTCGGCCAACTTGATGAATATCGGCGAGGGCGGCAGCGCGGCCTGGGGCGACTACGACGCCGACGGCGACCTGGACATCCTGCTGACCAGCGCGGACGGCACGGCGGCGCTATATGCAAATCAAAGCGGCACGTTTATCGAAGTGAGCGATACCAACCTCGCCGGCGCGGGCTACGGCAGCCAGACTTGGGCCGATTTCGATAATGATGGCGATCTGGACGTACTGCTTCAAGGCAAGCTCTACCTCAGCAACCAGCATGTGGTACTGACCAACACCGTGCCCGCGCCGCCCTCGGCCATTACGGCTACTGTCGAGACCTATGACGTGACCCTGGCTTGGAACGCGGGCAGCGACAGCGAGACGCCCGCCGCCGGCCTGCGTTACAACGTCCGCGTGGGAACCGCGCCCGGCCTGAGCGACGTCATCCCGCAGCACGCCCTGAGCGATGGCTTGCGCCTGCTCCCGGCTTTCGGCAACGCCCCAGACGGGCTGAGCCAAACGTTGACCATCGACGATCCCGGCACGTACTACTGGAGCGTGCAGGCCATCGACGCGGGCCTCGCCGGATCGCCGTGGGCCATGGAGGGGAGCTTCAGCGTCGCCGAGTATCCGGGCGTGAGCCTGAGCAAGCGCATCGAGCGCGAGAACGATGCGACGCCCGGCCAGATGATCCCCGGCGAGAACTTCAGCTACGTGCTGGACTTTGCCAACACGGGCAATCTCACAGCTACTAACGTCATCATCACCGACGTCGTCCCGACAGAGGTGA
>CAZCAI010000252.1:0-4600 GCA_964496595.1 uncultured Anaerolineales bacterium
CCTCGGCGCCGGGATTGACCGCCGCCGTGTGCACGATCACGGCGGGCGCGACCGCCTCCACCAGTGCGCGGACCGCCTCGGCGTCCCGCACATCCAAGCGCTGCGCTGTCACCCCCGGCATCGCCAATGGGTGACGAAAGTAGGTGGCGATGACCTCCCAGCGCTCGCGCGCCTTCGCGGCCAAGTGGCGGCCCAGATAGCCGCTCCCGCCCGTGATCAACATCTGATTTTGATTGATATGGGTCATAAGAGGTCAACCTGGTTTAGGTTATGCAAAGCTGGCGAAGCCTTCTTTTCGCAGGGCCGTGAGCATCTGCTGAATTTTGGCGAGGCTATGGGCGTAGTCGTGGTTCTTGCAGAATTCGCGCAAGACTTCGAGTGGCTTTTGGAGCTTTGCCTGTGAACCGTGGAATTTGGGCAGAATTTTCTGGTAAATTTGGTGATCGAAGGCTATGTGCAGGTCGAAATTGGGATCATTCAAAGTGTGAGCGTTCCACAAGTAAAGCAGGATCTCGTCGGCAACGCGATAACCGAAATGGAGCGTGAAAGGATGCAATTGGGCATTGAGGTCTATCAACTGGCTTCGATAAGGGGCTAATACCGGGGTCGTGCGAAGCGGGAGGGATTTGGGCAACTGCATAAACTCGCTCTCGAAGGTAAACGCCGCGCGGATAGCGTCATCGGCGGGCGCGCTTTGCGTTGCGGATGACGCCGGTTCCGTGAAATATCTCTCCAAGTCCACGGCGTTGAACTCGATGGTGTTCGCGCGGTCGAGGACTTTGGGGCTGAACATGTAGGTCGTTTCATCCACATTGACCGTGCCGGAGAAATACACATTGCGCGGCACCGCCAGGCGCGGGGGGATGTAGTGCAGCGGGTCGAAGCCGGATTTGCGGGCATCGTCGTAGGCGCTCTCGCCGCGCATCTGTTGGGATTGGTCGAGGCCGTGGCGGAGAGGGCAGGCGCCACAGCGCACGCGGCAGAGGTATTGATCCATTGCGTCAAGCTCGATGGATTCATCCCAGGGCTGTTCGCCTTGCGCCAGCACGCAGCGAGGCAGATCGTGGAGGCGCAGAAGCGCCTGCTCGAGTTGCTTCCCCTGGACATAGCGGCTCTCCAGCACGCTCAGGAAATCGGCGAAGTAGTATTCGACCTTGGCTAAGTTCATCTCATCCAGGATGACGAAATGCGGGCGGTCGCCATCGATGGCCGCCTGGATGAGCAAGCGGAGGAAGTCCGTGGGTTGGTACGCGCCGGTGATGAGATTGTAGAAGCCCAGCAGGCCCCGGTTGTCGGTCCAATCGGGCCGGACGGAGATGAAGGCCAGACGTGGTGTGCGTTTAATGACGCGGCGCATAGTCGGTGTAAATTTGCTCAGTCTGTACTTTTTGTACTCTTCAATGACCTGGAGTCTCAAAACGTCACCAGGCGCAAAGTCTTCTTCAGCAAACCATTCTCTAATCGGTTTAATCAGGCCAAAATATACATATCCACCTGCGCCAGTTGATTGACCTTGATGGCGTATACGGCACCGATGAGTTTCACCAGCTTCCCCGAGTTGTATTGTGATGTATGCCGACTGATTAAGATCGGGAATATCGAAGTATGGGTAGGCTTTCTTTGGGATAGCAAACCCTCCCGTCAAATATGATGGCTTGACTTCCAAGTAAAATGACTCTGCATCATCTTGAACTTCTTCTTTAGATTCAGACTGAACTTCAATCGGAGGACTCATCCATTCTGCGAACAGTTGGGCCAACTTAGTCTTGCCCGTCCCGCTGATGCCGGTGAGGATGACGAAGGGCTTGCTCTGAAGCGAAAGGTAGTAGGTGGTCAGCAGATCTGGAGGGAAATAGAAACCGCGATCCGCGAGATACGCTGCGAGGGATTGCATTGCCGTGGGATTGGTGGTTATCCTAGTGGGTGATTCTTTGACGATGTTCACGGGGGTGGAGGTGTCTTCAAGTACCGCTCGGACATCGGGAGGCAGCACGCGCAGCCAAACAGGCCAGACCAGGCGAAACACGTCCATGATCCGGTCGTTGATTTGCTCTCCAAGCTGTACGGCTTCTTCGCAGGATAGTTCGCTCCCGAAGAACGCACTCCAGCCGCGATCTTTATCGAGGGTTTGAAGTGTATCCAGCAGTTCCGCGCTTGACGTTGCGTACTGGTGCTTCTCATCCCAATAACTGGCAGAAATCTGCAAACCGTTCCTTTCCAAGTCTGTAATCATTTGACGGAATTCTGGATCTTGCTGCGCTAATGCTTGTAAGCGATGGCTATCTCTATCGGGCGTCTGTTTCTCTGATTGAATCCATCGCAAAGCTGGCTGCTCGATCTCTAACCCAAAATAGATCATCTTGCGTTCTATGTTGCGCCCAAAGTTCAATTGAGCCTGATTTTGCCAATCTTCTCGCGAGCGAGGTGTGTTCTTGGGATGGAGCCAAAATTGGGCCAACCAGTCCTGACGCGGTTGAAAAGGAACGGTCTTGAATGGATGACCGAATTCTTGCTTCAGATGGAACTCAAGTTCATTCCATAAATGCCAGTTACCGTGATCCGATTTCGTGACATACCTCTCACAATCCGCTTCCCAGAAACGAAAGACTTTCTTATCTGCCATTTATTGACCTCCCGACCGAGACATGAGTAAATGTTTTATAACCGTGTGTAATGTTTCCGATTTCCCCACTTGCATATCAATTGCACCGACGCCCGCGAAAGCGGGGGATAATTGAGCCGGATCTGACAAATCATCGCTCTGTACTTGGTAAGCGCGAAACTCGTTCCCCGGATACAGGATAAAGACCGCCTGGGCTTGCAGCGCGTCCCGATACGTGTGCATTTTGTATAGATCGGCTTTCTTGTAGATTTGGCGTGCTTCCTCGTCACGCTCCTCTTCGGAAGCGTCGTTCTCGCTCATAAACTGCCCGGCATCATCATATTTGTACTTGGCATCGAAGATGAACTGTCGACCGTCGGGCAAGGCCACCACATAATCGGGGTGTAGGTTCACGGAGTAAGATTCTCCGCGACGATGCCGGAAATAGCGATTGTAATACACCGTCGCCGCGCCGATGCGCCCCCGGCTCCTGCCGCTTTGATCGAGGGTGACGCGGAAGATGCCGTTTTGTTCAACCACAAAATCCCTGGGTTGGATGGTCGCTCCCACCGCTGCGGCGACGGCGTCGAGCAGTTGGAAGAACCCCCAATATTCGTAGAGCGTCGCCAGGTCCTTGTTGGGCGTTTTGAGCAGTTCCTCAAAGCCCTCCCACATCACCTTGCCCGTGAGCAAAAAGCGCCGGTAGTAATCGTTCAGGTGACGATACCCCTCGCGCTTGAGCAGGATTTGTGATCCCGCCGGGTAGATGTGCATCGCGCCGACCTCTTCCAAGAAGTGCGCGCGCGCCAGATACTCCAGGGTATGTCGCCAGCGCGCGCAATCCTCGGCGAGCGCGAAACTGCGCGCATCCGGCGCAAAACACGTTTCCAGTTCCCGCAGCTTGAGAATCAAGTGGATGATAAAGTGTTTTACAAAGCGATTGGGCGGCGTGTCGAAGGTCGTGATGACGCGCTCATCGAGGACTTGTTGCGGGACGTAGCCCGCTAAGCGCGTTTGCAAAGCGGGCGCGACGCGCCGATGTGGACGCGCCAAGTGTTCGGGATGCGCCGCCATCGCATAAACTGAGCGCGCTGTCACGTTGCGCGCCTGCGACACGTCCTGCCAGATTGCCTCACGCACCGTCGTCCGATGCGGATCAGCCGCTACCAATCGAAAGGCCAACGGCACCCGCGCGTCATCCATCAGATACCGCAAAAAGAGGTAATCGAGGTAAGCGATGTGGAGATCCTGAGCGCGACGTTGCGCGTACACGCTGGTTGGAGAGCCGTAATCGAACACCAACGCCGCCAGTCGCTCGCTGATGTCGTCCAGCATCACGCGGTAATCGTTCAGATAGCCCATCTTGCGCGAGCGGACTTCGACAGGGATATTGACAACCTCGCACCCATCCATGCAGATCCGCAGCGTCGATGCGCCGACGTAATTTCCCCAGTTCAGCGCGAGATAGGCTTGTTTGCCCTGATGCTTCAATGCCTTGGAGATATCCTGCTCCCCAATGAAGACTTGCGGAATTTCATCCCCGGTCCACTTGAGCCAGACGTCATACGACGTTTGTTCTCGCACCTGGATATTCGCCAATCCGAGGTCTGGATCGCGGACAAAAACCAGCGGCGCGCTGGCGTCGGAGTCATCATCCCGTGATACTTGGAATGCCCCCCATGATTTTTGTGGGCATTCTGGGGGCGACGGCTCTGGGGAGTGGATCTCAAAGCTAAATGTCTCTGTCTTGTACGAGAGTGTAAAAACTGGACAACTGGTCAAGATGATACCTCGTTGCTAACTTTCATTGCCTCTCAGATGAGGGGCCACTGAATCAGTATACCACAGCGAAAATGCGCGTCAAAAAAAACGTGGCTTCTCGCAGGAGAAAATGAGGGGGCCAGGAGGGCGGCTTAAAAATGCACTTTTGGCCGTCTGGGGCTAAGGCGGTATAATCTTGGATATGATAAAACGACACGCAAACGCAATCTTGATCAT
>CAZCAI010000253.1:0-4540 GCA_964496595.1 uncultured Anaerolineales bacterium
GTTGAAGAGCTTCCACTATCCATTCAATAGGCGAAGGTGTGAGTTCGATTCTGCCTTTCTCCGCCAGAATTAGAGTTTCCCATACCGTAATCGGAGATATGAACAACTCATTCTCCTCATCTTCAAGCGCCTGGATAATATCGTCATCCAACCTTCCGGGAGCCAGAAGCGCCCAGAGCCATATATGTGTATCCAATAAATATCTCATTGCGATAACACGTCCCATGCATTCATCTCTTCTGCTGGAGCGATAATATCTCCCGTAATCTTGCCCTTGTCCTTCATACACCCTAACCACGACGTTTGTTTGGGAGATGAAAGGGGCACGATCTTCACCAGAAATCTTCCTTCATCGCTTACCAGCACAGGCTGCCGAGAGCGAATGATCGAGTCGATAACGCTGTAAATATTCTTCTCAAAATCGGAGACTTGTATTTCTTCCATCCGTCATCCCTCCTTCATCCCTCTGCTCTTATCTGCTGAGTGGTAGATCCTCATCCGCCAACGGCTGAATCGATGGCAATCCGCACATCGACCGCCCACGCGCCTTCCCCTTCCGCGCCGACGATGAGCGGGTTGATGTCCATCTCCGCGATGCAGGGGAAGTCGTGCACGAGTTGGCCCATGCGGCGGAGCGTATCGACGGTCGCGGCGAGGTCGCCGGCGGCTTCCCCGCGCACGCCGGCCAGCAGTTGGCCCGCCGCCGTCTCCGCGATCATCTCCTGCGCGTCATGCTCGGCCAGCGGCGCCAGGCGGAACGCCACATCTTTGAAGACCTCCACGTAGATGCCGCCCAGCCCGAACATCAGCAGCGGCCCGAATTGGGGATCGCGCTGGGCGCCCAAGATCACCTCGCGGCCCTCCGGCGCCATCTCCTGCACCATCGCCTGCTGGCCCGCCTCAACATCGACCATCGATTGGAACGCGGCGCGCACCTCATCGGCGCCCTGGAGGCCCAACGCGATGCCGCCCACATCCGCCTTATGGACGACGTCCGGCGCGATGAGCTTGAGCGCCACCGGCCGCGCGATCTTCTCCGCGATGGCAACGGCTTCTTCGGCGGTGGCCGCCAATTGGGACGCAGGCACCCGGATGCCATACGCAGCGGCCACCTGGGCGGCGGCCTCCGCATCCAAGAAAAGCTGGCCGCCGTTCTCCTGCCCTCCGGCTTTATCCCAAGCAGCTTGCAAAAGCGCGCGCGCCTGCTCCGCATCGACGCCCGCGACCGGCGTCGGCGTCAGATCGGGACGGGAGATGAGTTGTTGGTAGCGCCACAACCCGCCCAGCGCCTGGCTGGCGCGGTTGGGGTCCTGATAGAAGGGAACGCCGCCGTGATTGAGCAGTTTCACCGCCTCCGGGATGCTCTCGCCACCGACCATGCAGGCGACGACGGGCTTGTCCATCCGCTCGGCGGCTGCCAGGATGTGCTGCGCTACATCCTTCACCGGCGTGATCGCCTGCGGGACGAAGATGGCCATCACCATATCGACGCCGGGATCGGCCTGGAGAATGTCCATCGCATCCTCGAACATCCGCGCCTGGGGGCCGCCCAACATATCGACGGGGTTATCCAATTGGGTGCCGCGCGGCGTCACTTCCAGAAGCTTCTCCTTGGTCTCCGCGGTCAGATTAGCCAACGTCAGCCCTTGACGGTCCAACTCGTCGGCGGCAAGCGCGGCCGGCCCACCTGCGTTCGTCAACAGCGCCACGTGCGTACCCGATGGCAACGGCTGCGTCGCCAACGCCATCGCGACGTCGTTCTGCTCCTGGAGCGAATCGACGACCAGCACGCCCGCGCGATGACAGGCCGCCTCGTAGGCGCGACCGCTGCCGGCCAGTGCGCCCGTGTGCGAGGCGACCGCCCGCGTCCCGGCAGAGGTGAGGCCCGCCTTGAGCATCACGATGGGCTTCTCGCGATAGACCTCGGCGGCGGTCTCGACGAAGCGCCGGCCATCGGGCAGCCCCTCGACATAGAGGCTGATGACGTGCGTGTGCGGGTCGTCGTACATCATCCGTATCCCGTCCGCGATGTCCACATCGACCTGATTGCCCAGGCTGGCGATGCGACTGTAGCCCACGCCCACGCTCAGCGCCCAATCGATGGTCCCGCCGCAGATCGCGCCGGAGTGGGAGGCGAAGCCGATGTGCCCGGCGTCGGGCATCTCTGTGATGAAGGTCGTATCCAGCGGGAGATGCGTGTCCATCACGCCGACGCAGTTCGGGCCGATCATCCGCATCCCGTGCTTGGCAGCGATCTCCTTGAGCGAGTGCTCCAACTCGGCGCCCTCCGGCCCCGCTTCCTTGAAGCCGCCGGTGATGACGATGACGGTCGGTAGGCCGCGCTCGCCGCAGGCCTCCATAACATCCGGCACAAACGGCGCGGGCACCATAATCACGGCCAACTCCACCGGATCGGGCACCTCCGCGATGCTGGGATAGATTTTGAGGCCCAACATCTCGCCGCCCTTGGGATTGACGGGATAGATCGGGCCTTGATAGCCGTGCGAGGTGAGATTTTTCACCACGCCGTAGCTCAACTTCGCCGGATCGCGACTGGCGCCAATCACGGCGACGCCGTCAGGTTGAAAGAAATAATCCAGTTGATTCGTCATTGGGTCTCCTCATAAGACTAGTTGAACGTTAAAGGTTGCAAGTTGAAAGTTGGAAAGCCTGAAGATTTTACGTGTTTTGAGTTCTATAATGTCGAGGAGGCTTTACGTGTAAGCTTCAATCAAGATATGCCTCTTCTATCGCCTGATACTGGCTTTCTAGCAGACACAGCGTCTCAAGTTCCATGCGCCAATCTGTGAAATCTGGGGTTTCAGCAAGGGTCATTGTATGCAGGCGATGTTCAAATTCCGATGATGTCATATCGTAGGTTTGTTCAAAGACCTCGATTCGTGCATGCGTCCGTGCAATGCCCATCGCCAAGATTTTCTTCTCGTGATCCAACGCTGAGGTGATCAGAGGCTTCAGTAGTGCGCTGTCTTTTGTCGTAATCGTCAATTGTTCCACCATCTTTGTCCTCCTTTTTGTCCTCCTTGGGTAGTTTCAGAAATTGAGACCTACCAAACTCGAACTTTTTTTCTCAGGGAACCGTCCATTTCTGGGAGATTTGTTTTCTTGGAACGACCTTAACCAATTAGCCTACGCTTCCCTCTTATGGGTCTATTGGGTTTCTCCGGACAACTCCCTGGATATCCCTGAAAGGAGCGTAGATTTGCGCGCTTGTGGGGATCGCAGACCTTTTTTACGTCGTTACAGGATGGTGGGTGGGGATAGTACGATTGCACCCGACAAATCCCTGAAGAGTCTCTCTTATTATAGCATCATAGCGTCTCAGATACATCTCCACGCTTTCCGTACCATCGGTCGATAAGAATCTGCACACATCTGCACACAAAAGAGTATAGCGAGAGCATCCACCTTGTCAATCTGCTTAAATCTGCTCCATCTGGGAATTCGAAGCAGATCGACAGGAGAAATCGCTCTCGCTGCCTCAGAACCGGCTGAAGCATGTTCAAGGCAACCGAAGCTGGGGTTGATGTGCGTGTCAAACCGTGTAGCGCGCAACCTCGTACATCTCAGACCCCTTGGAACTGCTTCGTTTGCCCCATCTGCTGAGCTTTTGACGCCTGATGAAATCTGACTTATAATGAGGAGGTACTGATAAAATGACAAAACAAACTGAGAGGTGAACCTATATGGTGACGCGAACCGTAGTCCAAAGCGCGATGCACACGGCGGCCACCGCCCTGTCCAACCTTCCCCCGGAGGAGTGGGCGGGCTGGATCGCTTACCTCTGTGAAACTCTCGAGCAATCTGCCGTCGGAAAAATAGAGGAAGATATGGACGCAGTTATCGAGGAGATGATCCATCTCCTGCAACAGCGGTTGGAAAGTGGACGCTGGTAGTCCAAACGCCAGAAAACCCCCAAATTTAAGCAACTCAAGGAGATAAAACGATGAAACTTGGTGAGAAATTGGAACAGGCCATCAACGACCAGATTCAAGCGGAAATCTACTCCGCCTATCTCTACCTTGCGATGTCGGCCTACTGCGAGGACATCAGTATGCCGGGCTACGCGCACTGGCTGCGCGTCCAATCGGAAGAGGAGATCGAGCACGCAATGAAGTTCTTCCACTACGTCAACGAGCGCGGCGGGCGGGTGATCTTGCAGGCCATTCAGCAGCCCGATGCGGAGTTTGACTCCCCGTTAGATATAGCACAGCAGACCTACGAGCACGAGCAGAAGGTGACGAGCCTCATCCACGATCTCTACGCCCTGGCGATTGCGGAGAAGGACTACGCGGCGCAGGTCTTCCTCCAATGGTACATCGACGAGCAGGTCGAGGAAGAGGACAACGCCACGCGCTTAGTTGAGATGTTCGAGATGGTAAAAGACAGCCCCAACGGCCTCTTTATGTTGGATCAAAAGCTAGGCGCGCGCGAAGAAGACTAACTGCGTACCGTCGGCCAAATTCACGCCCCGCAGATCGCGCGATCTGCGGGGCGTTTGCTTTTGGGATGGCGCCCCCTT
>CAZCAI010000254.1:0-4507 GCA_964496595.1 uncultured Anaerolineales bacterium
CCCGTCGTCCTGAGCTTTAGCGTGGTCGTGACCGACGATCTCGCCAGCGGCGCGGTGATCACCAACACGGCGTCTCTCGACGATGGCGTGGGCAGGATCTATACGCTCACCGCTGTCGCGCAGCACCGTCCCGGCTACCGGCTGACGATCAACGACGGCGCGCTGTACACCAATATCCCCACCGTCACGCTCACGTACCAATATGATGATGATACCGTCACCCGCGTCAAGTTCAGCAATGACGGCGGGTTCGGGGAGAGTACGGATTGGCTGTTTGTCAATGCCAACGACCCGACCTACGACGGCTGGACAATGGACACCTACGGCGACCTGGTGCTGCCGCGCAGCGTCTACGCGCTGTTCCGCGACGCGGCTGGGCGCCAGTACGGCCCGATCCAGGATGACATCATCTACGATCCGGTCGCACCCATGGTCGTGGGGATCGAGATTCTCACCACCACGACGCAACGGCTGCGGACCTCCACCGGCCAGGACGTCACACTCCGCGTCACCAGCAGCGACGACAACAGTGGCGTGGCGCAGGTGCAGGTCAGTCATAGCCGGGACTTTTCCGATTACGAGATTTTCGAGATCACCGGGCGCGTGACTGACATCCTATGGGCGTTGCAAGATAGCGGCGCGGTCTACGCCCGCGTGGTGGATCGGGCGGGCAACGTCTCCGCCGCCGTCAGCAATGGGGCGACGCACCAGGTCTATCTGCCGCTGGTGACGCACGGCCAATAAGCCTATCACCGTCTAACCGGCATCACACCGCCGCCCCCAGAAAATCGGGGGCGGCGGTTGGGTTAGTGTAGCATTTCAGTCGTGTGCTCCTAACCAATAGAATCCTTGCTCGCTGTGCAAGGATTTGCCATCGGCTTCCTTTATTGGTTCTGGTTCGTCCAGGTTAGGAGATACCCATGCCCACACAACCTTACGAAGCGCCGGAAATCGTCTACGAGGGCGATCTCGAAATCCAGGCGGGCAGCCCGTTGAGCCTCCCCTCTGATTTCGAGGACTTCGACGAGTTGGATTGGTAAGACGTAAAACGTAGAGTTCCAAACTTCACGGCGGCGACATAAAATGTCGCCGCCGTTGCTTATGCCAGGTGATGCTTGTTATATCCAGTTGCGAGAGATTATGCCGCGGTCAATTCTAACCGCGCTTTGATCTCGGCCCAGGCTTCGTGCAGCGCCTGGGCGACGGGGCCATCCGTGTAGGCGGTGACGGCCTGGCCGTTGACCATTGCCTCGGTGACGATGGCGTCGTAGGGGAGGCGGGCCACAATCGGCACCTGCTGGCGCGCGCAGAAGTCCGCGATCTCGGCGGCGCGCGGCGCGCTCAGATCCGCCTTGTTGAGGAGCGCCATCGCGGGTATCTCGAAGTGGCGCGTCAACTCCAGGATGCGCGCCAGGTCGTGGGCGCCGGCGGGCGTCGGCTCGACGACTAACAGCGCCAGCGTCGCGCCGGAGAGGGCGGAGATCACCGGGCAGCCGATCCCCGGCGGCCCATCGACTAACACCAGCGGCAGCTCGTCATCCAACGCGCGCAACCGCGCCTGCTGCTTGACCAGGGTGACCAGTTTGCCGGAGTTCTCCCCGCCGGCGAAGAGGTGCGCGTGATAGAGCGGGCCGTAGGGCGTCCGGGAGACGAACCACTGCCCGACGACCGGCTCCGTCATCTCGATGGCGTCCACGGGGCAGCGATAGTGACACGCCGCGCAGCCCTCGCACGCGACGGGATCGACCTCGTAGGCGGCACCTTCTGCCGTGGGATGAATGGCGTCGAAGCGGCAGGCGGTTGCGCATTCCCCGCACGCGATGCACGTTGCCGCGTCGACGTGGGCGAGCAGCCCGCTGGCGAAATCGTGCGTCGCTTCCCGCTCCGGCCCTAAGACCAGTTCCAAGTTCGCGGCATCGACATCCGCATCCGCCAGACTCATCGCCATCTCCTGCGAGGCGAGGTGGGCCAGCGCCGCCGTGACGCTGGTCTTGCCGGTACCGCCCTTGCCGCTGAGGACGACCAGTTGCTTGGGGTCTGGGGTCATTGTGTCATCTCCTTCCTTGCAAAGGTTGCAGAGAGATTTGCAAATCTAAGATTTGATGGTTTAGCCCTGGGTAACTTTTCAAAGGACATTTGCCTAACCTTCGCAAGGGTCGCTTGAGACTAGCGTTTGAATCCGGCGGTACATCTCCAGAAATTTCGCCCGATAGTCCGGCAGGGCGTTCACCAGAGGGATGCCCTCCGCGTAGGCCTCGGCGATGCGGCGATCCAATGGGATGCGCATCAAAATGGGGATGTCGGCCGCGGCGCAGAAGCGCGCCACGCCCTCGTCGCCCACGCCTTCCCGGTTAATGACGACGCCGACGGGACGACCTAGCTCCTCGCGCGCGACCGCGACCGCGCCGCGCAGGTCGTGCAGTCCGAAGGGCGTCGGCTCGGTGACCAGAAGCACGAAATCGCTGCCGTGCATCGTCTCGACGACGGGGCAGGCGTTGCCGGGCGGCGCGTCCAAAATGGCCAGCGCTTCCGGCGCCTGGGGCAGCGAGCGCTGCTTGAGCTGGCGGATGATGGGCGTGGCCATTGCCTCGCCGACGTTGAGCACGCCGTGACCGAAGGCGATCTCCGCGCCCGACGTGGCGATCCGGCCCCAGGCCAATGTGCCGGTGGGCGTGAGCACCTCGCGGATGGCGCCCTCTGGGCAGTTGTAGGCGCAACTGCCGCAGCCGTGGCAGAGCTGCGGGAAGACCAGCACCTGCTGGCCCATCACGGCGATGGCGTGGTAGGCGCAGACCTCGGCGCAGGCGCCGCAATGCGTGCACGCCTCGGCATCGACCTCCGGCACGAGAATGCCGACCGGCTCCTCGCGTTCCATCTGGGGATTCAAAAAGAGGTGCGCGTTCGGCTCCTCGACGTCACAATCTAAGAAAACCAGTTCGGGCGGGCGGGCGGCGGCGTCCATCTCGGCGATGCTCAGCATCAGATTGATCGCGATGGTTGTTTTGCCGGTGCCGCCTTTCCCGCTGGCGACGGTGATGTGCATAGGGTTCTCCTCGGTAAAAAAAGTTGAATGTTGCAGGTTGAAAGTTACAAGTTCTTTATGTGAGGGAGAGTTTTCCGCCGGATTGTCCGGGGCGGTAGATGGGCGGGCCGAAGGTTTGGGCCAGCGCCTGTTGAAATGCGTCGCCGGAGCAGTGGCCGGGCCAGAGGTAGCGCAGCGCGCCCATTGCCTTCATCGCGGTCACGGTCTGGTCGATGACTTCCTCGCTGGCCGACCCGAGGTGCATCCCGCCGGCGATGCCGATCAGGGGATGATCCCATCTGCGTTGCACGTGCTCGATGGTGTTGAGCAGGCCCGCGTGGCAACATCCGCAGAGCAGAAAGATCCCTTCCTCGTATTGGATAATCAGCGAGAGATCATCCGTGTAGGGATCGGACATGTACTCCCCTTTGACTTCGGGACTCTTGATAAAGTGATGCGCGCTGCTCCCTTCGGGGTGGGGGCGGCGGGTGATCTCGCCGGAGGTCCAGACGCCGGGCAGCACTTCGCGCGGCGCTGCATCTAAGCGGAGATCCATGCGCGCGGCGACCTCCGCTCGCGAGAGTGGCATAGTGCGCGCTTCTAAGACGCCTTCGTGGCGGGAGTAGCGCTCGCGGAAGAGGGTGGGGTGTGCGTAGAGCGGCGTGCCGGCGGGGAGTTGGGGCAGGATGCCGTCCAACCCGCCGGTGTGATCGTCGTGGCCGTGGCTGAGGACGACGGCGTCGAGGTCTTGGGGGCGGCGCTCAAGCTCCTTGAGGTTATGGGTGAGCGCCTCGCCGCTGCCGCCGGTATCGAAGAGGATCTGCCCGTCCGGCGTCTCGATCCAGAAGGCGATGCCGTGTTCGGCGCGCAGGGGCGAGGGGGCTTCATCATTGGTGATCCACGTGAGCGTGATCATCGCCGCTACGCCTGAGTGAGCTTGTCTAAGGCGTTGGCGGCCTCCGCGATCTGCTGGTGCAGCGCGCCGACCTCCTCGCTCAGGCGACGGATCTCGCCCGACGCCTCATCGTGGCGCTCGTGGTCTTCTTCTGTCTGCTCGCTGTGCTCATCATGGTCATCGTGCCCACAGGGCGCGGCCTCCTCCAACTGGCCGCCCAATGCCTGCTCTAACGCGCGCCGCACCGTACCCGCCGCGCCGGTGTAGGCCTCGATCCCATATTGCTGGAAGAGCGCGATGGCGCGGCGGCCCATCCCGCCGGCGACCATCATATCCACACCTTGCTCGCGGATGAAGGCGGGGACTTGTCCCGGTTGGTGCGCCTGGTAGTAGGGGTTGGTGATGCTCTCCACGGCGGTGATGTGATGATCGTCCGCATCGACGATAATGTAGTACGGGCAGCGCCCAAAGTGGTGCGCGGCGATGCTCTCTAATCCTTGGTTTTGTTCTGCTGAAACGGCGATTCGCATAATGTCTCCTTTGAGAATGGGTAAATTGACAAATAGACAAAGCGGCAAATAGACAAAGCG
>CAZCAI010000255.1:0-4490 GCA_964496595.1 uncultured Anaerolineales bacterium
CATTCTGGCACAAAGTGGCCTGGGGGCAATGTGTTAATCTAACCTGAACCATGCCGAAAATTGCTTTAGTTTCGATTCTGGTGGAGTCGGCCGCCAATGTCAGTTTTGGGCCGGAAATCTATGTCTCCGGCAAGAAAGAAGATGCCAACGTTCTACAAGCCTTCTCTGAAAAAGTTAGCAAGATGGCTACGGATCTGGAAGTGGTTCGGGAGTTGGCTGCTTCGGATGAGATCGCAGACAGTCACATCCAAGTGATCGAAGGGGATGCAAGGGTCTGCGACTATGTACTTCGTGAAAATGGTATAGCTGAAGCCGTTGATTCTGTCATCACGTCGCCGCCGTATCCTACTGAGAAGGATTATACCCGTCAGACCCGCATCGAGTTGGTTTTCTTGGGCTACGTCCACGGCAGGAAGAGCCTTCAGCGCGTCAAAAAGACGATGGTTCGTTCGCATAGCAAGGGCCTTTATAAAGCAGATGATGATGGTCGATACGTCGCTGATGTGCCGGAGGTGCAAGCTATTGCCGATGAACTCCGTGAGAAAGTGGCCGGTAAGACCTATGGCTTTGCAAAAATTTATCCTCGTATCATCGAGGAATATTTCGGCGGCATGCATCGACATTTGGAGAGTCTGTTACCTGTCTTAAGGAGCGGCGGAAAGTGCGCTTACGTCGTAGGGGATCAGCGGACGTATCTGCGCACCTACACACCGACCGGCGAGATTTTAGCGTTGCTTGCCGAACGTCTGGGTTATCAAGTGTTAGATACGTTAGTATGGCGCGTTCGCAAAGGGACGACAGGCTCGGGGAAAGCGATAAAAGAGGAGATCGTGATTTTACAGAAGCCGTGAATTGTTCGCATGGATTGGGATTGTATGAGGATTTTTCAAGCCCCCGGCGTCTTACAGACGCCGGGGGCCTGTTGCGTTTCTATGGTGCAAACGGCGTGCCCTGACGCTATGCCAACTGATCGCGTAATGATCTCAGAGAGTTATGGCGTTAATTCAGGCTCCAGGACACAGCGCCCTCATCCATCCGCCAATTCCTAAATTCCAGGCGCGCTACACCAGCGCGGCGCCGTCGGTGGCGCGGCAGATGTAGATGTTCGGCTCGATATCGGTGCGAGCGCGATAGCGGGCGCGATAGCCTGCCGCAGCTTGTGCGACGAAGGCTTCCGCTGCCTCGGCCTGGACGAGGGCGACCGCGCATCCGCCGAAGCCCGCGCCCGTCATCCGCGCGCCGTAGCAGCCGGGCGCCTCCAAGGCGCTGACGACCATCGCGTTCAGCGCGTCGCTGGAGACCTCGAAGTCGTCGCGGAGGCTGACGTGGCTGGCGTGCATCAGGCGGCCCACCTCGTCGGCGTCGCCCGCGCGCATCGCTGCGACGGCCCGGAGCGTGCGCGCGTTCTCGGTGATGACGTGGCGCGCGCGCCGGCGTGTGATCGCGTCCAGCTCATCTGCGCGCGCCCGAAATTCCTCCAGGTTGACATCGCGCAGGGCGGGGACGCCGAAGAAGCGCGCGGCGGCCTCGCATTGAGACCGGCGCTCGTTATAGGCCGAATCGACTAGCCCTCGGCGCGTCGCCGTATCCAGCACCACGACGACGGCCTCCGGCGGCAGCGGCGCGCGCTCTGTCGCCAGGGAGCGGCAATCGATGAGCAGAGCGTGATCGGCCTCCCCGGCGGCGGAGATCATCTGATCCATAATGCCGCAGTTGACGCCCACCCACTGATTTTCGGCGCGCTGACCCAACTTCGCCATCTCCGCCGGATCCCAGGCGAAGTCGGAGACCGCCGCGAAGGCGCGCGCAGCAGCCATCTCCAGCGCCGCCGAGGACGACAGTCCTGCCGCGCGCGGCACATTCCCCGTCATCACGCCCTCCCAGCCGTGCAGCTTGTGGCCCGCCTCCTGTAACGCCCAGGCCACGCCCTTGAGATACTCGGCCCAGCCCTGGCCCTTTTCCAGCGCGTCCAGATCGAACTCCGCCGTCGTCTCGTAATCCAACGAGGCGACGCGGACGCGGTCATCCTCGCGGGCGCGCAACACGATCCAGATCGCGCGGTCGATGGCCATCGGGAGCACGAAACCATCGTTGTAGTCGGTGTGCTCGCCGATCAGATTGACGCGCCCCGGCGCCCGCACCACGAAGGCCGGCGCCGCGCCGCAGCGCTCTTCGAAGGCTGTGGTGACTCGTTGCTGTAAGGTCATCTGTGGCCCCCCCTCGTCATCCAATCCGGCAGCCAATCGCGATGGGCTTCTAACAGCTCATCGACCAGTGACCAGATCTCATCCAGCGTGAGTTCGGCGGCGGTGTGCGGATCTAACATCGCGGCGTGGTAGATGTGCTCGCGCCGGCGCGTCAGGATCGCCTCGACGACGAGCGCCTGCACATTGATGTTAGTGCGCATCAGGGCGGCCAAGTGCGGCGGCAGCGCGCCGATGTGCGTGGGCTGGACGCCGTTCTTATCCACCAGACAGGGAACCTCCACACAGCAGCCCGCCGGCAGATTGTCGATCAGGCCCGTGTTGGGCACGTTGCCGTAGACCACGCGCGGCGCGCCCGTCTCCCGGCTGTGGATGATGCGCGAGCCGTACTCCTGGCTGCGCGTGACCTCGTCCATCTGCTCGAACGTGTGTACGATGTGCTCGATCATCCCCGGCATCACCTCGATATCGGCCAGGCGCTCCCGCAAAATCGCCTCGTGATCGGCGTCGGGATGCGCCTGCGCCTCCTCGGCGTAGTTCCAGGCGCGGATCTGCGCCTCGCAGCGGCCCAGGTATTCATCCAAGGGGATGTTATATTTCTCGATCAGATCGGGGCGGCCCTGCTTGATGAACCAGGGCGTGTACTCCGCGAAGTGCTCGCTCGATTCCGTGACGAAGTAGCCCAGGCGCTCCAGCATCTCGTAGCGGACGCGATTCCAGGCGGGCACGCGGCCTTCTTCCACCACCTGATGGAGCAGCGGATAGAGGTCCTCCCCGTGGCGCTCGAAGGTGAGGTAGAACGCCATGTGATTGATGCCGGCGGCGACGTAGTTGATCTCCTCGAAGGGCACGCCGATGTCGGCGGCCAGTTGCTGCGCTGTCCCCTGCACGCTGTGGCACAGGCCGATGGTCGTCACCTCGCTGGCGCGATTCAGCGCCCAGGTGTTCATCGCCATCGGGTTGACGTAGTTGAGGTGCAGCACATCAGGGCAGACGGCCTCCATATCGCGGGCCATCTCCAGCAGCACGGGAATCGTCCGCAGCGCGCGCATGATCCCGCCGATGCCCAACGTATCCGCGATGGTCTGGCGCAGCCCATACTTCTTGGGAATCTCAAAGTCGGTGACCGTGGCCGGCTTGTAGCCACCGACCTGGATCATATTGATGGCATAATCCGCGCCATCGAGCGCCGCGCGCCGATCCGTCGTGGCCTCGATGGTGGGGTGGGCGTCCAGCAACTCGGCGGTGCGATGCGCAACCGCCTCCGTGGTCGCTAAGCGCGCCGCGTCGATATCGTGCAGCGCAATGGTCGATGCGGCTAACTCCGGGAAGCTGAGGATATCGCCTAATAGATTTTTGGCGAAGACCGTGCTGCCCGCGCCGATCATAGTGATTTTTGGCATAGTTGGTTTGACCTCCGATGGGAATGACAAACTACATTGAACAATGTTATGTGAAAATGTTGTGGTACGAGGTGCAAAACGTATTTCGTATTACGTATTGCGTAAAACGTGTGCGCTTAGGCTTTGCTGCGATTGCGGCGCTTTTGCTATCGTAGGCGCTTGGTCACGAAGACGGCCACCAAAGCGACGGCCATCGCGATGGAGATGATCTGCACGATGAGGTACTGGAAACTGCCGCCCAACATCTGCGCGTGGATTGTGCCCAAGAGGAAGGCGATGTAGTTCAGCCAATGGATGGCCCGCCATTGATCGCGCAGGCGTTGGCGCTGCCACGCGGCCAGCGCGGCCAGACTGATCAGCCAGAGGGCCGGCGCGCCGCCGAAGCGGACGAAGTTCTCCATCGAGGTGAATCGGGGGATAAAGACGAACGGGTTGTCGAATCGCCAGGCCACCAGCCCGCCGTGCAGGAACAGCGTGAAGAAGGCGATCCGGGCAAAGGTGTGGTGGAGAGGGATGAAACGCCGTCCGAAGTACTTGGTCAATTCCACCAAATAGAGCGAGGCGAGTGAGGCCAGAAAGACGCTTTGATATCCGGCCAGCGCGCCCCACCGGATGAGCGCCTCCTGCCACGGAGGCCGGCCCACTAGGGCCACGAGCAACGAGACGATTAGTACGGCGCCGATGATTGCATACAACTGCCACGTTCGTTTGGGTTCAAGTGCTGCCATTGGTTAGTTCCTCCTATCATGGACTCTAAAAAATTGATTTAGGAATAGTTTTTGCTCTCGCTGCGCGGGGATAGAAGTCCCCGCGCTAAAAGAACAAAGCCTTACAGGCTCATACATCGAGCCACCGAAGGTGGCTTTGCTCTCTTAGCCCGGAT
>CAZCAI010000256.1:0-2339 GCA_964496595.1 uncultured Anaerolineales bacterium
CAGCGGCATGTTACAGGCCGGGTCGGCCACGGCGAACTTTACCATCGCCTGCGCCCCGGCCATCACCGTGCAAAACACGGCCGACAGCGGCCTCGGCAGCCTGCGCAGCGCAGTAAACGGCGCTTGCCCTTACGGCGTCGTTACCTTTGCGCCCGCCCTGGCCGGGGAGACCATCACCCTGACCGAAATGATCACGATTGCAAAGCCGTTGACCCTCGACGGCGGGGGCCTCAGCGACCAGGTGCGCATCAGCGGCAACGATGCCACGCGGCTGTTCATCATTGGCGACGCCGCCACGGTGACGATGACCCAGCTCACGCTGATGCACGCGGATGCGACGCATTACGATCTGAGTTATGAGCAGTACGGCGGCGCGATTCACAACGCCGGCACGCTCACGCTTCACAAGATGCGTCTCACGGACAATAGCGCCACCCATGGCGGCGCCGTCTACAGTTATTACGACACCCGCCTCAGGGTTTACGAGAGCGAATTCTATCACAACCAGGCGAGCGTCGGCGGCGCGCTCTATGTCTACGACTACGGCACGGTGGCCGAAATCGCCGACAGTCTCTTTGTCAGCAACACCGCCACCACCAGCGGCGGCGCAATTCACAATCAGAATACCGTCCTGACCATCACCCGCAGCCTTATTTCCGAGAACCAGGTCATCGACATGAGTAGCTCAATCAGTGTCATCGGCGGCGGGATGAGTATCTACGATGGCATAACCACGCTAACGGACTGCACCCTCACCCACAATCAGGCGGAGTCCGGCGGCGGCCTCTACCTGGAGTCGGCGGGGGTAGTCAGCATGACGGCCAGCACCGTGGCGAGCAACACCGCCGTCAACGGCGCCGGGATATACAACAAGGGCGCGTATCTGAACCTGACGAACAGCACTTTGTCCGGCAACGGCGACGCGACGACGTTGACCGGCGGCGGGCTCGCCAACAACCTCGGCGAGCTGACGCTGCGCCACGTCACCCTGGCGGCCAATACCGCGATCACGGGCGGCGGGCTGATCAACATGGGCGGCACGCTGGCGGCCTACGGCTCGCTCTTCGCGGACAACGCCGGCGGCGACTGCGACAACAGCACGCTCCCGGGCACGATCAACGCCAACGCTTACAACTGGGTGGCGGACGGGTCGTGCAACGAGAACGCCACCGGCTTGATGACCGGCGACCCGCTGCTCGGCCCGCTGGCCGATAACGGGGGGGAGACGCCCACGTTGGCGCTGCTGTCCAGTTCCCCGGCGATCGACGCGATTCCGGCGGCCAACTGCACCGTCACCGCCGACCAGCGCGGCATCGCGCGGCCCCAGGGCGCGGCCTGCGACCCCGGCGCATTCGAGGCGACGCCGCTCCTCAGCCTCACCAAGAGCGTCGTCCCCGGAATTGACGCGCCCTATCACGGCGCTGTCACCTACACGCTCGCCCTCAGCAACGCCGGCGCCATCAGCGACACCGCCGCCATCCTCAGTGACACGCTGCCTGCGTCGCTGGCCTTCGGCGGCTGGCTCGCCAACCCCGGCGCGGTGGAAAGCGACGGCGACATCACTTGGAGCGGCGTCCTTACCGCCCATACCGCGCTTACCTTCACCTTCACGGTGACGCACACCGGCAGCTATGGCGAGCCGGTGACGAATACCGCCGCGTTCAGCGGCACATTCCAGGCGGGCAGCGCCACGGCGACCTTCCACGTCATCCAGGGCTATGTCATCACGCCAACGGCGGGCGCGGGTGGGAGCATCACGCCAGGCGCGCCGCAGACCGTAGCTCGTGGCAGCGATTTCGCCTTCGCCATCGCGCCGGATACCGGCTATCATATCGTGGACGTGGGCGTGGACGGCGTCTCACAAGGCGCGCTCACGAGCTACACGTTCCTCAACGTCACCGCCGATCACACCATCAGCGCGACGTTTGCGCTCAACACCTACGTCATCACGCCGACGGCGGGCGCGGGCGGGCGTATCACGCCGGGGAGCGCACAGACGGTGACGCACGGCGACGACCTCACCTTCGCCATTGCGGCGGACGCGGGCTATCACATCGTCGATGTGGGCGTGGATGGCGTCTCGATGGGCGCGCTCACGAGCTACACGTTCGCGAACGTCACCGCCGACCACACTATCAGCGCGACGTTCGCGCTCAACACCTACGTCATCACGCCGACGGCGGGCGCGGGCGGGCGCATCACGCCGGGCACCGCACAGACGGTGACGCACGGCGACGACCTCACCTTCGCCATCGCGGCGGACGGGGGCTATCACATCGCCGACGTGGGCGTGGATGGCGTCTCGATGGGCGCGCTCACGAGCTACACGTTCGCGAACG
>CAZCAI010000256.1:2439-4483 GCA_964496595.1 uncultured Anaerolineales bacterium
TCAGCGCGACGTTCGCGCTCAACACCTACGTCATCACGCCGACGGCGGGCGCGGGTGGGCGCATCACGCCGGGGACCGCACAGACCGTAGCTCATGGTAGCGATTTCGCCTTCGCCATTGCGGCGGACGCGGGCTATCACATTGTCGATGTGGGCGTGGACGGCGTCGTGCAGGGCGCGCTCACCAGCTACACGTTCTCGAATGTCATCGCCGATCACACCATCAGCGCGACGTTTGCGCTGAACGAGTACATCCTGACGGTGGATCGCGTGGGGCAGGGCGCAGTGACGCGCGTACCGAGCCAGACGATCTACTTGCACGGGGATGTCGTCACGCTCACGGCGACGCCTGAGGCGGGCTGGTACTTCGGCCAGTGGACGGGCGATGCCAGCGGCGTCCTCACGCAGACGACGGTGACGCTGACGGCGAACCGGTGGGTTACGGCCACATTTGTTTCTACACCGCCGACGTACTACACGCTGACAATGACGGTCGTGGGCAACGGCGTCATCACGCCGGACGTGGGCGTCCACAGTTACCTCTCCGGTACATCGGTTGACTTAAGCGCGAGTCCGGCGGCGGGCTGGCAGTTCGCGGGATGGTCGGGAGACCTGGAAAGCAGCGACAATCCGGCGCAACTCGCGCTGGACGCGGACAAGGCGGTGACGGCGACGTTCACTCTCAAGACAGAGAACGCCGCGCCGGTCGCCGACGCTGGCGCCGATCAAACGGTGACGCCGGGGGCCATCGTGACGTTGGATGGCAGCGCCAGCAGTGACCCGGACGGTCATCTGCCGCTAACCTACGGTTGGATGCAAGTCGGCGGCCCGGCGGTGAGTTTTACGCCGACGATGAGTCGCACGACCTTCAACGCGCCGGAGATGCCCACGGTGTTGACCTTCACCCTCGCTGTGACGGATAGACTGGGGGTGGCCGATGTGACGCCGGATATGGTCGTTATCACCGTAAAACCTTACACTACCTACTTGCCGTTCGTGCTACGCGATTAGGAAGCGGGGGTTGTGAATGCGCCTACCACCGCGCGCGAGCAGCGCGGTGGTAGGCGGCCTTTTTCAGATGTAGAGAGCGCATTTTATTCACTCAGAAGGAGACATTATGAGAGTGTATTGGGGTTCACCCTGGGCCAGAGCCGCTCGGCCAGCTTGGCGCGGCGGTGGACGCGCGCCTGCTCCACCGCCAGATAGGCCAGGAGCGCGCGCATGTTATCCGTGCGGAAGCCCGTGAGGGGGTGACCGGCCAACGTCACAGTAAAAGGTCCCAAGACAGCGATGTCTAAACGCGCCATTTTTCCCAAAAACCCCAATTTCCCTCTAAAAATCCACGGTTTGTTGATACTGTGTTGACAGTAGCTCTCTATAATAGAGCACATGTCAGATCGGCAAGCTTATCCTTATATGGCCTACGTGTTGCGCCTGTGGCGCGACGGCCCGGCGGCGCCCTGGCGCGCGGTGTTGGAATGCGCCCGCACGGGAGAGCGCCATGCCTTCGCCGAATTGGCGGATTTATTCGCGTTCTTGGAGGCTGAGACCGATGAGGGGGCGCGCACGGCGGCGTCCCTTGAGGGTACTGGACATCGGGGAAAAAGTCAGTGGGAGGAAGAGGAATAGGGAACGCAAGTGGTTATACAGACGTTCACAAAGGACACTCCAGGACTCGCAGAAGTTTTGTGATTTATGATTCGCTATTCGCAATTCATAATTCGCAATTTCAACAGGAGGAAACATGATGCACACAAAAAACTGGTTTCATAACGGACGTTTTCCCCTGGCGTTGTTCCTGGCGCTAGGCGTGTGGCTGCTCATGCAGCCGATGACCGCGTGGGCCTGCGGTGGCACCAACCCCACCGTACTCTGTGTGGACGCGGACGCCACCCCTTCCGCGCCGAACGGCCTCTCCTGGACCGAGGCTTTCACCAATGTCCAGGACGCCCTGGCCGTGACCAACGCCAATGATGCCATCACCTACGAGGTCTGGGTGGCGGCCGGGACTTACTACCCCGGCAGCGCCCGCACCGATTCCTTCC
>CAZCAI010000257.1:0-4475 GCA_964496595.1 uncultured Anaerolineales bacterium
TAGCCCTGGATGGCACCAGTATGGCCGGCCCGCACGTCACCGGCCTGGTGGCGCTGATGTGGCAGGCCAATCCGACCCTGCGGGGAAAGGTCGCGCTGACGGCGCAACTCATCGCTGATACCGCCGCGCCCCTCACCGGACAGACCGGTTCCAACTGCGGCGGCAATTACACCGACGGCCCGAACCATGACTGGGGCCACGGCACGATTGACGCCCAGGCCGCCGTGAACGCCGCGCTGGCGTATGGCAGCGCGGGGACCATCATCCGGGTGACGCCCACCGGCGCGACTGCGGGCGCGTGCGGCGGCGATTGGAGCGCGCCATGCGATCTTCAGTACGCGCTCAATTCGGTCGCCGCCGTGGGGGATGAACTGTGGGTGCAGGCCGGAACTTATACCCCCGGCAGTTCCGGCAACACCGGGGCCACCTTCCTGCTCAAAAGCGGCGTCGCCATGTATGGCGGCTTTGCCGGTACGGAAACCAGACGGGCCGACCGGGACTTTATCGCCAACATGACCATCTTGAGCGGCGACTTGGATGGCAGCGGCGGGCACACGGGGGCCGATGCCTTGCATGTAGTGACGGCCTCCGGCGTGGACGCCACCGCCATGCTGGATGGCTTCACCATCACCGGCGGCAACGCCAACGTTGGCTGTATGCCCGGCGATGGGGGCGGCGGTTTGCACAGCGTCAATGGCAGCCCAACGTTGAGCAATCTCATCTTCACGCACAACTATGCCCGGCAGATGGGCGGCGGCGCCTATTTTCAGTTTGGCGCTCCCATTTTGACCCATGTCACCTTCATTACCAATACGGCGTTGTACGGCGGCGGGGCGTCACTGGTGGGCGGGGCGGCTGCGCTGAACCAGATCACGTTTACCGATAACACGGTTCCCGGAGGCGGGGGGGGCGGGCTGGCGATTGAACAAAGTGGACAGGTCACATTGCAGGATGTGCTCTTTAACAACAATTGGGCGGTGGATGGCGGCGGCATGCAAATCGCCTTTTTCGCCAACCCGACGCTGAATAATGTCACGTTCAACAACAACTATGCCGAATGGAAGGGCGGCGGGATGTACGTCTATTACTATAGCACGCCCCGTTTGAATAATGTGACGTTCCACCAGAACTATGCCGAGGAAAGCGGCGGCGGGTTGATGAGCAACGACCACAGCGCTGTTACGTTTGTGAACGGGACGCTGCGCGGTAACACAGCCGGGGACACCGGCGGCGGCTTCTATGAGAACCATGGTGGCTATTCCAGTTTCGTGAACGTTCTATTTAACGGCAACCACGCCCAGGGCTACAGCGGCGGCGGCGCTCAAATTGCCTACTACAGCTTGGGCAGCCATACAACCTTCATCAATACCACCTTCACCGGCAATACCGCCGGCGTGAACGGCGGCGGCGGTATCTTTATCGCCTACAGCAGCCGCATCACGCTCAGGAATAGTATCCTGTGGGGCAATACCACCACGACCGGCATCTACCGCGCCCACCAGATTAATCACTTTGACAATCCGCCGCTAAACAGCGTCATCGTCAACAACACCATCCAGGATGATTTTTCTTGGGGGACCGATATCACCTCCGACAACCCGTTGTTCGTGGATGCTGACGGCGCGGACAACGTCTACGGCACTGCCGACGACGATGCACGCCTGCAACCCGGTTCGCCCGTCATCAACCGTGGGACCCTGGCCTGGCTGCCGGCCGACCAGACCGACATGGATCAGGATGGAAATGTCACTGAAAAAATACCCTACGCGCTCGACGGTCGCCCGCGGCTGATCCACGGATTGGATCTGGGCGCTTATGAAGCCGGCGCGGTCTGGTACGTGGACGCCGCCGGCGCACCCGCGAATGGCTGCACGGCCTGGCCCGATGCCTGTCCCAGCTTGCAGACCGCGCTAGGGCAGGCCGCCAGCGGTGATGAGATTTGGGTGGCCGCCGGGACCTACACGCCGGGCGCCTCCGGCGAGCTGACCGCGACGTTCCAACTCAAGAGCGGGGTGAACGTTTACGGCGGCTTCAACAGCCACGGCAGCAGCCGCGCCGACCGCGACTGGCTGACGTATCCAACCCTCTTGAGCGGCGATTTGGATGCGAGCGGCGATCTGAGCGCCAATGACGCTTACCACGTGCTGACCGGCGCCAACAGCGCGCGGCTCGACGGGTTCAGCATTACCGGCGGGCGGGCCGTGGGCAGCGCGCCCCACAACCTGGGCGGTGGGCTGTACAACGCGGGCAGTTCGCCCACGCTGGCGAACCTGGCCTTCATCGGCAACACCGCCGACGAGAGCGGCGGCGGGATGTATACCGCCGCCGGTTCACCGTTATTGTCCAATGTGCTCTTTAGCGGGAATTCCGCCGCGACCGGCGGCGGCCTGGCTAACGTCGGCGGCGGCAGCCTGAGTTTGTACAACGTCACCTTGAGCGGCAACACGGCCGGCGTCAGCGGCGGTGGACTGTATAACCATTCCAGTACCTTGACGCTGCGCAACAGCGTGTTGTGGGGAAACACGGC
Organism: uncultured Anaerolineales bacterium; assembly: GCA_964496595.1. Taxonomy (GTDB): domain Bacteria; phylum Chloroflexota; class Anaerolineae; order B4-G1; family SLSP01; genus JAAAOZ01. The sequence continues at coordinate 2,528 of CAZCAI010000257.1, forward strand.
GGCGGCGCAGACGCAAATGGCTAACCTGACCTCGACTGTCACCATTCTCTACAGTGATATTCAGGGTGCCTTTGCCGGCGGCTTGTGGGACGCCACCCTGGGCACTGACGGGGGCGGCAATCTCGACGCCGATCCGCTCTTCACCGACGCGGATGGGGCCGACGCCATCTATGGCAGCCTGGACGACAATGCGCGGCAGCAACCGGGGTCGCCGGTGATCAATGCGGGCAGCAACGCGCAATTACCCGCCGACGCCGGCGACGTGAACGGCAACGGGGATACTTCAGAAACCATGCCCTACGATCTGGATAGCCGCCCGCGCATCGAGGGCCGGGTGGCGGACATGGGCGCGTATGAGACCGGCAATGCGGCCCCCACCATCCCGCCGATTGCTGCCCAGACCACCGCGGAGGACACCCCGACCCCGGCCATCGCCTTTACGGTGGACGATAGCGATACACCGGCCGCCTTGCTCACCGTCTCGGCCCAGTCTTCCAATCCGGCGCTGGTTCCCTTGTCCAATATCGCGCTGGCCGGGACCGACCTTGCGCGCACCATTACCCTGACCCCCACACTCAACCAGTTTGGGCAAACCGCGATCACCCTCACGGTTTCGGATGGCGACCGCACGGCCAGCGCCGCCTTCACGCTGACGGTCACCCCCGTCAATGATGCGCCCCTCATCTCCGACATCCTTGACCACCTGGCCGCGGTCAACGCCGTCACCAGTCTCGACTTCACGGTGGGCGATGTGGATACGTCGCTTGATACTTTGACGTTCTCGATAGCGTCGAGCAACTTGTCGGTGGCGCCGGTGGTGAACTTCGCGGTCAGCGGTACAGGGGTTACCCGCACGCTGACGTTTACGGGCACCAACACCCAGGGGAATTCGGCCATCACGGTGACGGTTTCAGATGGCGCGCTTACCGCCGCCGCTAGTTTCAACATGCATGTTTTTTCCACGGCTGGAACGCGCTATGCCATCACTGACGGTCTGACGAGCGGCCTGTGTAACACCTGGGGCACCGCCTGCACCTTGAGCCAGGCCATCTCCGTATCGGTCAGCGGCGATGAAGTATGGGTGGCCGCCGGCGTTTACAAGCCTGGACCCTCGGGCGCGCGCGACTCGACGTTCCAACTCAAGAATGGGGTGGCCGTCTATGGCGGCTTCGCTGGCACGGAAACCGACCGGGACGCGCGCGACTGGACTACGAATGTGACCATCTTGAGCGGCGACCTGGACGGAAGCGGGGGCCGTAATACCAATGATGCTTACCATGTGGTCAGGAGCAACGGCGTAGATAGCACCACCATCCTGGATGGGTTTACCATCACCGGCGGCAACGTTACCTACAGCGATCCTGCGCCTACTTATGGCGGCGGCATGGTCAACGAAAATGGCGGTCCCACGCTGGCGAACTTGATCTTCAGCGGCAACGGCGCCTACAATGGCGGCGGGATGTACAACTTCGGCAGCAGCCCCGCGCTCACCAATGTCACCTTCCGTGGCAACGCCGCCCAGGGGGGGGGGAGCGGTGGCGGGCTATACAACCGGTCAAACAGCAACGCGACGCTGACCAATGTCACCTTTGAGAACAATACAGCTTCCTTCAACGCGGGCGGGATGTACAATAACCAAAGTAATACCTCGCTTACCAATGTGCTCTTTATCGGGAACCGAGCGGACGGCCGTGGTGGGGCTATGCTCATTGAGAGCAGTGGCTCCACGCTGCAGAACGTGAGCTTTATCGGCAATAGCGCCTACTGGGGAGGCGGCGCATTGTATACCTGGGGCAGCAGCGCCACCCCCGCGCTGACGAACTGCATCTTGTGGGGAAATACCACCACCACGGGTGGCTCGCCGCAAATTTACAACGACAATAGCGGTAACCCATCCCTCACCTATAGCGACATTCAGGGCGGCTATCCCGGGACCGGCAATGTAGAT
>CAZCAI010000258.1:0-4466 GCA_964496595.1 uncultured Anaerolineales bacterium
AAACACGCGCGTGCTATTATTGCCGCTGATTTTGATCGGCTCTGTCAATGCCGAGCCGTCAATCGTCAGCGACTTTTGGATTTCCAACCGGCTGGATAAAAGGATCGTTTCCCCGGCCAGCGTGTCGCTAAAGACGATGGTATCGCCGGGAGCAGCGGCGGCGATGGCGGCGCGCAAGCTGCCCGCGCCGTCATTCAGCGTGTTGGTGACGGTGATGGCTTCCGCGCGGGCGGTCATCGGTTGCATCAGCAGCCACAATCCCAACGCCAGGGCCAAGGCCAAGAAAAAACGTCCGTTACGAAGTAAATTCCTCGATTGCATCTCAACTCCTCCTGTTTAAATTAAGAATCATGAATGGCGAATGGAGAATCGCGGATCACAAAACTTCTGCAAGTGCTGCTATCTCCTTTGTACAAATACTTTCATTATTTTTCCCCATTCTCCATACCCTCCATTTGACTTTCCTCTCCATCTTCAGTATTCTCAAAGGAGAACGCTGGCGATGGTGCGGCCTGCGCCTCGGACTCCAGGAACGCCACCAGGTCGGTCATGGTTGCGAAGGGATGCCGCTCCCCGGTGCGGGCGCACTCCAGGGCCGCGCGCACGGGTGTATCGGGGCTATCGGCCCATAGACGCAACAAGTAGGCTTTATAGAGAACGCCGTTTTTGGGTAACATACAGTTAGGATAATATCCTACTATCACCTGACTATCACCTGACTATCACCTGACTATCACCAAACCGAATTTGGGGGAAATTTGGAAGCTGGGAGCTAGATATTGGATGTTGGATGCCAAGCTTCTGTTTCCGAAGGTGAATAACGATGACACATTTAGCCATTAACTTGCTGGGCCATTTTGAGGTCACCCTGGGGGGTCAGCCGGCGCCGCGCTTCAGGACGGACAAGATGCGCGCGCTGCTGGCCTACTTAGCCGTGGAGGCGGAACGCGAGCATCGTCGCGCCATGTTGGTCGGGCTATTGTGGCCCGAATTCCCGGAGGCGGACGCGCACCATAACTTGAGCCAGGCGCTCTGGCGCCTGCGGCAGCTTTTGGGGAAAGGCTCACCGCCGTTCTTTCTGACGACCCGGCAAACGCTGCAACTCAATCCCGCCAGTGATGTCACCAGCGATGTCGCAGATTTTCAATCCGGGATCGCTATGTGCACGTGGATGCCCCCAGAGCAGATCAGCGAAGCCGAGGCCCAAACACTGACCCGGGCGATGGCGCTCTATCGGGGTGAATTTATGAGCACGCCCTTACAAGTCAACAGCCAGGCGTTTGAAGAATGGCTGCTGCTCACACGGACGCATATCCACCTGCAGGCGCTGGACGTGCTGAGCTATCTGGGGCAGTATCATCTACTGCGCGGTGAATTTGCGCAGGCGGCCACATATGCCCGACGGCAAATTGCGCTGGAACCTCTAAGCGAGGCGGCGCATCGTCAGTTGATGGAGGCGCTGGCGCGGGATGATCGCCGCCCAGAGGCATTGGCGCAGTATACGGTGTGCGAGAACAAGTTGTCGCAGGAGTTAGGCATTTCCCCCGCGGCGGAAACCACCGCACTGTACGAACAGATCCGCGCCACGCGCGGCAGCCTCTCTGGGGAGCGGCCCGCGCGCGCCCTGAGCGGCGCAGCAGCCCAACGCCACACGAAACCGGGGACAGGACCTCTGGCGCCGCTGCCGCCAGCCTTTGTAGGGCGCACGCGCGAATTGGCCCGCCTGGATGAAGCCCTCACTCTGGCGCTGGCAGGACAAGGACAGATGCGCTTCGTTACCGGAGAATCCGGCAGCGGCAAAACCGCGTTGATCGAGGCGTTTGCCCGGCGCGCGGTGGCCGAGCACGGCGATCTGCTGGAGCTTAACGGCAGCGGCAATGCCTACACCGGTCTGGGCGATCCCTATTGGCCCTTTCTCGAAATGCTGCGGCAGTTATGCGCCCCGCCGCGCCCTGATCCCGGCGCCAGCTCGTCCTTGTCCCCTCTACAAACTCAGCGCCTCGCCGCAGTGCGCCCGCTGGTCACACAACTCTTGAGGCAACACAGCCCCGCGTTGCTCTCACTACTGACCGATGATGGCCCGGCCATAGGCGCGCCGGGCCTGGCACAAACCAGCCTGTTCGATCCCATCACACGCGCGCTGCAGGTCGTTGCCGCGCGGCGCCCTCTGCTTTTGCTGTTGGACGACGCCCAGTGGGCTGACCAGGATTCCCTCAACCTGCTGTTCCACCTGGGCCGCCATCTGGCTGGACAGCGGCTGCTGCTACTTACCGCGTTTCGCACCGACGCGCTCGCAGCGAGCCGCGTCTTCCCGGCCTATTTGCAGACCCAGGATGAGGCGCAGCGCCAGCCGCTCACTGCGCTGGTACAGGACCTGCAGTGCTATCTGGGCGACATCCAGATTGATCTGACGCAAGCATCCGGTCAGGACTTTATCCATGCACTTTTGGACAGCGAACCGAATCTCCTGGACGCCGCATTCCGGGAGACGCTCTACCAGCACACCGGGGGCCATGCCCTATTCACCATCGAGTTGCTGCGCGGGATGCAGACGCGCGGCGACCTGGTGCGCGACGCGCGCGGGTTCTGGGTAGCGGGCAGCAAAATCGCGTGGGACATCCTCCCCGCGCGGGTGGAGGCGGTGATCGCCGCACGCATCCGCCGCCTCCTGCCCGCATGGCAAAGCATGCTGGCAGTCGCCAGCGTCGAGGGGGCCGAGTTCACCATCCAGGTTGTGGCGCGAGTATTGGGTCTACCCGAAGCGGAAGTCAGCCGGCGGTTAAGCGGCGCACTCAGCCAACATCATTACCTGGTCACACCGGTGGGCGTAAACGCCGGCCTGGCGCGTTACCGCTTCCGGCATCTTCTGTTCCAGAAGCATCTCTACGACCGATTGGACGCCATTAAGCGGGCGCAACTGCATCTGCAAATCGGGGAAACATTAGAAGCCTTGTATGGAGAACACGCGACCGACATTAGCCTGATCCTGGCGCGCCACTTCGAGTTGGGTGGGGTTGCGAATAAAGCCGTGCCGTATCTGTTCCACGCAATCCAACACGCCATCCATCTGGCAGCCACAGAGGAAGCACTGCGGCTCCTGACGCACGGGTTGGCCCTGCTCCAGCAGTTGGCAACATCACCGGAACACATAAAACAGGAAGCGCAACTACAACTGGCCCTGGGTACGGTGCTCCAGGCCCATGGGTGGGACACGCCGGAGCGCACGCGAGCGGTTGAGCGCGCTTACGAGTTGTGCCAGCGCATAGGGGATCCTGGGCTGTTGGCCCGCAGCCTGCAATTGCTCGGCAGTTCCAAGCTGGCGCGCGGTCACCCCGACGAGGTTATTGCGATTGGCGAACAGTTGCGCAGTCTGGCCCACGCCACACAAGAGGCGCAGACCGCTATCTTTGCCCACTATACGCTGGGGTCGGGCTATTTATTTAGGGGAGCGTTGCACCCGGCGCGTCAATACTTGGAGCAAACGATTGACCTTTATGACACGCACGCACCGACATTGCTGCTTCTGACAATGACCGATGTAGGGGTAGGCAGCCGGGTCTGGCTGACGTACACCTTGTGGGCGCTAGGGTATGCGGATCAAGCACTCGCGTGGAGTCAGCAGGCCCTCGCCCTCGCGCGCGCGCTGGGCCACCCCCCTTCATTGTGGCTGGCGCTCGGGCATGGCTTATTGACCGTCCAGCAACTCCGGCGCGATGCCCAGGCTCTACGCGCGACATTGCAGCGCATGGACACCCTGGGATCCAACGCAGAGCCGGGTTTCTTTCAACTCTGGATCACGCTCTTCCAGGGATGGCTGCGCGTGGTGGCTGATCACGACGCGGACGGCCTATCCCAGATACAAGAAGCAATCCGAGAATGGGAAGCGAGCGGCACGAAGGGCGGGCGATTGCAACAACTCATGCTGTCCATTGAAGCCCACCTGACCCTCGGCCAGCCCGCGGCCGCGCTTGACATCCTCGACCAGGCGCTGGGGCATATCGACGCCACCGGTATCCGGTTCTTCGAAGCGGAGCTGCGACGCCTCAAGGGCGAAGCCTTGCGGGCGCTGGGTAAGCCAGACGAGGCAGCGTCGTGTTTCCAACGCGCCCTCATCGTGGCGCAAAAACAATCCGCCAAAGCGTGGGAACTGCGGGCCGCGATGAGCTTGTGCCGGTTGTATCAGGCCGCCGCCCCAGCGACTAAGGCGGCGGTCACGCGGACGCAGTTGTCCGAGGTCTACGGATGGTTTACGGAGGGGTTGGATACGGCGGATTTGCAAGAGGCGCGAGGTTTGTTGGCTATTTCTGTGGGATGGTTCAAGCGATAGCAGAAATCGGTTTGCACTTTTATTTTTCGTAGAAGATTCCTGTCTTTGAAAATAGATGCCTGGCGAATAAATTCGCGGCTACAGTTACGAAACCGGCCTTCGCCGGTTAGAACTCAGTCGCCGCAGGGCGACTTCGCTA
>CAZCAI010000259.1:0-2911 GCA_964496595.1 uncultured Anaerolineales bacterium
CCGGGGGACGCCGTCACATACACCCACTGGCTGACGAACACGGGGAACGGCCCGGATGGGTTCGACCTGGAGTTTGCCAGCAGTCAGGGGTGGGGAACGCTGCTCGATCTCGGCCCGTATCATCTGAACGCGGGCGCGGGGATGACGCTGACCGTCCGGGTCGATGCGCCGGCGGGTTCCGGCGGCCTGGTGGATGCCTCCGTGCTCACCGCCACATCTCAGGCCGGCGCTCTCTCGGCGGTGGTCACCGATGTGACGACGGCCACGCACACGCCCGCCGTCGCGCTCACGCCCGACTACGCGCGCAGTGTGCCGCCGGAAGCGACGCACATCTACACGCACACGCTCGAAAACACGGGCGACGGCCCAGACACCTTCTCCCTCAGCTTTAGCTCCAGTCGCGGCTGGGCGACGCTGGTCAACACCGGGACGTTGGCCTTGGCGGCGGGCGAATCCACCGAGGTAAGCGTGACGGTGACCGTCCCCGGCGACTTGATCAGCGGCACACTCTCCGACATCGCCATCGTCACGGCCACCTCCGCCGCCGATCCTGCCGTCTTCGACACAGCGACCGCCACCACCACCGTGGGCTTTGCGCCCGGCGCGATCTTCGTCGCCGACGAGGTGACCACCGGCGCGGCGCGCGACACATCCTATAACTACAGCCACACGCTCACCAACACCGGCAACTACACGGATACTTTCATTCTGACCTATACCACCAGCGCGGGATGGGGCGTGTTACTGGATACCGGGCCGTTTACGTTGAGCCACGGCGCGGCGACCAGTGTGGGCGTCCGGGTGGATGTCCCCAGCGATGGCGAGGGTAAATTCGATACGACCATTGTCACGGCGACGTCCACGGGCGGCGCGGGGCCGGTAGCCGTCCACGATGTCACGGCGGCCTTCGAGCCGGGTGTCGCGCTCACGCCGGATCACGACGAGACGTATGATCCCGGCGATACGATTATTTACGAGCACACGTTGCAGAACACCGGCGCGAGCACCGACGTCATCAAGTTGTCGCTGGCGAGCAGTCGCGACTGGGCTACGCTGTTAGATCCCGGGCCGTACACCCTGGCTATGGGTGAAAGCATGATCGTGCAAGTCAAGGTCGCCATCCCGGCGGGCAGCGGCGGCCTCTCTGACCTGACGACGCTCACGGCCCGCACGCTCGGCGGCTTCGGCCCCGGGGCCACTGTCACCGACACGACGCATGCCACCTACTCGCCGGGCGTCGCGGTCGGCCCGGATCACACGGCATCTGTGCCCGCCGGCAGCGCTATCCGCTACACGCATTATGTGACCAACACCGGCAACGGGCCGGACACCTTCGCGGTGGCGGTCGGGAGCAGCCGGGGCTGGGCGACGTTGTTGGATAGTGGGCCGTTCACGTTGACGGCGGGCGCGTCCGCGCCGGTGCGCGTCGAGGTCGCCGTCCCGACCGATACGCTGCCCTTTGAAGTAGACGTCACGACAATCACGGCCACCGTCGATGCGTTGACGGCCATCGCTCGCGATACCACCACCGTCGAATGTCTGCCCATCGGCGCGGCCAACTTCTATTACGCACCGATGCCCGCGTCGGTCGGTGAGACGCTGACCTTCACCGGGACCGCGTCCGGCAGTCCGCCCATCACCTACACATGGGATTTCGGCGATGATAGCGGCGGCGAGGGCAATCCGCACGCGCATATCTACACCGCGCCGGGCAATTACCCCGTCGTAGTGACGGCCACAAATCTCTGTAGCGTTTACACGGCCACCCGCCAGGTCGAAGTGCAGGCCTATCCCGAACTGACGTGGACGCCGGACGCCATTTCTGCCTTGCTGGCGCCCAACGCCGCGACGACGCGCACGCTCACGTTGGGCAACACGGGCGCGGCCAATCTGGATTGGACGTTGATCATCACCGGGCCGGCGCCGACCGGCTGGATAACCACTACTTCGCTATCGGGGATGATCGCGCCGGATGACACGGCGCCGGTTATCTTCGATCTCGACGCCACCGGCCTGACCACCGGGACGTACACGGCCACGCTGCGCATCGCGAGCAATGATTCGCACCGTCCGGAGGTCGATGTCCTGGCGACGTTGGAGGTCAGTACGCTGATTCCCGATCTCGCGGTGTCCTCGGCGGCGGTGGCCCTCGCTTTGGCGCCGGATGCGGTGATGACGCGCACGGTCATCTTGAGCAATGTGGGGACGGCGGCGCTGACGTGGAGCCTGACGGAGACGCCGCCGGTGGATTGGTTGCATGTTATGCCGACCAGCGGCGACATCGCGGTAGGCGGCGCGACGCCGCTTGACCTTCGCTTCGACGCGACCGGGCTGACGACGGGGACGCTCGCCACGGTACTCCGCATCACGAGCAACGACCCCAATTCCCCAAGCTACATCAACGTCGCCCTCACCATCCGCCCGCAGACCATCTATCTGCCGCTGGTGGTGCGCAACTTCTGATCGAAGACGTACAACGTGTGTTGTGCATATAGCAAGCATCCGTACGACTCGATGTTCCATTTGTCGTTTTGCTGTTTTGCTGTTTTGTTGTTTTGCCGTTTTGCTGTTTTGCTGCTTTGTGGCTTTATGGCTTTGTGTTATTCAGGCATCAGCGCGATAGCCCGTTAAAGGAGGAGGTGGGCCGTTCTCCCGCTTGCGCTGGGCATCGCTGATCCAAGGACGCCAGTCCACGTAGGGCGGATTGCCAAGCCGCCGGGATCGGCGATTTCAGGAGAACGGCTCGCGTAAATGCGATGACACAGAAACTGTTGCATCTTATTCATTTGGTCTTGGCGGCGACGCTATTGAGCGCCCCCCTGGCCGGATTCGCGGGGCGCGTCGATGTCGTCGCCGCTGTCCCCAGGCCAGAACCGGCCTTGGATGTCCTCCCCGCGTGGATGCCGGCGCC
>CAZCAI010000259.1:3011-4443 GCA_964496595.1 uncultured Anaerolineales bacterium
GGTCTTTACCAACACCTGGTCGTATTCCACCATTGGCCTGGTCTACGATCCCGGCCGGAATCACGTGCGCTACGCCCACGAGAGCCAATCCAGCAGCCACAACCCTACCATCTACGATGTGGACTATCCCGTCAATCACACATTACTATTCAGCGTAGCCCTATCCACCAAAAACAGCGGCTGGCCCTGGCAGATCGATAACCGCACCGGCGTCGGTTACGACTTCGTCGCGGACACCTACTTCCTGCCCGATTACAACGGCGACCTCTCCTACGCTGATGATAATATCGTGGAGATCGACGCCGACGGCAACATCCTCAACGCTTGGGAGATGGACAATGAGATAGGCAGCAACGACAGCTCCGACGGCTCCAAGATCGACAGCATCATCGACGTCGCTGTTGTGCCCGGCAATCCCACCCGCTACTTCGCCACCGCCGCCTACGATGACAACCTCGTCTACGAGATTGTGCTGACCAGGACCGGCACCCTGTGGACGCCCAACTCGTGGCGCACCGTCGCGACCTGCACCGTCCCCGGTTGGAAGGTGACAGACGACAACTTAGGGATCGATTACGACGCCGAGAATGAGCGGCTCTATCACTCAAGCTGGGACACGACCACGCTCGTGCTGACCGATCTGACTTGTCAGAATGGGTATACGATGACGCACGCCACCTACGAAGATGGGACTGACATTCAACCCTTCGATTGCCCCGGTCAGGGCGGTTACAACAGCGGCGTGACCTTTATCGAAGGCGCGGCGGAGGTGTGGGTCACCGACTTCTCCAGCGATCAGACCACGCGCTGCGAGGCCCCCGGCGGAGAGGGATCGCCTGCACCCGGCTGGGCCAAGTGGATCGATGGCGTGCGCTATGACCCCGATATTACTATCACCAAGCAGTTGTCGGACGTCATCAAGATCACCGACGTTATCACGGCGGTCGATCCCTTCACCCTGACCGAGAGCTGGGACCCGGAGCGGCTCGCGCTGGTGGGGATGGACGTTTATCCACCGGTGGGGCAGATCGTCACCGGCGCCGGATCGCTTCAGATCATCGGCGTGGCCGGCCCGCCGGAGATTGTGACCGTCACCAAGTGGTTCCACGTCGAGCCGTGCGATTGGCTCACCACCACGCTGCGGGAGGATTTGGAGATCGCGGGGGTGCTGACCGAGACGCGGCCCGTCGTCATCAGAAAGACGCCGCCCATTCTGGAACTCACGAGTGTTTACGTGCCGGATGTGTCCGCCGGCAGCATCGCCTCCTTCACGCTGACTTACGCCAACCTCGGCGGCTACGAGAACGACGTCTGGATCAGCAACACATTCCCCATCACCGCGCCCTTTGCCTACGCCAACCCCTTCCCGAACGCCGTCGGCCCCGGCGGCCTGTGGGCGCGCTGGGACGTGGGCGATCTCGCCAACGACGCC
>CAZCAI010000260.1:0-4406 GCA_964496595.1 uncultured Anaerolineales bacterium
ATGTAGCCGCGAATTTATTCGCCAGGCATCTATTTTCAAAGATAGGAATCTTCTATGCAAAATAAAAGTGCAAACCGATTTCTGCTATCTCTTGAACCATCCCAAGCTTTACTAAAATTTACTGCTATTAGATGATGGTAGAAAATCCTCCTCCAGATCGAAAGGATCAAGGGCATCTTCTGTTAAGGCATATTTCAGCTCGCGCTCCAACATGTCGGCCATCATCAGGAGATTGATCAGTTCGGCTCGAATCTCTGGATCGTCGGCAGCGTACATCTGCCAGGCGATCTCCAGCGCCTCGTTCATCTCGGCCAGATTGTCCAGTTCGTCAACGATGATGGCGCGCGGCGAGGTGACGCGACTGCGCAACATCACGCGCGGCCCGCTGAGCCAGCGATGATCCGCGAACGTGGCGGGCAAGATCATCTCCAGAATGTCCGTGCCTGCCAGGCCCTCGACAACGTCGAAGCGACTATCAGAAAGTAGCAGGCGCAAGAACATATCCTCGTCGATCCATCCCATCCAGCCCTCAGCTTGAAGCATATCGTAGATCTCGCTGATGGGAATAAGCAAGGCATCCGCGCCGGCCAAAATTTGCGCCGTGCGATTGGTAATGGGGTCTGTCATAGTTCTTTACTCCACAGTATACGTTTCGCCAATGGATAATACGATCGGTTGGGTCTTGGTCTGTTCCTCCACGCGCTTGGCCCAGGCATGGGGATCCTGCGCAATAAGCTCCCAGGTCTCGTAATGCATCGGAATGACGATGCGCGGGCGGATCAGTTTTACCGCGCGCAAGGCGTCGTCCGGCCCCATCGTAAAATTATCGCCGATGGGCAACAGGGCGACATCGATGCCCTCCTCGCGGATCAGCTCCATGCTCGCGAAGAGGCCGGTATCGCCCGCGTGATAGATCGTAGCGGCGTCCGCGCGGATCATCACGCCGGCCGGCATCCCGCCATAGCTGCCATCGGGCAGCGAGGAGCCATGCACTGCGATGGTGAGCTTGAGGTAGCCGAAGGGATACTCAAATCCGCCGCCGATGTGCTGTGGATGGACCTTTCTCACGCCTTGATTTTGCAGCCAATTGCAGATCTCGAAGTTGGCGATGACGGTGGCGCCTGTGCGCTTCGCCAGAGCGACGGTATCGCCGACGTGATCGCTATGGCCGTGGGTCACGATGATGTAGTCGGCCTCCATGTCCTCCGGCGCCACCTCGGCGACAGGATTGCCCTCAAAGAAAGGGTCTATCAACAAGTGCATCTCGTCGATATCGATGCCCCATGCGGCGTGTCCGTACCAGGTTAAGGTGATCATTATGGCCCTCCTTGGGAAATTACAAAAAAAGCAGCAAAGCAACAAAACGGCAAGGTTACAAAGTGCCGCGCCGCTATTTCTTCTTACGTTTGAGCTTCTCCAGATGTTCCGCGATGCGCTGCTCGAAGCCGTGATCGGTCGGATCATACCATCCGGCCTGGACGCCTGGGGGTAGATAGCGCTGGGCCACCCACCCGTTGGGATAGTCGTGGGGATATTTGTAGTCGGGCGCCTGGGCTTTCTCGTGCTCGAGCAGCGTGCGCGGGTCTTGCAGGTATCGCGGCGGCGGTCGATAGCCGTGCGCTTCGATCTCCTTGCGCGCTTGCCAGTAGGCGCCAACGCTGTTGGATTTGGCCGCTGTCGTCAGATAGAGCGTCGCTTCCGCCAGATGATATTGCCCCTCCGGCATACCGACCCACTCGAAAGCCTGCGCGCACGACATCACCACGCTGATGGCCATCGGCGATGCCAGCCCGATGTCCTCCGCCGCCGCGATGATGAGCCGCCGGAAGATAAAGCGGGGATCCTCGCCCGCCAGCACCATCTTGGCCAGGTAGTAAAGCGCCGCGTCCGGGTCGGAGCCGCGAATGGACTTGATGAAGGCGCTGATGGTATTGTAGTGCTCATCTCCAGATTTATCGTACTGCATCGCGCGCTGCTGGATGGACTCCTCGGCCACCTCCAGCGTGATGTGCAATCGGCGGTCAGCGTCGGGCGGCGTGGATTCGACGGCCAGTTCCAGGGCGTTGAGCGCGCTGCGCGCGTCGCCGTCGGCCAAATACGCCAGGTGCTCCAGCGCCTCCGGGTCGATCACGATCTCCCGTTGCCCGTAGCCGCGCGCTTCATCCTCAAGTGCGTTGCGGAGCAGCTCCTTGATTTGTTCCGACGTCAGCGGTTCGAAGCGGAAGATGCGCGAGCGGCTCAGGAGTGGGCCGATGATGGAAAAGTAGGGATTCTCGGTCGTCGCGCCGATCAACGTGACCGTTCCATCCTCAACGACGGGCAACAGGCCATCCTGCTGCGCTTTGTTCCAGCGGTGGATCTCATCGATCATCAACAGCGTGCGCGCGCCATACATCGCGCGCCGCTTCTTGGCGGCCTTGACCAACTCGCGCAGATCGCCGACGCCCGCCAGGACGGCGTTCAGCCGCTCGAAGTGGGCCTCGGTGGTGTTGGCGATGATGGCCGCCAGCGTCGTCTTCCCGACGCCCGGCGGCCCCCAGAAGATGATCGAGGTGAAGAGACGGTCGGCCTCGATGGCGCGGCGCAACAGCCGTCCCGACCCGATGATCTTCTCCTGTCCCACGAACTCCTCAAACGTGCGGGGACGCATTCGGGCCGCCAATGGCGCTTCGCGCGTCATCTCCTCTTTCCGACTGTGTTCAAATAGTTCCATCGTTATTTTACACGCAGCCAATTAACCGGTTTCGACACCCTCGCCCTCTTCATCATTAACGCGCTTGGTTCGATAGAAGCGCCGCAGATCCGTGGGCGTGCGCACCGTCTCCAGCGCCTCGTGCACCGTCCGCAGCACATCCGTGTCTTCGATCTTGTAGATTTCCGGCAACATCGCCAGGCCCTCATCGCCAAATCGGAGTTTCAGCCCCAGCTTAATGCCGGCCAGCAGTCCTTCCCGAACACCTTCTCGCATGCCTCGTTCCATCCCTTGCTGGAGGCCTTGCTGGAGGCCCTGTTGTTTACCCTCTTGAACACCTTCCTCGATCCATTGTTCTGCCAAGGTCTTCATTGTCTCATCTCCTTGTTGTCCCCAGGCTGCCTGCGCAGCCTCGTGCAATCCTTCCCGTGTCACGTGATCCGCAGCCTGCGCGACGTATCGCAAAATGGTCTCCAGATACGCCAGCGCCGACGCTTCCTCCGTCAATTCTTGCAACAACCCCAAAATCTCAGGGAGCCGATCCCGTAGATCCTCTCGGAAGATGTATTTCAGCAGCAATCATCCCACCCGCAGGCGGACCTCGCCCTTGATCTCCTCATCACTGTAAGCCGAAAGATCACAGAGTTCATAGGCAAACGATGGCCAATAGGCGCGCAACGCCTCCGGCCCTCGGAACAGGTCGCTCGAGTTCAGGCCGACGCGCCAATCAACGCGCCCGTGATACACGACGATGGGAATCACCGGGATAGGGCGGCTGTGCCCTTCTCGCAACGCCTGCTCCCAAATCCGCACGATGTAGCGCAACAACTGGAAGGCCGTCAGCCGTTCCACGTAGCTTTTGTGCTCGAATAGCACATAAACGTAGGCCTCGTCGCCTGTTTTCAGGTCAACATCATAGAGCAGGTCCGAAAAGTGCTCTCCCAGGTTCTCATCCATGAACGAATCCCGGCGTAATGTTAGGGACGTCGGTTCCAGTAGCGCTGCTACCTCTGGCGGGAGGTAGTTCATCACCAGGTCCCGCGCCGCTTCGGGCCGGGAGATCATCCGCTTGAAGAATCTGTCATGGACGTTCGATAGCTCAGTCACGCGCCAACTCCTTCTAATTTCTCACGCGAATCAAACCAAGTATCACTGGCGGCCCTCGATGTCACGATGTTTCCTCATTGCCCGCGGATCGATTACGCCGCCGCCATCGACGTCGGCGATCCCTGCTTCTTGCGCTGTACCAAGAGCCACACGATGAGACCGCCGACGAGGGACAGTAATCCTCCACCTACAACGCCCAACGGGAGCCAGCCTTGTCTGGCCGCTTGTTTGCTGCGCGCGGCCGCCTTTAAATCCTGGCCCAAGCGTGTGACGTAGGCCCTCGAAGGCGCGACGGGCATCAGCGCCTCTTGCAGCGCATCTTCCACTGCCGCCTGTTCCTGCGGTGGCAACATCTCTTGTAACACAACGTAGTTCGTCTTAAATGGGTTCCATTTCATTCGTCAGCGCCTCCTGAAATTGTCAACGAATGAGCGAATGTGCGATTCAGCGAGTAAGCGAATCAGCGTATGAGTTCTATGGCCTGAGCCATCCATCTGCTAAATCCGCTCAATCCGCTGATGCTTAGTATACCATGCTTCTGGCTCCTGCAATCTGAGGCTGGCTCGAAATTCATTTTTTGTCATCTTTGGTATAATGGAACCATTAA
>CAZCAI010000261.1:0-4384 GCA_964496595.1 uncultured Anaerolineales bacterium
CCATTTACGAATTTGCTTGTGTCTCAAAGTATTCGCCATGTCGTGCCAGGCTCTCGCCGGATTGCTAAATCCGGCGGTTAGGCGGGGATTTGACAATCCCCTCGGAGCCAGGGGGCCAGGTGGCGAACACTTTGTGACAGTAACCATTTTTGGTTTATGTCAAGAACAAACGTGCTACTGGCGCGGGTCGCCGTCTGTACTGCGGATGAATCGCAGGCTAAGAGCTGAAGTCGGCTAAAGGCCGACTGAGCGAACTTGCGTCGCCCCTCGAGGCGATGACCAAGAGGGTCAGGCAACGGGGGAGAAGCGAGGGACGCGGCAGGGACGCGGGGCCTCCGCACGTTAAGCCTCCTCTCCTTCCACAATGGCGATCTCTTCCTCCGTCAAGCCGTACAACTGGTAGACGATCTGGTCAATGATGCGATCTGTGGCGGCGATGCGCTGCACGAGCGCGGCGTAGGCCAGCGCGTGGTCACGATAGACGCCGACGAGGTCGCTGAAGCCACTGACTTTGCCCGCCAACTTCTTGACGAAGGCTTTGTAGGCGTCCTCCGTCCAGCCGAGGCTTTCTTCAAGGCTGTGGGTGGTGTAGCTGCCCTCCTCGACGTAGGGGCGGCAGGCTTTGGCCTTCCACAGGGTGCGACCCTGTTTGCCTTTCTGCAAGCTGGCGTAGGTATCGGCGTCGGTGACGCCTTCGAGATCGAGGTAGAAGGCGTCGATGCGCTGCTGCTTTTCGCGGTTGAGGGCGATCATTCGCTCGGCGAGGTGGGCCAGCAGGTCGTGGATGACGTCGGAGGGCTGGTCGGCGGTGAAAGTGTAGTGCGTACCAGCGAGGGCGGCTTCGTAGCGGGCGATGGCCTGCTCGACCAGGGCGGTGCGCTCGGCTTCGGGCGTGGTGAAGTCGATGCGGGGAATGGGGAACCGGGCATAATGATTCGCCCGCGCTTTTATAAAAGCCCCCGATGACATCGAAAACACCAGGTGATACATATAGAATTGCGCCACTTGGCTATTCAACAAGGTGAGCAAATAACGCAAATCCTCTTTGCCGGAAAAATCATCGCGATAATAGATACTATAAAGGGTGGAGAGCAAGTAGAATTCCTCTTGATCCAATGAGGCCGTAATCCGCTCACTGGTCTCTCGCACCACTATCTTCGGACGCTCAAAAAAGTCTGGGTTCTGCCAATTTCTTGCTAACCAAGAGCCATATTTCAAATACCGATCCGGCCACGTAATCTGGTAACGCTGCACATCGCTGCCCTCTAATACCGGTATCCAGGGTTTGGGTAGCGGATGTGGGGCCGTCTTCAAATAGGTGCTGTTGTCTCCCGTTTTGATGCACTGCCGAATATGCGCGATAGTTCCCAACGGTTGCCCAATCTGTTCAAGACGAGCAACGATATTAAATACCAATCGATCCTCGATGATAGAAATCAAGTAGTTTTCATCGTCCAGATAATTCGATTGCTTCACCCGACTTCCTTCTCTGGCTATCTCCTTAGCAATGTCAATAGCGGCTAAGATTTCCATTTTGTGATCAGGTTCTGGTGGCACGTTCTGGACGACAAAAACCGCCGAGTGAACCGTAGGATCTTCAAAGACAGGATATCCAAACGTGATGAGATACATCCAGCTTGTCTGGGTCAACAACATCTTGCGCAGTTTAGCATCTAGAAGATTGGTCAGAATAGTGTTCGGCGTGATGTAAGAAATGTAACCTTCCGATTTGGCTTGGAGCAATGCTAACTCTGTGAACAGTTTGTACACGTCATCACGCCCTTCGGAAGATTTATAGCGATCTCTGACAAATTGTTTGGTCAAAGGATCTCTTGTCATACCATACGGCGGATTCCCAATCACCGCGTCAAATCCCTGCGCCTCCTCCGGCAGGGGCGCGCCCACGCGGTCGAAGAAGATCTCCGGGAAGGTCAGCTCCCAATGGAAGAAGCGGCGCTCATCGGCGATGGCCTCGGCGGCCTGTACGGGTTCTAATGCAAAGAGTTCCTCTGGCATGTGGAGTAAGTTCAGGGCCTCTTGATAGTCGCCTGGCGTGTACGTCACACCGAAGTGCGCGCTCGTCCACAAATTGGCGATGGCCTGGAAAGGTGCTTTGAGGCGGTGCATTGCGCGGTTCGCAGCCTCTTTGGCGCGCACGGTCTCGTAACTGTCGCTCTCCCGATCCACAATCTCCAGCACTTTGCTCATCACCACCGGCAGACGTTGACTGAACAGGTAAGCGAACATATTCATTTGTCCTTCGGCCACCCGGTGATTGCGGCGGTGGTTCTGGATGAGAGGGGGAGCACTGCCCAGGGATTCTACGGTCGCGCCCACCAGCGAATCGCCGCACTTGAGGTGATGATCCAGGAAGCCCAGGGGTTTATCGCTGGCGAAGGTGTTGAGCCACAGGCTGAGCTTGGCCAGCTCCACGGCCAGCGGATTCTTATCCACCCCGTAGATGCAGCGCTCGACGACGCGCCGCCGCCAGTGATTGAGGTCGCTCTCGCTCACTTCTCCGGCATCGGTTTCAACGTAGGGATCAGTAGCCAAGGCGCGCGCCAGGTAATCGGTCGCCTCCACCAGGAAGTGGCCGCTGCCCATCGCGGGATCGAGCACCTTGAGATCGAGCACCCCCTCAACCAACGCCGCGCCGGCCTGGGGTTTGGAAACTGCCGGTTCGTCCTCCATTCCATTCGCCCTTCGCAACTCCGCCACCAGCGGCCCCAACGTCTGCTCGACGATGTAGGCCACGATGTACTGGGGCGTGTAGTAGGAGCCGGTGGCCTTGCGCTCGCCCTTATCGGTCTCCAGGTAGATCTCGCCCTCGGCCCGGCACTCCACGACCTTCGCGCCCTGGGGCGCATCGGACGCGGGCAGCCACTGCTCGCCCTTCCCCTCGCGGATCGCGACCATCCGCTCGGCGGCTAAGCACGGCTGGTATTCCAGCAGCCCTTCGTAAATGGAACCCAAGTGGCGCACGTTGAGCGTGCGGTAGTCGGCAAACTCCTTGCCCGTGGCCGTCTCGCGGCGGCAGAGGAGATCGACCGCGCGGGTGAAGGCCCAGTCGCCCACCGATTTTTGCTTCAAGAAGGGATGCTGCTGCGGATCAAACAGGCCGCCGTTGTAACGTACGATATTGACCTCGGCATTAAAGTTAGGATCAGCACCGTTGATCAGATGAAAAAGACTGTTTAGAGAATCGTAGTATTTACTGCTCCGGCGCCCGATGTAGACCCCGGAATCTTGGAGGGCCGCGATCTCTTTCTTGAGCAAGCCAAAGCTGTAGAATTCGCGGTAGCGCGGATTACCAGTGGGCAACAGGCCCCGGCTCTCACCGTAGAGGATAAAGAGCAGGCGGTAGAGCAGATAGAGGCTGTTATCGTAAATCGCTTGGAGATCGTCGGTGGTCAAGTTGTTGGGGCCGAAATCGAGAAAGCCCTGCATCAGCAGCTCTAAGGCGCGATAAGCGTTCTCCTGCAAATCCTCTTCCAAGGCGAGCGCGTAGGCCTCGCTGCCGGCGAGCACATCATCCAAGAAGACGCGCCCCTGGTCATCTGGCCGGAAGGCCGCCTGCCGGAAGAAAAGATAAAAGTAGCGGATCGCGCCGGCGTCCTCCTGCTCCAGCAGCTTCAGCAGATCCACCTCGTAGTAAGTATCCAAGCGATAACTGGTCGCCTGGTGAACGAGACGCCATTGGCGCCCGTTGGCGAGGATGCCCCACGTCAGGCCCGTGGCCTTGAGATAGTAGTCGATCTGGTAGCTGGGATTCTGGCGGTCGAAGGAAGTGCCGCCGCCCCGCTGCTTCTTGCTCAGATTAACGCCCCACTGCTTCACCTCGCCCACGGCCAAGGCGCGCTGGGCATACGCCTCCGTCTTCTGGATCGCGGCGGCCTCCTGGCGGTCGTCCTCGGTGGGGAAGAAGGCATAATCGGGCCGCCGGATACCCTTGCCCAGACCAGGCACGCTGGCCTGCGTTTCAAAGACGTGTCCCAGCCGCTCGAAGATGGGCTTGAACCAGTGCTCCTCAAGCTGATTCTCGCTGTAATCCTCGAGGCGGTCGCCCTCGCGCTCGTAGAGATCGCACAGCCAGGCGTGGAACGCGGCGGCCTCCTCGCGCGCGGCCTCCCACCGGGGATCGCGGGGCAGCAACGCATCCAGGTAGTGATCGGAGAAGAGAAACTGGTTGTTATAGAGAGCATCCATCGCCAGCGAAAGTTGGGCAGTTGTCGCGTCGTGGGTCATTGCGTTCCCTCCAAAAATCGGTTGAAAGTTACAGGTTGCTGAGGTAGATCACACATCAAACGCCCCCGGCGACGTCGCAAAGTGACGTTGGCGCGCGGGGGCGAGTGTGCTATACTGGTCTCGCCGGCGAGCGCCTTCG
>CAZCAI010000262.1:0-4383 GCA_964496595.1 uncultured Anaerolineales bacterium
GTTTGGGGCGGGATACCACTATATGTAGTGGATGAGAGGGGGTTTTTGGCGTTTTTGACCTACATCTAGTGGTGTGATTTGGTCGGTTTTTGCCGAAGCTCTCTCAAAACTGCCAACAAATCGAAAGTTGCCCCTTGACAAGTCCACTCGTAGACTTTATTATAAGAGTGTCCACAAATGGACAGCAACAAATGGAGGTAAGAGATGGCTTGGACAACTGACAAATTAGCGGAGAAGTCCGGCTACACTCGACGGCATATTAACCGTCTACTGAACGCCGGAGTAATCGTAGGGGAAAAGATAGGTCGTGATTGGGTTGTTATGGATGAGGATGCCGAACGCTGGTTAGAAGAAAAGGGCTTCCTACAGAAAGACGACCAAGAAGCATCCCCGAACTGATGTCCAAGCCATAGGGGCGCGCCCTCCGGCCAGAGATAACGCGCCCCTAACTTCACAGCACCTTCACAGCTATATAACGCTGCACCACTTTCAAGGTGGGCTTTGCTATCACTGATCCGGCCTTAGTGACCCGCACAGGACTCGAACCTGTAACCAATTGATTAAGAGTCAACTGCTCTGCCAAATTGAGCTAGCGGGCCATTCTTTACTCATCGAAATTCTACCATAAAGTGAGATTTTGACAAGAGTGCGCCGCGCCGCCGGGTGTAACGCTTGATCGTTGGAAAAGACAGCTTACGCCCCTGCGCCTGAGGGATGTCCGTCCGGCAAAGTCCTCGCCCCTTTCACCGCGACATCCGGTAAAGCCTGAAGCCATCGGCCCACCAGGTGACGAGCGTCCAATCGATGCTATCATCACAAGGTTCCCCCACATTACACGGGATACAGCCGTCGCTTTCGTAGAGTGGGACAAGCGACGCAGGACGATTCTCGTCCAGGAGGAGCCAGCACGCGCCGTAGCGCTCCGCTATGTCCGCAGCGGTCGCCGCGTCCTCATTGGGCACGGCCAACGCGGGGATGTGCGTGGCGTACCAAAAGCCCGGTGGATTTCCCACCAGCACGGGGCACGCGGGATCCAGCGTCCGTTCTTGCGCATACCCCTCCAGCCAATCAGCAACCCGGCGATAGGGCGCATAAGCATCGCGCCAGGCGATGAATCTGGACGCGGAGAGTGTCAGCCCCATCCCCAGCGCGATGACCACCAGCCCGGCAGTGAAGACGCGCTGGGCCTCCGCGATGTTCCAATTGCGCTGTCCTCCTAGCCAGACGACGCCGCGATTCAAGCCTACCAGCCCGGCCGTCACGATGAAGGGCAGCAGTGCGCCGCCGCTGTGGAAGAAGCCGCCGCGCGGCCCGGAGAAGCTGAAGGCGAAGGTCATCGCGCTAAAGAGCAGGGCCAGGTAGAGCGCGGCCAGCACAAACGCCGGGCGATCCCGCAAGCGCCAGCCACCGATCACGGCCAGCGGCGCCAGCGCCACGTAGCCCAGGACGCCCAACAGCGTCTTGGCGTTCCACACCAGCGCATCCCACTTCGAGCGCAAGATGTTGCCCCACCCCCACGCCAGATAGCTCTGCAGCGAAGGCTCGCACTGATAGCAGAAGTGATCGTCATAATTCGTCAGCCAGAGCGTGCGCGCGCCGCCGGCGGGAAGAAGCGCGCCGCGCACGTCCAGGTTGTAGAGGAACCACGGCGTCAACAGCAGCGCCACGACCAGCGCCGAGACGACTAGACTACGGCCATCGCGGCGGAAGAGCGGCAACGCGAGCGCCATCGCCACCAGAAGCAGGCCATCAGAGCGGGTGAGATAGGCTAAGGTCGCGGCCCCGGCCATCAAGGCGGCCCACGCTATGGTACGATGTTCCCAAAATCGCCCGCCGGCCCACAAAGCAACCGCACCGCAGAGCGCAAAGGGCGCGAAGGTCTCCGGCAGCGTCCATACCGGAAAATAATAGCCGCTGAAGATCAACAATCCGCCGGCGCCCCAGACCACGTGCATCCGCCCGGTAGCTTGCCACGCGATGTGCGCGCCCAACACGACCAAGAGCGCCGAGCAGAGCGCGAAGGGTATCTGCATCGCGAAGAAGCTCCCGCCAATGGCCCAGAAGGGCGCGGCCAATATAGAAGGAAGGGGCATCCAATAGCCGAAGGCCGGGGCGGGCAATCCAGAAGGATCGTCTAAGTAACTCCAGAGGAACGGCTCGGTCGCGCCCTGACCTTGAGCGATGCGCTGTCCCATCACGGTGTAATAGGCGGCGTCCATATAGCCCGGCTCAGAGATCAGCAGCGCCATCGCGAGCCGCACGAGCAGCGCCGCGCCTAAGAGGATCAGGTAGACGCGCTGCGGCGGGGCGTCAGGGCGCGGGGATGTCACGTCACGGGTAGAGGACATAGCTTGTACCTCCTTGCGGGGAAACAATCCGGGATGCGCTGATGCGCACCAACTGCAACCTATGATCAAAACAGTAAACCTGGTTCTTCAGGAATTCGCCGGGTGCAATCGTAGCATCCTCACCCACCCGGCCGCTTCCGCCGCCAGGTAGAGCCGCGCCAGCGCCCACAGGAAATCGCGCTGATCCATCTGCCCGCTCTGTATGATCAGATGACATGACGCTACTCCGCTTCGCTGCGTAGCTGACTACGAACAAGATTAGATTTTGCGCGCGTAGGTGGTGAAGAGGTCGCCCAGGTTGACGCGCAGGGGGAGGCCGCGCAGGCCCAACTTGGTGACCAGCGCTTCTAACGGGCGCCCTAACGCGGGTTTCAACGCGGTGACGCGACTAGCAAGGTAGCCAGCGCGCAGGTAGCGCCCCTGCGTTCCCATCCAGATGACGCGGAAGCCGGCCTGGTGCAACATCATCTCCATCGTGCGCCGGGAGAAATAGTAAAGGTGCATCTCCATAAACCAGGGCCAGTGCTTGCCCATCAGCCGGGAGAAGAGGCTGTCCATATCCATCGTGTGGACGACCAGGAGGCCGCCCGGCGCCAGCACGCGCCACGCCTCGCGGACCGTGCCCAGCGGATCGGAGACGTGCTCGATCACGTCCCACATCGTCACGACGGGGAAGCTGCCATCGGGGAAGCCCGCCGAACGCAGCGTGCCCAAGCGCATCTGCAAGCCCTGGGATCGCGCCTGGGCCACCGCCCACTCACTCGGCTCGACGCCCCACGCATCCCAGCCGTGGCGCGCGGCGATGTCGACAAAGACGCCCGTGTGCGCGCCCACATCCAACAGCGGGCGATGATCGGGCGGGCCGGTGAAGGCCTCCAGCGGGCGCAGGTGATGCTCGAAGGTGAGGATGCGCCCCTCGCGCTCCTCGACGTAGAGCGGGTCCTCCACCGCCTTGTAGATATCCAACACCTCGCGATGATTGGGGCGCGGCGCCACGTAGACCAGGCCACAGCGCCGGCACTCGACGATGGGGCCGTGGCGCCCGTAGCCGCCGCTGGTGCATGCATACGCGCTATTTTCCTCTGGCGCCGGGGGCTTCTCATCCAAGGTGGAAGGATACCGCACCCAAAAATCATCCGCGCCGCAGAGATTGCAGCGCCATGCCGGTTTATCTATGGCTGATGTGGTCATCACGACCCCTGGCCCGTGACGCGCGCGCCAAAGAGGCGGACGACGGTCCAGAGCGCTTTGAAGATCTCGTTGCGGGAGATCTTCGATGCGCCCTGCTGGCGATTTTGGAAGGTGATGGGCACTTCGCCCACGCGCCAGCCCCGGCGCTGCACTTTGTAGAGCATCTCGATGAGGAAGGAGTAGCCGCTGGAGAAGATGCGGTCGAGGTCGATGGATTCGAGCACCTCGCGGCGGTAGCAGCGGAATCCGGCGGTCGCGTCGTGGGCCTGGAGGCCGAGCGCCGCGCGCGCGAAGGCGTTCGCGCCCCAGCTCAGTAACTTGCGCAACAGTGTGCAATCCAAGGTGGCGCCGCCCGGCACATAGCGGCTGCCGATGACCAGATCATAGCCGGCCCCGATCTTCTCCACCATCCGGGGAATCGCGCCGGGGGGATGGGAGAAGTCGGCGTCCATCGTCACGATCAACTCCCGGCCGGTCTCTAAGGCGTGTTGAAAGCCTGCAACGTAGGCCGTCCCCAGGCCCAGTTTGCCCTCGCGATGCAGGCAGTGGACGCGGCCCGGATGTTCTTCGGCCAGCGCGTCGACGATCTCGCCCGTGCCGTCGGGGGAGTTGTCGTCGACGACGATCACCTCCAAATCCACGGGGAGCGCCGCCAGTTGCTCAACTAACGTCGCGATGTTTTCTTTCTCGTTATAGGTTGGGACAATGACACTTGTTTTATATGGTTTCACGGTTACCTACTTTGTGTGCTAACTCGACGTATTGTAATAGGACTTTCCCATTTTGTAATTGGCTCATATAGGGAATTGGGTGAAAGATTGGGGATGAATTTGGCCGGGGGGGC
>CAZCAI010000263.1:0-4371 GCA_964496595.1 uncultured Anaerolineales bacterium
TTGGAAGTTCAAGGCAGAAACCCTTGCGAAGGTTCACAAGAGTTCTGGGCAATAGATTAACCTGCTCCCCGCACCTGATACGGACTTTTTGAGGTCACTTGTGCAACCTTCGCAAGGTTAAGACTAATTTTCAAATAGTCTTTCAGGAACCCTTGCGAAGTTCACGGAAGCTCTGGTAAATCGATTAACCTGCTCGCCGCACCTGATACGTGCAGTTCGAGGTCACTTCCGTAACCTTCGCAAGGATGAGGCCCTACTCTTCCTCCGATAACAGATCGTCGAGCCGCTCGCCGTTGATGAGGATCGATACCTCATCCACCGTGCTATATTGGAGCGCCGTCTGGCGAAGCTGCGCCTGGATGCGAGGCGTGTCGCACACGCCGCCCGCGACCAGCTCGCCGGATAGGTGAATGATGGCCTCGCGATCTTCGATGTCGATGCCCTCGACCGTCAGATCCGACCGGTAGAGCGCGTTGTACAGGCTCGATTGGCCGTACTCTCTGGTATCGATGTCCAGCAACTCTTCAAACGCGGCGGTCATCGGGGCGATGGTCGGCTCGATTTCCACCTCGACGGGGATGAGACTATCGCCGCAGCCGATCTCCTCGCCGCTCTCACCTTCATCGCCGATAGCGACCAGGTAGATGTTCGTGCGGGTGAAGAGGTTTTCGGGCATCGGCGTCGGCCCCGTGGCGACGTCAAAGACCTCGGAGATCGCCTTGATAGGGCGGTACTCATCCGCGACGACAATCACATAGGGATCTCCCGGCTCCACGAACGACGGCATCGTGATCTGCGTCTCGGCGCGTCCGTCCGCGTCCGTCTCCGCTGTGGCGATCACGTCGTACTCCGAATCCACGCGGCCCACGCCGATCTCCACGGTGGCATCCGGCGGGAAGCCTGCCGCGACGACGTCAATGCGGGCGCCGGGCGGCCCACTCGTCGGCGAGATCTGCACCTCCGGCTCGGAGGAGAGCGCGACGACCTCAAAGACATTCGAATCGACCTTAAGCGTGCCATCTTTGGTCATCGGAGTGAAGACCCACCTTTCGCCCGGCTCCGCCGACGCCGGGATCACCAGCTTCCTGGCCAGGTGGCCCTCCGCATCGGTCCACAGGCTGATCATCAGTTCGTCCGCTCCGCCCTGCGGGCCTACGCCCAAATCGATCTCCGTCCCCGGCGGGAAGCCCGTTCCCGTGACTTGCACCTCGGTGCCGGGCGGCCCGCTGGCCGGCGACACATCCGCGGTTGGGTTCGCGGGCGTGGGGTTCGAGTTCGGCGTCGCGGTCGGCGCAGAAGTCGCGGGCGACTCGACGGTGTCCGTCGGCGTGCTCATGGGCGTCGGCGTGGTGCGTCCGCATCCCGCCGCCAACAGTGCGATCACAAAGAAAATCAACCATCGTCTGCTACGAAGTTTCATTGATACCTCCCTTCCGCTTCCTTGACTCCCCTGAAAGAAGGGGACGATCTCACGCCAAGAACATCTTGTATCTCCAGCAAATCAGCGATCTGATCTAAGACGCTGGCATTCTCTCCCCCCGCTAACATCCGAGGTGCTTTTCCTCGGTCGACAGGCCCCTCTTTGGCCTCCGCGCCTAAGCCTTGCGAAGGCCAGTGGCCTTCGCAAGGCTTGTCTTCTTTACTGGCTCCCTTAATCTTTGACCACAAATGTGATCTTGCAGTTGGCGCGATAGGCCGTGACCTTGTTGTCCTCAACAATGGCCTGTAAGTCCTTGACGTAGATGGACTCGATGTTGTGGATGGTCTTGGATGCTTCCGCCAGCGCCTGATCTACCGCATCCTCCCAGCTTTCATCTGATTGGGCCAGAACCTCGATTACCTTTGCTATCGACATCTTACTTCCTCCTTATCTTAGAATGGTTATACGGTTTAGAAATACCTATCTCTTTCACCAAAGAATGCACCCTCGTCATCTTCCGACGCGGCCATCTCACCCTCCGACGCCCGTCACACCAGGCGCGCCAACACCTGGATATCCTCTTCCATCGTCGCTCTCAGATCCTGGTTGTAGAATGCCGCCGCCGGGTGATAGAGCGGGACGATCTTGATATCGCCATACGATGCCTCGGCCTCCAGCACCTCGCCGTGGAGCTTGCCGATCTTCTGGCCGTCCTGAAGGAGGTCATACTGCTCCAGGGTAAAGTCCATCGCGAAGCGTCCCAACGTGGCGATGACGCGCGGCTGGATGATCTCGATCTGGCGCAGCAGAAACGGCGCGTAGAGTTCGATCTCGTCCTTGTGAGGGTCGCGATTGCCGGGCGGGTGATCTTTCACCACGTTGGTGATGTACACCCCCGCCCGGTCGATGCCGATGGAGGCCAGCAGGTCATCCAACACCCGGCCCGCGTTCCCCACAAAGGGACGTCCGGTACTGGCCTCTTGAGCGCCCGGCGCCTCGCCGATGAAGATAATCTCCGCGTTGGGATCGCCATCGCCGATCACAGGCTTGTAGCCGTGCTCCTCGCGATACTCGTACAGCGGCGATCGTTCCAGTTCCTGGATCTCCTCAGCTATCGCTTCGAGTTGGGACGCTTTTTCTGCCCCCATAAATCTCCTCGCGTCCGGTTTATTGGCGCAACAGCCACGTCACTTGCAGCTCGACCTGAATCTCCTCCGAGCCAGGTTCGACGGGCACGCCGGCCACGCGCTCCATCTCGACGCTCTCCATCCTGACCGGGCCTGGCGTGCGCGTCGATTCGTCGATCGAGAGCACCGCGCCCAATTCGGCCCTGGCTAAGGCGACCAGTTGTTGCGCCTTCGTCTCGGCATCCTCCCACGCGACATCGCGGGCCTGGTCAAGCAAATCCTGGGGATCGCTCACCTCGAAGCGCAAACCTTCGATACGATTGGCGCCCGCCCTGACCGCCGTATCCAAAAGCTGCCCGACCGCGTCCAGATCCTCCGTGCGGGCCAGCACGATGTTGCTGGCCTGATACCCGACCAATTCGCGCTCCTGCGCCTCTCCCGGCTCGCGGGGCGGGGTCTCATAGCGCGGGTTTAATAGCACGGTCTGGGTCTGAATCTGCTCGGCAGGAATGCCCGCGTCTTTCAGGCTATCGATCACCGCTGTCATCTGCTCGCTATTCTGCGAAAGCGCCTCGCTGGCCGTCTCCGCCGTGGTCTCCACGCCCAATCGCAGCGTCACTTGATCGGGCGCGGCGCTGATCACGCCGCTGCCAGAGACGCTAATCGTGCGCTGATCTTGATCCCCAAACTGGGCCTGTCCTGGCGGCACGCAGCCAACCAATGCCACCAAGAGGGCGCTAAGGGTCAGGACGAACACAATCGTACTCTTCCATCTGTTGCGTATTCTGTTGTGCATTGAGAACCTCCTCTAAAAATGTTGGGGAACGCAGGCGTCTCGCCCGCCGGCGGACAGGATGTCCGCGTTCCGTTTTCGTAGACCTCGATTTTCTCCTTTGCGTCGGGCTTCTAACTCTCACTTTAGCAGAAGATAGCGCCGGCTAGCGATGAGGCGGGTAAGGTTTACCTCTGGAATTTGTTGGAAAGCGTTGGAATTTCGTTGGGTAGCGGGGAAAATTTGCCCCCAAACAAAAAAAATCCCCCAAGGGATGGCCCCTTGAGGGATTGGGATGATCTTTATGCTAAAACGTATCTGCTCACGGCGTCTGTGGCTCGCGAATCATAATCCAGTAGCGCGTGTCGCTGTTGGGGAAGGCAGCCGCCTCGCGCACCTCGAAGCCGTAATGCTGATAGATCTCCAAGTTGGGGATGGTGTGGGTTTCTAAGTAGCAAGGCAGACCTTCTTCATCCAACCGGGCGAACATCGGACGGAGCAACGCGCTGGCGTGACCCTGGCCCTGATGAGCGGGTTCGACGCCGATGACCGAGAGGTACATGTGGGGGAAGGGAGCGAGGCGCTCGTGCGTCTCTTCGATGTAGGCATCGGTCGCGCTGATGCGCATCGTCGTCTTCAGCCCCAGATTGAAGAAGGCCGGGATCGCGCCACATTGGATCTGCTGCCAGAGCGACATCTTCGCGTGCTCGGAGGGGAGCCAGACGGCCACGCCCTCCAGATTCGGCGAGGCGGCATAACCCTCACCGTAGCGCACGCCATAGGCGACCATCAGGCGGAAGACGTAGTAGATTTTCTGATGGCGGCGCTCCATATCGGGGATGAAGTACTCCCAGAGCGGTTCATCGGCGAAGGCGCGCGTCAGAAGGCGCGCCGCCGGCTCAATCTGCGCGCGAGTCAAGCGAACAAGGGATGGGGCAGGTTGCTGTGTTTCGGATTTCATGTGTGGTTTCTCCTCACCTCAAGGCTCAATTCAATGGCTCTCAGTCAGTATTCAAGGGATTATTTTATCCAGTGGACAACACACACAGTAT
>CAZCAI010000264.1:0-4171 GCA_964496595.1 uncultured Anaerolineales bacterium
GCCATTTATGCCGCGCTGTACTAGTATTGGTGGGTGCTTACTCCCTACTCCTTACTCCCTACTCCCTTACTCCCTACTCCCTTACTCCCCAGCCTTACAACAGGCGCGATTCGTTTTTCTGGCGCGGGGTCTTGACCACTAAGAAGCGGAAGGTCGCGTCGCTGTCGTTCCACAGGCGATGAGGGATTTTCGCGGGGCTGGGGATGAGCTGATCCTTGTGGACGTATTCCTGCTCGCCGCCGATTTCGACGACGCCCGCGCCTTCCAGGATGTAGAAGAACGCATCGACCGGCGTGAGGTGCAGTTTGAGCGCCTCGCCCGGCTCCAACGTGATCATTACCACCTGCACGTGCTCGGTGCTGTGCAATGCGTGCACACTGACGTGGTGCGCATTAGGCATCTCTTGAGCTTCTAAAGCGTTGATTATCTCCATCATGATTGTCTCCTTGTCTCTCTTAATTCGAATTCACGCCATCTCCTGGCGCGTGCATTAAACCACCAGGGCCGCCATATCCTCGCTGAATAGCCCGATGCGGTCGCCGGGCTGGACGGTCACATCGTGCCGCCAATTCCAGACGTCGGCTTGGGCCTGGGGATATTGGAGCCACGGCGCCATCGTGTTGTGGGTCGCGAGTAAGTTGCCGTTGAGGAAGATGTGATACAGCTCCTCGAGGGGGACGCCCGCTCGCTTCAGCAGGGATTGGAGCGACTCGCCCGCCTCCGGTTCGATGCGGAGGACTGTATCCTCAGCGGCGCGCGAGTTTGGCGCCAGCCGCCGCAGTTTGCCATACAGATGAATCTCGATCATGCATTTTCTCCTCTTGATGATGGGCGCGACGCGCCCAGACGCGGCGCGTCGCACTCGAACCATCGCTTTACGCCCCGGCGGTGATGGCCGCGACGTCCTCTTCGACGGCGCCAATGGGCTTGATATCGAAGTGCTCGACCAGGACCTCGGTCACGCCCGGCGAGAGGAAGGCGGGCAGCGTGGGGCCAAGGCGGATGTGCTTGACGCCCAGGGAGAGCAGCGCCAGCAGCACGAGCACGGCCTTCTGCTCGTACCAGGCGATATCGTAGGAGATGGGCAGGTCATTGATGTCGTCGAGGCCCAGCGCGTCCTTGAGTTGGAGCGCGATGTAGGCCAGCGAGTAGGAGTCGTTGCACTGCCCGGCGTCCAAGATGCGCGGAATGTCGTCGATTTCGCCCAGATCCAACTTGTTGTAGCGATACTTGGCGCACCCGGCGGTCATAATTACGTGATCCTGCGGCAGCGCCCTGGCGACCTCGGTGAAGTACTCGCGATCCTTGAAGCGCCCGTCACAGCCGGCCATCACCACGAAGCGCTGAATCGCGCCCGCCTGCACCGCCGCGATGACCTTGTCGGCCACGCTCATCACCGTGTGGCGCGCAAATCCGATGGGAATCGCGCCCTCTTCCAGCGCCTGCGGCTCGCCGCTCGCCTTCGCCGTGGCGATCACCGCGCTGAAGTCCTTCTGCTGGCCCGGCTCCCGGTCAGGGATGTGGGCCACGTCCGGCCATCCGACCAATCCCGTTGTGAAGAGTCGATCCTTGTAGCTCTCTTTGGGCGGAACTAAACAGTTCGTCGTCAACAAAATCGCGCCGCCGAACGACTCGAACTCTTCCTTCTGGTGCCACCACGATCCGCCGTAGTTGCCCACGAAGTGATCATATTTCTTGAAGGCGGGGTAGGCGTTGGCGGGCAGCATCTCGCCGTGCGTGTAGACGTTGACGCCCGTGCCCTCGGTCTGCTGGAGCAGCTCGTCCATGTCGCGCAGGTCGTGGCCGCTGATCAGGATCGCGGGGCCGGGGCGCACGCCGATGTTGGCCTGCGTCGGTTCGGGATGGCCGTAGGCGCCGGTATTGGCCTCGTCGAGCAGGCGCATGCCCTCCACGCCCATCTCGCCGCAGCGCAGCACCCAGCCCACCATCTCCTCGGCGCCGAACGTGTCATCCGTGGTCGCTACCAGCGCCTCTTCCATGAAGGATAGGAGGTCATCGTTGGTGTGCTCGAGCACGTAAGCGTGATCGGTGTAGGCCGCCAGGCCCTTCAGCCCGTAGATCAGCAGCTCCCGCAGCGAGCGGATGTCCGGGTCCAAATCGGGATCGGCCATCACGCCGACCGTCTGCCCCTTCAGCTCGAGCGCTTTGGCCGTGTAATTCTTCGGTGTCCACGTCGCCATCTCCGGCGGATCGGCGGGCGCTTCCCCCTGCGCCTCGACTTGGGCGCGGAGCGCGTCGCGCGTCTCCACGGCCTCGCGAATCCACTGGACGTAGCTTTCGGGATCGAAGTTGACGTTGGTCACCGTGAGGAACAGCCCCTCGGCCACGAACAGCCCTGCGGCCGGATCGCCGACGCCTGCCTCGCGCGCTTTGACGTTCCAATAAGAGACCCCTTTGAGCAGCCAGATGAGCAGATCTTGCAGATTTGCGACATCTTCGGTCTTGCCGCACACGCCGCGCACGGTGCACGCCTCATTGCGCGCGGTTTCCTCACATTGATAACAGAACATTGACATCACAGCCTCCTTTGAGAAAAAGTTGAAAGTTACAAGTTAAAAGTTGCAAGTTATCCACGGTCAAAAGTCAACGACCTCAACTTTGATGAGTCGAGGGTACGATCTCGTAGACCAGTGTGATGGCGCCCTCCGGGCAGTAATCCTCGCAGGCGGCGCAGTAGGTGCATGCGTGCGGGCGCACGATGCGCGGCTGCCCCTCAATCATCGTCACGGCGTCGGTGGGGCAGCGCTGCACGCACAGTCCGCAGCCTGTGCAGCGGTTCAGATCTATGGTGGGGAGCATCCACTCGTCCATTGGGTTGTACCTCCGTCCTTGTTTCATTTATCAGGATACCAAAAGATAGCCGGGGTGTCTGTAACCTAAGTCACATTTGGGGGGGATGTGGTGGATGTAAGGGCGAGGCAATCCCTCAATGGGCTTGTGGCTTGTGTGGCCATTAAAATTCCAAGAACTCTCACTATCCATCATCCAGATAGGATTGCCTCGCCCCTACGTTATCTCGGCCTCGCGCATCAGCGCGTCGCGATCCGCCACGGCGATGCGCTGGCGCTGGACGTCCAGGACGCCCTCGGCGACGAAATCGCGCAGGGTGCGGCTGACGACGACGCGCACCGTGCCGATGCGGGCCGCGATCTCCGCGTGGGTCCAGCGGACGGGGGCATCGGCCTCGGATTGTTCCAGCAGGAAGCGGGCCAGGCGCGCGCGCACCGTCCGCAGCGAGAGATCGGCCACCAACTCCGTGAGGTGCGCCAGCCGCGCGGCGAAGTTGCGCAGGATGGCCGCCGATAGTTCCGGGCAGCGGTCGAGCAGACGAAGAAAATCCGCGCGGGGGATGGCGTAGAGCGTCACGTCGGTGAGCGCCTCGGCGCTGGAGAGGTTGCGCGGCGCCTCCGCCTCTAGGAGCGCGGGCACCACGTTGAGCGCCTGGCCCGGCTCCAGATGAATCAACACCTGCTCGCGCCCCTCGATGGAGAGCCGGTAGACGCGCACCGTCCCCGCTGCGACGAAGTAGACCGTCGTGCAGCGGTCGCCGGCCAGCAGAAGCTGCGTCCCGGCGGCGAAGCGGCGCGGGATCACGGCCTCCGCGACGCGATCCAACGTCCGCGCCGAGAGGCCGGCAAAGAGCGCGATCTTTTTGAGTTGGGCGGGGGTTTGGCGTGTCATCTGAGGGGATTATATTGAAGTGTGTGGGTTTTGCCAAGTGCGCGCTGGATAGGGTAACAAACTTTGTACTTGAATCGGCGTGAAATTTTAACCATATTTTAGTACGGTTGTCCTATTGTGTTTGATATGGGATATGCGTATAATGAAAGGTAGGCATGATTGCGTTTCGGTTGATCCGAAAAAACTGTCATTGAGTGCATTGAATCATAAAATCTTTGAGGGAGGCTGGGTGATGCGAAACGAGTGGCGTGTAGCGCGTGCGATGGTGTCGGTGGTGACGGTGGTCTCGATGCTGTTGGGGATGGTTCCGTGGACGGTGAGGCCGGTGGCGGCGGAGGTTGAAGCAGAGGCAACGACCGAGGCAATATCTGGTGAGTTCTCGGACTCCGGTGTCTCTTATGATCGCCTGGAGCGAACGGAAACACATACCGTTTTCTTGCCGTTGATTGCCAATCAATATGAACATGTG
>CAZCAI010000265.1:0-1067 GCA_964496595.1 uncultured Anaerolineales bacterium
ACCGGCGGCGATGGCGGCGGCATCTACTTCGCAGCCATTAATGCGGGAAGCGTGGTGGATTTTCGCGATAATGATGTGATTAACAACACGGCTTATATTTCGCCCACCGGCGAATTAGGAGCTTATGGTGGATTGTATGCTCATGTGGAGGCGGGCAGTCTTCTGTCAATTCACCATAGTCGATTTGAGCACAACGAGGCAAAGGGCGATTATGCCGGTGTATATGTTGAATTACTCAATAACGCTCGTCTGATGATGGCGCGCTCCGTGGTTACAGGCAACGTGGCGGCCGATGAAGGCGGAGGGGTTAGTATTGTCAGCCTGGAAGATAAGACTGGCTTCAGTCAGTATTCCTTAGAACGCAATAAGATTATCAATAACTCCTCTGATGCTCGATGTGGGCTGTCGATTATCGATGTGGCAAGTGAGGCCCCACCGCTATGGGGCCGGAGCACGAACAACGTCATCGCCGGCAACAGTTGTGGCGTCCATCTGGAAGACGTGGATTTCCGCAGCACCAACGACACCATCGCGGATCATGACGGCGCGGGATTCTCGGTTGCCGGCACGCTTACCTCGACGATCTATCTTAATAATGGCATCTTGTGGGGCAATACGATAAATTTGACGACCACGGAACTGCTGACCCAATCCCGATTCATTAAGGAATCCTCTTATGAGGGAACAGCCAACATCTTTGTCGATGCGGATGGCCGTGATTATCACCTGAAACCTGGCGCTTCTGTCGTGATCAACCAAGCAAACGACGATCTGGCCCCCGCTGTCGATCACGATGGTGTGCCGCGCCCAGTAGGGACCAAGGCCGATATCGGCGCGTATGAGTACCGTATGCCGGGCGTGACCGTCGGTGGGGATGGATTGGTCACTGCCCTGCCCGGCGAGATAGTGACCCATACGGTGACCATCACCAATGCTGGCACAGCCCAAGATGTATTCGATCTGGCGTTGAGCGCTAATACCTGGCCGGCTACGTTATCCACCGCTGATGTGACGTTGGATGCCGGCGAAAGCATCAGCGTCTATGTCTGGGTCGAGGCGCCGTTGGG
>CAZCAI010000265.1:1167-4162 GCA_964496595.1 uncultured Anaerolineales bacterium
GCCTGCCGTCCTCTCCTTGACGCCGGACCGCGCCGCGAACGTGATCGCGGATCGGTCGCATGTTTACACCCACACCTTGACCAATCTCGCCACGCAGCCCGACACCTTCACACTGACGGTCGTGTCGGATACGGGGTGGCCCGTGACGCTCAGCGCGGTGACCGAGACCTTGACTGCGGGAGCATCCGCGACGGTCTACGTGACTGTCACCGTGCCCGCCGATAGCGCGCATCAGCAGGTGGATGTGACGACCGTGACCGCGACCTCCCGGCGCAACCCCCGCGTCAAGGATGCGGTGTCGGATCGCACCACGGCGCTGCGCATCTCCGATCTGGAGCTTTCCACCCTGAGTCCGCGTCACGTCGCTGCGGATACGGCGATCGATTATGTCCATGTTTTGACCAATCATACTCATCTGACAGATATCGTTACGCTGACCGCGACCTCCAGCCAGGGTTGGCCGGTGATGGTATCGCCGCCGACAATGATCCTCGCGGGCGGCGCTCAAGGCGAGGTGACCGTCACCGTCTCCGTGCCGCTGACGAGCACCCATGGCGACGCCGATCAGACGCAATTGACCGCGATCTCCGACAACGACGGCAAACAAATCTCCGTCGCCGATATGACGACGGCCAGGAAACAGTCCAATCTGGATCTGTACCCGGATCGAACCGGCACGGCCATCGTGGGGACGGACAAGGTCTACACGCACACGTTGGAAAATAACGGCACCTACACCGATACCGTGATCTTGGCGTCGAGTGGCCCGGACTCGAATTGGCTGTGGAGTTTGCATCCGATCTCTGTTGAGTTGGGATCAGGGATGTCGACCACGGTGGTTCTCACAGTCTCCGTACCGGTTGCTGAAAGGACGGGAGAGTATGTCTCGGTGAGCCTGGACGCCACATCGGGCAACGATGGTCAAGTTGTCGGCGCCGCTAATCTGACAACCGCCCAACGCCCCTCAAATCTCTCCCTCTCGTCCAACAACCCGACCGGCGTCCTGGCCGGGCAGCAGCGGGCTTACTATCAACACACCCTGACGAACGACAGCGCGGTGACGGACACGGTCGCGCTGACCGCCACCTCTAGTCAGGGATGGGCGGTGGATGTCGGGCCGCGCACGGTGACCTTGGGGCCGGATATGGACGCGACGGTGGCCGTCACCTTGAGCCTGCCGGCGGATGGCAGCAATGGCACGATGGACATCACCACCGTCGAAGCACGCTCGGATAACGGCGGCGGCGCGTTGGACGCGGCCGCCTCCAATGTGACGACCCTGCTCAACCCGGCATCGATCCAATTGCGCGCTAACCAGACGTTCTCCACAGAAGCGGGCAGCACCGTCGTCTACGAACATAGCCTAGTCAACGCCGGCGACTATCAGGACGTCTTCTCGATAGAGGCGGCGTCGGAGCAGGGGTGGCAGATTAACCTGAGCCACTATCAAGCGCGTCTCAGCCCCGGCGTGGGCGTGTCGATCACGTTGCAGGTGACCGCACCGGCGACAGCGACGGCGGGGGTTGTGGATCAGACGACGCTCAGCGTCATCTCCACCTACGACCGTGATCAACTGGCCCCTGTCACCAACGTCGATACCACGGTCATCTCCGGCGGAAAGATCTACCTCCCGCTCGTTCTGCGAAATTCGTAGGCGGCGTCGCCGTTAAGGATCTGTAAAAGAAGCAATTATCGCCTATGACCTTCTTCCGGGAAGGTTAGCGCAAAACCAAACAACCGGCCCGAAGGATAGCCTGACACTCCTTCGGGCCGCTTCTCATGGGCTGTTTTTACGTTTAGAAAATCTTTTCGGTAGCTGATTCCGTAATTTGGAATTTAGAATTGCGAATTGTGAATCATGCTGCTGGGTAAAGATTCAAAATTCTAAATTCGCAATTCGCAATTTGTTGTCTTGTCCCTACGTGCGTCGCCACAACATCTGATTATCTTCCATAAGAATCGCCGCCTCCCCGGAGCGCTGCAACGAAGTCAACGCCGCGTGGATGGTCGTCAACGCCAGCAGGAAGAACGCCGGGGCGGAAAATGTGATCTCGTAGGCGGCGGCGACGGTGTGCAGCACCTCGTGGGCGGTGCGCGGCGCGGTGAGCGCGGCCCACGTTCGCTCGCGGATCTCGCGCAGGCGGCGCGTGTTCTGCTCCGCCAGCGCCGTGATGTCGTCTGTCAGCGGCGCGCCGTGGCCCGGCACATAGCGCGTGTATGAGAGTTTCGGCAGGCGCGCCAGCGTCTCCAGCCAGGCATCCAAATCCGCGCAGAAGAGGATGGGGTGGCGGTCAAGCGTCGCTTGGGGGAAAACCGCGTCGCCGCAGAAGAGCGTCGTCTCCCCATAGCCAATGCCCACCTGCGCCGGCGCGTGGCCCGGCAGCGAGATCACGCGCAGGGGCAGCCCCGCGATCTCCTGCCTGCCGCCGGCCAACGGCCGGACGTCGGGCGCGCTATGCTCGGCCAGCGTGAACTTCCCGCGCAACTCTGCGATGGGCGTGGCGCCGCCATAGAGAAAGAGCGGCTCCAGCAGCGGATGTGCCACGAATGCCGCCTCGATCCCCGGCGCATAGACCGGCATCTCCATCTGTTCCGTTAACCACCCCGCGCCGCCGAAGTGATCCGCGTGGCCGTGCGTGATGAGCACCGCCTCCAACGTCGCGCCCAACTGATCGATGGCGCGCAACGCTTTCCGCACGCTGCTCTTATCTAGCCCGCTGTCGATCATCACCGCGCGGCCCTCGGCGGCCATCACGCCGATATTCGATCCGCTCACCAGC
Source organism: uncultured Anaerolineales bacterium (assembly GCA_964496595.1). Taxonomy (GTDB): domain Bacteria; phylum Chloroflexota; class Anaerolineae; order B4-G1; family SLSP01; genus JAAAOZ01. Next base: position 3,948 of record CAZCAI010000265.1, read on the forward strand.
GCGTACGTCCCATCCCCAAAATCCTGCCATTTGGCTGCCATACTCCCTCCTTTCATTGTCTGAACTCTATTATTCTAGCTAGTCACCGGACACTTCTTAGCTCACGGATTAACATTTTTTACATTTAGGAAATCTTTCCGGTATCCGATTCCGTAATTTGGAATTAAGAATAGTGCCAAGTGGCACCTTTGTCAAATCGAAGCCGAAACATCAGT
>CAZCAI010000266.1:0-4090 GCA_964496595.1 uncultured Anaerolineales bacterium
GAACTTCACCGTTTTATGGGTTGTTTTTGATCCCTTGATTCATTGCGCATCCCGGTCACCGGACACTTCTTAGCTCACAGATAAACACGGATTAACATTTTTTACATTTAGGAAATCTTTCCGGTAGCCGATTCCGTAACTTGGAATTTAGAATTGCGAATTGCGAATAATGCTATTGAGTAGAGATTCAAAATTCTAAATTCGCAATTGGCTGATGTTAGGTTTTATGTTGCAGGAAGAGCCGTTCCGGGAATGTAAAGGATAAAATTCAACCTTAAATTCGTCCAAATGGACGTGAGCGGTAAGAAGCTCATCAAGATGGGGAACTTCTCCGCTGAAAGATCTAAAAATCCGTGTAATCCGTGAAAATCCGCGAGCTATTTTCTAAAAGTGTCCGGTAGATAGAAAAGCACTCAACGTCCCATCGATGAGAACTGCACTTTGGTTAGCAAATACATCACACAAAAACCAAGAGCTGTTTTGCATTTTACGCAATACGATTTACGCACCGGATAGCTCAAACAAATTATTCCCATATTTATCTTTGTCATTCTATTGGAGTATGGTATAATGCCACGTTGCTGAGGATGCCAATTCAGGATTTGGAAGGTTTTAAATTTTGGAACTACCTTAGAGCAAGCAAACCTCAGCCTGAGAACGATTTAAGCTCAAAAAGCATCATTGATTAAAGTTTTTCGGGGAGATATAAAATGAACTTGGTAGAATCATTAGAACGACAAATGGCCAAGCCCAATGCCGATATTCCTGATCTACGGCCGGGCGATAACGTCCGCGTCCACTTAGAAATTGTCGAAGGCCAGCGCCGGCGCGTCCAGGTTTTCCCGGGCACAATCATCCGGGTACAGGGCGGCAGTGTAAACAAAAACTTCACCGTGCGCCACATTGGAGCGCATGGCATCGGAGTAGAACGCACCTTCTTGTACCACTCACCGCGCGTTAAGAAGGTCGAGGTGGTGCGCCGATCGAAGGTTCGCCGCTCCAAGCTGTACTACCTCCGGGCGCGCCGAGGCAAGGCTGCCCGTCTGAAGGAATTGCGCAAGTAACAGGCTGTCAGGTCAAAAACAGATGCGGCCTCTCATTGGGATCACCGGGCGGAAGGATTCTTCCGCCCGGTTACATCATGCGCCAATGCATGCCGTCGGCACGACCTACATCCACGCCATCCACTACGTCGGCGGCGCGCCGATCATTCTGCCCCCCGCGTTGACGGAGGCGGATTGGGCGACGCTGTTGGCGCGATTGGATGGGCTGCTGCTCACCGGCGGCGAGGATATCGAGCCAGGGCATTACAGGCAAGAGGCAGAACCGGGATTAGGCGGCGTGGATCAGATGCGCGATCAATCCGAATTGGGGCTTGTCAAGGCCTGGCTTGAGGAAAAAACCAAAGGTCGGCCCCTCTTAGCGATTTGTCGCGGACATCAAGTGCTCAACGTGGCGTTGGGCGGCGCGCTCTATCAGGACATCGCCGCGCACATCCCGGCGGCGCTGGATCACGCCTACAGTCCGGGACGCCCGATGGAGCAATTGGTGCACAGCATCGAGATCGCACCGGAGAGCCAACTGGCGCAGATCTTGGGCGCGACGGCCCTTCAAGTCAACAGCGCGCACCATCAAGCAGTCAAGACGCCGGGGCGGGGGCTGGAGATCGTCGCCCACGCGCCCGACGGCGTCATCGAGGCGACCGAATCGCCCACACACCCCTTCGCCATCAGCGTGCAATGGCACCCCGAAGCGATGGTCAAGGTCAGCGCATCGATGTGGCCGCTCTTTGAGGCGTTTGTCCAGGCGGCGAAGTAACATCTGAATCAACCCAACGCACCATAGCAAAAGGCGGGAGATAATCTCCCGCCTTTTTTGGTTGAACGACTCGATGTGACCAGGCCTAACCCGTCAAATTCGTCTCCAGTGAGCAAGAATTTGGCGGATAGGACGCTTTTTGGAGAACGGCTCATCCGCGTTAGGGATTACCCCTCGTCGGTCTGCAGCGTGATGGGGCGCCCCTGCTTAAACGACTCCAACTGAGTCTCCAATTCGATACGTCGCGCGTCGGCTGCCGATTTACCTTCCTCGATGAGACGATCGATATTGCGCTGAATCTCCTGCTGCAATTCCGAGCCGGACTTTGGCGCAAAGATGATCGCCAATCCGCCCCCAACGATCACGCCCGACACCAACCCGACTAAAAAAGAAAACACCTTCTGCATTCTCCACCTCCCTTTTAAAATACAGTGAACTACAAGATAGATCGAAATTTCAGAGATACGAGTGCCTCTTGCCTACCCCTATTATATGTGATGGCGGGCAGGAGGCAATGTCGTTCAGTCACATTTACCACGTCGAGTCTACAGGTGGTATAATCGTGTTAATCCTGTACAACCCGTATCTTTTGGAGGCGGCCCTATGCCCACAACCTCAGCCAACGACGGCCCACTGATTTTGGCGTTGGACATCGGCAGCTCGAGCGTGCGAGCGCAACTCTTCACCGCACGCGGCGCGGCGCTCCCGGCGCCGACGGCCCATGCCCCCATCCAGCTCCGCGCCACGCCCGGCGGCGGCTCTGAGATCGATGTAGACGATCTGCTGGAAGCGGTCTGGCGCTGCGTGGATCGCATCCTGGAGCAAGCAGGCGACCTTGCGGAGCGGATCGCGGGCGTGGCAAGCTGCACCTTCGTCACCAACCTCGTCGGCGTCGATGCCGGCGGGCGGCCCGTCACGCCGCTGACGACCTACGCCGACACGCGCGCCGCCGAGGAGGCCGCCGCCCTACGCGCCGAACTCGATCCCGCCGCGATCCACGCGCGCACAGGCTGCTACCTCCACACCAGCTACCTGCCCGCGCGGCTGCGCTGGTACGCCCGCACGCAACCAGAGCGCTTCGAGCGCGTGACGCACTGGCGCTCCCTAAGCGCGCACATCGAGGCGCAACTCTTCGGCGCGGCGGCGGTCAGTTTCAGCGTCGCCTCGTGGAGCGGGCTGCTCAATCGGCGCACGCTCACGTGGGATGACGAGCTGTTGGCGGCGCTGCCCATCCAGAAGCATCACCTTTCAGCTCTGAAGGATGTGGACGCGCCGCGTCGCGGGCTGCGGGCGCCCTTCGCCCGACGCTGGCCCGCCCTGCGCGACGTGCCATGGTTCCCGGCGGTGGGGGATGGCGCGGCGGCCAATCTCGGCAGCGGCTGCGCGACGCCCGCGCGGGTCGCGCTCACCGTCGGGACGACGGGCGCCGTCCGCGTCGTTGCACCCGGCACGCCGGCGGAGATTCCCGCCGGGCTGTGGTGCTACCGCGTCGACCGGAACCGCTCGCTGGTGGGCGGCGCGCTGAGCGGCGGCGGCAACATCTACGCCTGGATGCGGGAGACGCTGCGACTAGACGATCCCGCCCAGATGGAGGCCGCGCTCGCGGAGATGGCGCCGGACACGCACGGCCTCACCGTCCTTCCCTTCTGGGCCGGCGAGCGCAGCCCCGGTTGGGCCGATGACGCGCGCGCCACGCTGCACGGACTCTCGCTGGCGACGACGCCCGTGGATCTGCTGCGAGCGAGCCTGGAGGCGGTCGCCTATCGCATCGGCCTGATCTTCGATCGCCTGCGCCCGCTCCTCCCGGCGGATGCGCAGGTCGTTGTGAGCGGCGGCGCGCTCCCCGCCTCACCCACGTGGCTCCAGATCACCAGCGATGTGCTAGGCCGCCCGCTCATCATCTCGCAGATGGAGGAGGCCTCCGCGCGCGGCGCCGCGCTCCTGGCGCTCGCGGCGCTGGGGTTGCGCAAAGCATTGGCGCCGGACACATCCACCGATGGCGAGCGCATCACGCCGCATCCGGCCCACCACGAGATCTATCAGGCGGCGATGGCGCGCCAGCAAGCGTTGTATCGGAGGTTGGTGGAAGAGACTTCCCCAGATTCGCTCCCAGGGGATCGATAGATCGCCGCCTATGCCTATGCTTATACTTATGCGCAACAACCTTGTATGGCGCGAATCTGGCGATCCGCTCGGAGCATGTAGAAACACTCTTGGCTCTTCAGGAATTCGCCGGGTGCAATCGTACCATCCCCATCCACAACTCAGCAAC
>CAZCAI010000267.1:0-4089 GCA_964496595.1 uncultured Anaerolineales bacterium
CCGCCTCAGCCTTCAACCGGAGTTGAAACCGCGTAGCGACGCCTCTTCAGCCTGGATGTTGTGATGTGCATTTGAGGGTTCCCCATCTGGCGATACGCTTACAACTAACGCCGCTGCAACGTAATTCTGCGTTGCAGCGGCGTTTTTGCTGCCGTGGGTCAGGGCGTCTGCTGAAGCACGGTGGGATGCGTTGCTATGCTATGGGTTGCGAGAGGGCCTTGGCGGTCAGGTTACGGCGGTTTAGATTGCACCCTCTCTCCCCTACACACTCTTCGCCTTGTTGAGCCGATCCCAGACCAGTTGGCAGACGGCGCGGTAGACTTCTTTGCGCTCGTCGGGGGTCAGATTAAGGGCATCGAAGACGATGTCATCCAGTGCCTTGCGGTCGGGCAAGGGCTGCGGCTCCTGTTCTGCGATGGGGATGTCGGAGTCAGGATCGATGCCACATTCGGTGTAGATGTTTTCAATTTGTCGTTCTGATAAAGCTTGTAACTTATCCTTTAGATTAGCATCAAAAATTATCGGAATTCTCAAATTCAAAAAGGATGCCATAGAAAAATTCAGCACACCTTGCCCTAAATTCTTCTTACCAAGTGTCTCGAAAATCAACCAAAAGGGCGTCGAGTTAAAATTCGCTATTAGTATTTCTGTTTCCTCAACTTTTGGATGAAGTCGATAGAATCGCAGAGATAGGTGTCGTTCTGGGTTTTGATAAATGACAAAAGTATCATTGAAACTTCTAGGAAGGATGATCTCAGCCCCTCTCAACATTTGTCGAGTAGGTCGGAACCAAGGTTTGCGCGTCTTTGTACCAGACCTCTTATGAAAGCCTTGTTCTTCCCCCCAAGCAATGTATTCCTTTAACCTACTTGAAAATTTGCTAGTGTCTGATTCCTGGACAACGAGACACAGAGCGTCAGTTGCAACTATCCGAATGCATTTGAATCTCTTTGTAATATTACGGATAGTGGGTCGCCAGTATCTCTTTTCTACTTCACCTGAGAAATCAGCATTACGAATTAAATAGTACCCCCCATTGTCGGAGAAATCATTAACTAGGAAAAAACCATCGGCTCCACCAGTGTTAAGATACCTTTCTCCTTCAACGAGGTCATTTATCAGGCAAGAGTGATGTGCGCCTTTCTCCAAAATGGTGAAGAAAATATCCGGCGCGCGCAGGTATTTGCCGCCCCACTTATCCCCCACGTATTTTCCGCCCGACTTCAGCCCCGCGCCCCCGGTGGCCTCGCGGCCCTCGGCCAACAACGCCTGGGGCGTGATGGAGTAGACCCGGGCCACCTCGTCGCGCGTGGTGGTCGTCGCCCGCTCGATCTGCAACAGGTTATCGGAAAGCACCACATCCTCAAAGGGCTGCTTGAAGGCGACAAACTTGTAGAGTTTGTCGCGCTGGGCCTGGCCCGGCGCGCCCGCCACAGTGATGACCGTATTCACGTCGGCGCTGGCGAAGGAGCGGCGGGCGTGGTTGTCGATGACGAAGTGCAAGGGCGCCCGGCGTAGGAAAAATTCCTGCAACCATGTGCCATAGCCCGCATCCAGCCAGGAGTTGGAACAGATGAAGACGTGGACGCCCTGGGGGTTGAGTAAGCGCAGGGAGCGCACGTAAAAGTAGGTGTAGAGATCGGAGCGCCCGCTCGGCTTGCGCCCGCGCTTGAAGGTGCTCGTATCGGCCTTTGACTTGGCGAAGTAGCCGGGGAAATCCAGCAGCGCCATCTCGCGCAGGGCGGCTTTGTACTCCTTCGGAGAGAGATGGCCGTAGGGATCGCGGATGTCCTCCTGGCGCACGTAGGGCGGGTTGCCGATGATGACATCGAAGCCGCCGCCATCGAAAAAGACCTCGGCGAACTCGATGCTCCAGATAAAGGGGCGCTCATCCTGGAGCGCGCGCTTCTGCGCCTGCAACTCGGCGATCTCCGCCTCCAGCGCTTCGCGGCGCTCGGCGGTGGTCGCGGCCAGATCCATTTCCGCCTGCTCCGGGCCAAGATCGAGCAGCGCATCCTGTTTGGGTTTGGGAGCGAGTAGCTTGCGGATCTCGGCGCGGCGCGCGTCAACTTCGGCGTCCAGGATGGCGCGGAAGACCTCCAGCTCCTCCTGCGCGATGGCGGCGTAGGAATCACGCTCGTTGTAGAAGAAATCGCGCTTGCGCTGCTTGAGGATCGTGATCTTGCGCTTGACGGTGGAGGGCAGCGCGGCGTGCTCCTGCACGGGGAAGGTCTTATCGCCCACGCGCTGCACCAGCGAATCGCCCGTCCGCACCTTGAAGGTGAGGTTGGGCAGCAGCGGCTTGAACGAGCGCCGGTCCTCATCGGGCATATCCACGAACAGCGAGAGCCACAGGCGCAGGTGATTGATCCACACGGCCCAGCGCTTCACCTCCACGCCGTAGAGCGAGGCGGCGATGATGGCCTTCTTGCGCGCGAAGGGCGTGGGGGCCTGGGCTTTCAAATCGGCGGGCGTGTTGTTGCGGGTGTAGAGATTGCCCAAGATCTGATCGAGCACCTGCATCATCCCCACCTCGAAGGCGCCCGATCCGGCGGCAGGATCGCAGACGGTCACGCTTTCCAGGCGGGCGATCAACTCGCGCAGCTCGGCGGGGGAGAAATCGCCCTGGCGCTGGTACTCATCGTAGGCCTCGCCGGTGCCGGCCTCGCGGAAGAAGAGGTGATAGAGATCGGCGCGCTGGCATGGGGTGACCTTTTCCAGCCACTTGACCAGGGCCAGGCGGCACATCAGGTCTACTTCCACGCGGGGGGTGTAGACCGCGCCCTGATCCTTGTTCGTCAGCCGCTCGAAGATGATGCCTAAGAATTCGGGGTTGAGTTCCAACTCCTCGTCGTACAGCTCGTTCTCCTCCACGGTGAAGTTGTACTGGAAGAGAAAGTCGAAGAACTTGCCGATTTGAGCGTCGGGGATCCACAGGCCGGCGTCATCCACCTCCTGCTTGCGCTTGAACAGCTCGCCGTTGAGATAGGGCGCCATCTGCAAAGCTTCCTGCGTCGCGGCGGAAAAGGGCGCGTGACCGTAGCTCACCTTGCGTCCCGGCGGCGCGTTCAGCGCCTCGAAGAAGAGCGGTTCCAGCCATGCCCGGTAGAAGCTGTCGTCCCCCGGGCCGGCGGCCTGGTATTCGTCCCAATAGGCTTGCAAAAAGCGGGCGTCATCGCCCAGCCAGCCCTTCTTCTGCACAAAGCCGAGGAAGATCACGCGGATGACGAACAGGAGGGCGAAGTCCTCGCGCTGGTCAGCATCGATGGCCTCGCCGCCCACGCTGCGCGCGATGGCGTCGAAGTGGGGCTTGAACTCCTTGTAGAAGGCATCAGAGACCGCCTCGAGAGAGAATGCCCGGAGGATGGCATCCATACTGGCGAAGCTGGCGCGTCCAATCTGGTTGATAAAGGTCTTGTTCGCCGCCTCTGGGGCCACAAAGAAGGTGTACCGGCGGAAATTGCTGAAGCGCCGGCGCGTGCCGTAGTAGTGCGCCGTGATCAAGGAGAAGCGGAAGTGGCCGGCGTCATCGTAGAAGGCCATTATTCCGGCGTTGCTGTTGTGCGCTTTGATGAGCGCCTTCGCCAGATCGTACTGCACGCGCTTGCCGGAGCGCGAGGTCAATTCGCGGGTCATGTGGACGGCGGCGACCAGCACCGTCTGCGCGTCCGGTAACTCGATCACGCCCAGTTGTTGGGCCTGATCAAATGGCTGATCGGCCTGGAGATAGCCGTTGAGAGATTCCGGGTGGGGGCGAAAGGTCGGCGCGGCCGTGCGCAAAAAGCGCGTCAGCGCGGCGGGGGTGAAGTTTTGGATGAGAACTTGCAACGCATCACGACGGTCATAGGTCATAGCTGGAACCTCCATAGATTAGAGAGCTGTCGTATCATTATCGCCGGGTCGCGCCTCGGTGTGCGGGGCGTTTTATTCGTATCCCGGCTCAAAGCGGCGCGTAACCGACGCACCTTACTTCCACCAGGCCCCAACTGCGGAGGCGCACGTCCTCCGGCTCGATGCCGTCGGCTTCGGGATCGTGGCTGTGCTCGCTGTAGAGGTGCACCACGTCGCCGAAGCGGATGCGGGGCCAGG
>CAZCAI010000268.1:0-3934 GCA_964496595.1 uncultured Anaerolineales bacterium
GGTATGCTCTTTCGTTATGCTCTGAGCGGATCGCTAGATCCGCGACGCTACGCCGAAAACGGGGAACTGCCGTTCCCCTTCGAGCGCGTTTAATTGGGGGACTATTTTCGCCGCGCCGTACTAGAATGACCCTGACGGTATTCGCTCGCATATTTGCAGTTGGGCGCGAGATGCTATGACATATCATTATGAACTATTGGGAATCGTTATAAAACGTTATAAACTATGAATGATTTAATCGACCAACACTTAGGGCAATACAAAATCCTGGCCCCCATCGGCGAGGGCGGGATGGGGATGGTCTATCGCGCGCGGGATATGGAGCTGAAGCGCGAAGTCGCGGTGAAGGTGCTCCCGCCGGATCTGGCCCGTGACCGCGAGTTCGTCGCGCGCTTTATGCGGGAGGCCGAGACAGCGGCGGGCCTGGATCATCCCAACATCGTGACCATCTATAACGTCGGGCATCGAGGCGGGGTCTATTATCTGGCCATGCAGTTGCTCTCTGGGCGGGCGCTCAATCAGATCCTCCGCGCGGGTGAGCGACTCGCGCCCGCGCGCGTGCTGCGCATCATCCAGCAGTTAGCGAGCGCTTTGGATTATGCTCACGAGCGCGGCATCATTCATCGGGATATCAAGCCCGGCAACATCATGGTCGGGCCGCACGATTATGTGACGTTGATGGACTTCGGCATCGCCAAGGCCCTTAACCGGAGCAAGATCACCCGCACGGGCACGATGATCGGCACGCCGGAGTATATGGCGCCGGAGCAATTCACCGGCGAGCCGGTGGACGCGCGCGCGGACGTCTACGCCCTGAGCATCGTGCTCTATGAGATGTTGGCCGGTTGCGTGCCGTTCACGGGCGAGACGCCAGTCGCTGTCTCGCATGGTCACGTCTATCAGCAGCCCACGCCGTTGCGCCAACACAATTCGCAGATTCCATCCGCCGTGGAGCGGGTGGTGCTGCGCGGCCTGGCGAAGCGTCCGGAGGCGCGCTACACGGGCGCGGGCGCGTTGGCGCAGGCGTTAGAGGCGGCGCTGCAAGGGAAAGAGGTTGTCGAAACCGAGCATCTGCCACGCTCGCTCAAACTCATCCTCCCCAATGGCCTGGAGTATGGATTAGCGCCGGGCCGGTTGACCCTGGGCCGCTCATCGGAAAACGATATCGAGATGCGCGACGAGAAGATTTCACGTCAGCACGCCGAAATCCGCTCCGACGCGCACGGCAGCGCGATTGTCGACTTGAACAGCGCGAACGGCACCTTTGTCGATGGCCAACGGATCGCGCCCCATCGCCCGCACACCTTGCGGGCCGGGATGACCGTGCGCTTGGGGACGGATGCGACCTTGCGCGTACAATCCGGGCCGCCGGCCGGGCGCAAGACCGTGCCGCTGGAATTGCCAGCGGCTGACGAGCCGCACATGCCGACTAAATCCACGGTGCGCCCCGGAGGATCGCCGCCCGCTGCGAAATCCGGCCTGTCCGGCTGGATGTGGGGCGTCTTGGGGGTAGGGTTGATCGGGATGGTGGGGCTGGCGCTGCTTGCTTCTGGGTTGTTCTCCCCAGGTTCCACCTCGACCATTACGCCGGAGCGGGCCGATGGCACGGAACCTCCCATCACGATTGTAGTCACCGCGACCTCTGATCCCGGCAAGGAGCAGCCGGAAACTCCGGTGGTTGTTGTCGTCACAGCCACGCCGGAACCTGTCACCGCCACGCCCACGCCGAGGCCTCGCAGCGCCACCGATACGCCTTCAGCGCCAACGCCAACGCCCAGGGCCGATTTGATCGTCTACGCCTGCGGTAACGTGGGGCGTTCGGATATTTGCACGGTGGATTCTGATGGCAGCGCTCAAACGCTTATCAGCAGCTCCTACGATGACGCCGAGCCGGCCTGGTCGTCGGATGGACAGCAGATAGTCTTCCATTCGAATCGCGCGGGTAGCTACGACATCTTTGTCAGCGACGCGCGCGGGAGAAATATCCAGAACCTGACCAATACGTCGGATCAGGACGAGCGGATGCCGGATTGGTCGCCGAGTGGCTGGCGCTTTGCCTATGAGGTCGGTGATGGCGTCAATAATGGCGAGGTTTGGGTGATCGATATCGAGGAGAATCGCGCCTATTTCTTGACCACGGGCCGCGCGCCGGCCTGGTCGCTGGAGGGCGACCGCGTGGCGTTGATGCGGAAGCAGAGCGATGGCTACTGGCAGATTTATATCCAGGACACGCAGACCGGCGCGACGACGGCTTTGTCCCATCCGGGCGAGCATTGCCGCTTCCCGGCGTGGTCGCCGGATGGGGAGTGGATCGCGTACAACACCTTTGTCTTTGGCAGTCAGCCCCAAGGCGCGACGTATGATCTATGGCGCACGCGAGCGGACGGCAGCGGCGGCCCGGAGCGGTTGACGACGGCGGGCGATAGTGGCCGTCCTTCCTGGTCGCCGGATGGACGCCGCATCGTCTACAATTACGGGGAGTATCTGCACATCTTGGAGGTCAGCGCCGGTTCGATGACCAAATTAAACCGAACGCAGAACGGTTGGGCGCCGGATTGGCTATGGTAATAAACAAGGTAAAAATCGTGGAAATAAAAAAGAAACTCCTGGCGTTATTGAGACGGACAGAGGTCTTGATCGGACTTGGCGTCATTGTCATGGCGCTGTTAGGCCTGGCTGTGGGCAGCCTGATCGGTAGCTTGCGAGGGCAATTAGCCAGCCCGACGGAGCTGCCAGCCACATCGACGCCGACGATGACGGCGACCGAAGCGCCGGCTTTGCCCGCGACCTCAACGCCCGCGTTCGACCTCACGCCCACGCTTGCGCCGCCGGATGCCGAACCGGAGGCCCCCACGCCGACGCCCATGTCTCCGGCGCGGCCGGCGGGGACGCCGCTGACGCACACGGTCGAGGCCGGGGAGACCTTGGGCGGGATCGCGTTGCAATATGGCGTCAGCGTCGCGGCGTTGAGGGCGGAAAACGGCCTGGCTTCGGGAGATTTCATTCAAGAGGGACAGGAATTGACCATCCCGGCAGGTGAGGTCGCGCCCACAGCGACGCCCATGCCGCAGGGTATGCGCATCCATGTTGTCGCAGCGGGCGAAGTCCTGGGGCAGATCGCGCTTCAGTACGATGTGAGCGTCGAAGCCTTGATGGAAGCGAACGACTTGGGATCGCCCGATCAAATTGTGGTGGGCCAAGAGCTTGTGATCCCCAGCGAGACGGCGGCCATGCTCACGCCAGAGGTTGATGCCACACCCACGGAGGATGCGCCTGAAACCGAAACTGAGGATGAACCCTGGCGGCCCTCGATTCTCACCGGCGATTTGGCGGCGGCCTATCCAGAGACAGAGACCCGCGCGCGCTACACCTTGCATTATCCGTCGGAGAGCTTGCCCGCGCGTGAGTTGACAGAGATTTTGGCGATGGTCGACACGGCGATGACCCAGATCGAGGGGCCGTTGGGGATTCATCTGGAGGGCGACTTCGATGCTTACGTGGCCGCCAGCTTGTTCGGCGGCGATAATGTCGCCCTGCGCGGGCGGAGCTTCTCCTCGGAACGGCGGTTTTTCTTCTTGTGGGATAACACCGGCGACGCGGCGGATCGGCAGTATATCATCACCCACGAGGCGACGCACACCTTCACCTGGAACGCCATCGCGCGGCCGGCTTCGGTCATGTTGCACGAGGGCGTGGCGGTCTTCACCGGGATGCCCAACTATGAGGCCATCGGGTACATCAAGTTGGAGGATTTCTGCGCGGTTTTCCATCGGGCGGATCAATTGCCCTTGCCCACGGGGAACATGGATTTTCAGGGCCATATCTACGATTTGACGACCTACTACAGCGCGGGATGTTTTGTTAGTTACCTGATCGAGACCTACGGAGCGGAGAAGTTTGTGGAATTATATCCCAGCGGGGATTATGCCGGGAT
>CAZCAI010000269.1:0-3863 GCA_964496595.1 uncultured Anaerolineales bacterium
AGACAGTAGTAACTTGCACTACACATCCTCGCGGATGTTTACTGCCCGGCTACCTTAATTATAGCACAGGTGGCAGAGATTGTGATTGTAGACGTCCCGCCACCTGGGAAAGACTTAGACAAATGGAGGGCGTGCGATGGACGTTCTGAACTTCGAGTTGGACGCGATGATGTGGCTGTACATCGGCGGCGGGGCCGTCATTCTGGTCATTCTGATCGCTTTTTGGCGCAGGTTGCTAAGGGCGGCGATGATCTTGGCCGGCCTGGGGGTTGCGATGGCGCTCGCCTGGGCCTTTGCGATGCAAGCGACCGCCACTAAGCAAGCAGCGACGGCGGCCACGGTGAGCGCGGCCGGCAGCACGGCGGGGAACATCGCGACGACTATCTTAGCTTTCCTGCTGGCCGTGGTGACGATCGCCGGCGGCGTCTATATCTTCCTGTTGCGCCGCCGCCTCCAAGATCCCCAGGCGATGTACTGGCCCGCTCAAGGTAACCCCACGCCGCCGGGTGACGCTCTGGGCGCTTTGATTCAAATTGAGATCCTGCGGGCGCTGCGCGAGCTGCGCACGGATAACAGCACCGATCTCGCGCCTTACGAGGCTTGGGACGAAGCCGAGGACGCCGGGGAGCCTTACAACGAGCCTGAGCCAATGTGGTGGAGGTGAATGATGACGAGAAATCGGTGGGTTGCCTTGGGAGCCATCCTAGGCGTGTTGTTTGTAACACTGGCTTGTGAGAGCACGACCCTGACGCCGGGCGCGCCCTCGCCGACGCCGGGCGCGCATCCCCCCTCGGTGATTGAAGCCTCTCACCAGGCGACGGTGGAGGCGGCCCAGGTGGATCGTTACCTAAACGCCTTGGAGGCCGAGGACACCCTGAGACAATACCACGCCCAAGCGACGGCCACCGCTGAAGCTCACGCCATGGCGATCTGGGAAGCAACCGCCACCGCCGATGCGCAACGGGTCGCCGCGACGGCGACTGCTGAGGTGCAGCGCTTTAACGCCACGGCCACGGCCAGCGCGGAGCAGGACCAAGCGCGCCGGGATGCCGCCACGGCCACAGCAATCGCGCAACAAAAAGCGGAAGATCGGGCGGCGGCGGCCTGGGCCGCGACGGCCACCGCCGACGCGGTGCGCTTCCAACAGACCGCCACTGCGGAAGCTATCGCCGGCGCGGTGACCGCCACCGCCGAGGCCATCGCCATCGAGGCCACGGCCACGGCCAGCGCGCACCGCGCGCACCGCGAGGCAGCCGAGAGCGCGGCGGCGATCCGCCAGGCTGAGCTGGCCACCCGCCGTGAGGAGCTGATCTACCCCCTGAAAGCCTACGGGCCGTGGGCGTTAGTTGTTTTGTTAGCTTTCCTCTTCGCCTTCGGGGCGATCCGCTTTATCAAGGCCGCCGAGGTGCGCGCGCGGGCGATCCAGCGCGACGCGCGCGGCGACGCGCCCCTCCTGGCCTTCCCCAACGGGCGCGGCGGTATGTTAGTCTACGACCCCGACCGCTCTTTTGGCCCCGTGGCCGTCTTAGATGGCGAGGTGAGTATGCCAGCCCTGGTGGACGAGGAGCAACAAGCCGCCGTCACGATGCGCGATCAGGCCGTGGACTTGGCGACGCGCGGCGTCTCCAGCGGGGCGCGCAAGCGCTCCCCGAGCACGCGGCGCCGCCAGGCGCAGCGCCTGGCGATGACCGGGGCGCCGCCCCGGGTGCAGGTGATCCCGCCGAGGAAGGTGGCGGGCTGGCTGCGAGAGGTGCGACCCAAGACGTTGGCAATGACCATAGAGAACTCAAACGAGGTGAAACGATGAACCGAGGTACGCTGTTACAAGCAGAACGCGCGGCGCACGTGATCCCCACGACAATGAGCAAGCGCGGGGTGCGCCCGCTCTTTACCGACTGGCTCCTGACCGAAAGCGACGGCTGCGCCTGGCTCTTTGGCGTGTTGGACGTAGGGAAGGTGAAGAAGCTGGAGGATTACACCCGCCCCGATCTCCTCCACCACCTGAGCACGGCCTTGCAAGGCATGCCCGTCTTTTTGAGCAACTCCAACGGCCTGCGCTACGCCGTGCTCTTGAACGATCCGCCCAAGCTCCCCGGCAAGATCGACTTCCCCGGCGTGGAGCGCGGCCAAGTGCGCCTGGGCCGGCGCGCCGGCGGCGGCGAGGTGCGCCTGACCTGGGATCGGCTGAAGCACGTGCTGGTGGCCGGGATGACCGGCGCCGGCAAGAGCAGCTTCCTGCGCCTGCTGGTCTACCAGGCCCTGGGCGACGGCTGCTCCCTGATGTTGGCCGACCGGGATGGCGTGACCTTCCCGATGTTGGCCGAGCACCCCAGCCTGCTGGCCCCGATTGCGCAGACCCCGGACGAGATGCGCGCGATCATCGCGCGCGGCTTAGGCGAGTGCGACGCTCACGCCGCGCAGTACGCCCAAGTCGACGGTTTCCCCGACAACCTGAGTGAATACAACGCCTTGGCCCAGGAGCAGGGCGCGCCGATCTTGCCCCGCCTGGTGGTGGTCTTAGACGAGTTCAACTCGGCGGCGGTCGCGACCGGCGGGGCGAATGGGTCGCTGACCACGGCGGCGGCCGAACTGGGCTGGCGGGGGCGCAAGTTTGGCGTGACCCTGATCTTTGCCGCCCAGGACTTCATCAAGGGGATTGTGGGGCGCGTGCGCGACCAGGCGGCCACCGTTTGCTTCCGGGTGCAGAGCGCCGCGGCCGCGCGCCACGTGGGCTGTGAGGACGCGGTGAAGATCCCGGCCCAGCGGCCCGGCCTGGCGATCACCGACCGGTGGGGCGCGATGCAGACCTACTACCTGGACAAGCAAGCGCTCATCGACGTGGGGACGCGCCCTGGGCCGGCCCTGAGCGAGCGCGAAGCGGCGCTGATCAAGGCGGCGATAGCGGGCAATAAGGGCAAGATGACGTTAGGTTTCCTGGGTAGCGCCGGATTAGGTCACCGCGAGGCCCGCGACCTTTTGGAGGATTGGCGAGTGCGCGGCTGGCTTGAGAAAGACGCGACGCGGAACAATGCGCACGTGATAACCTGCAAATTACGCGATTTGCTGCCAAACTGCCAAACCTGCCAAACGCTGCCAAACGTGCCAAACGCTGCCAAACCGGGGGAAAAGCGGTAATTTACGGCTATTTAATCAACTATCGGTAACAAGAACGAGCGGCACGGCAAAGCCGAGAAACCGCGTCTCGCCCCCGTTAACGCCCCGTTCCAAGCATAATTCTACAACACCAAAGGAGATTCTGATGAGTGAGGAACTAGATCCTAACGCACTAGCAATACTACTGCTCTTTCTTGGCTTCCTGATGGATTTCGTCTTTGACGACGAGTCTTCGGGAGAAGCAGGATAAGAAAGCGCCAGAGATTATCTACGAAAAAATGTGCGATGCGTGAGTCGGCCCGCCCGATGGACGAGACGCAAGAAACAAATGCATGGGTGATTGACCAAGAGGATTTTACACGGAGGTAACGATGTACACAATCCCAGGAGGCTTATATGAGCAAGACGCTATTAACCATTGAACCAGACACCAAGGGCGAGCGCGTCCTTGTCAAGATCGGCGCCGACGAGACCGAGGCCGTGGGTATATGGCTGATACCATCCCAAGCCGCTGCGGTTGCTGAATATCTGACCGAGTTTTGTGAGGTTGCGGATGGATTGACGAGCGGCAACCTAGGCTCATTTGGAGTGTACGGGCCGGGCGATGATGCCTGATGATAGTCCTGATGGCCTTGGTTCTGAAGAATGGATGACAGCGGCGGCTATCTGAGCGTAGACCTGGAACACGGTCGCACCGGCGCGGCCAGGGCATTCTGCCAACTCTACGGTCGGGAGCCGCTGGAGGTGCT
>CAZCAI010000270.1:0-3858 GCA_964496595.1 uncultured Anaerolineales bacterium
ACGCTCAACGTCCACTTGGAATAGTCGTCAATGCTGGTCTTGCCCGGCAAGCGCCCGGCTTTGGAGACGGCGATCTCGGCGTCCTTGATGGTGCTGACCTTCTGGATGATGGCGATGCTGCTCGATGTGACCACGCCGGACGGCAGCGGCTCCCAGTGCTGGGCCGACGTCCATAGGTACAGGCCCAGCTTGCGCCCCCGGTCGGTGATGTTGTTCCACAGGCCCGCGTCCTCGCCGATGGCCTGGGCGATGTCGGTCTGGGTGCTGGCATCGGAGCGCATCACGACGTGGGCCTCTTCCACAAATAAGAGATGTTGGGGAATCGCCTTGCGCTGCCGGAGAAAATGCTCATACCGCTCGTCGGCGTGCTGGTAGATGCCCGCCACCATCAGGCCGATAATGAACTGCTTGAGCGGCCCATCGTCGCCGAACTTCCCCGTGATGACCGTCGCCTTGTCGGGGGCCGTCCACTCGGCGACCGTCGTACCGCCGGGCTGTCCGAAAGCCCGATGATAGACCCCGCCGGGCAGGAATTCCTCCATTTTGTCCACAATGCGTTTGACCACGCCCGCCGTGATATTGTCGCTGCGGTCGGCGCGCAGCTTTTCCAAACGAGAGAGCAGCGCGGCGTGCAGATCGGCCATACAGAGGTTGGCCGAGCGTTCAGGATGGGTCGTGCCGTCGGCCTCGATGACGCCCGCCGCGCGGTAGGCGTCCAGCATCGCCCCTTTCAAGTGGTGGAACCCGGTGGCCCCGGCGGGATACGCGAGCAACCACTGCTTGGCCAGCGCCGCCGCCCACTTCGCCGGATGCAGATAAGGGCTGGGGATGCGCAGCGGATTGAATCTCAGAAGAGGTAAGGCAATGCTCGTGGTGCTCATTGGATGATCAGCCGTCGCGCCGGCATTGCCTTGCCCGTACAGGGAATAGTACCGGAAATCCCGCGCGGGCACGAGCTTGCCCAGCTTGCGCCACTCGCCGGTCGGATCAAAGACCGTCACGCCGATGCGCGGCGCGCCGCCTAAGTTCAGCGGCGTCACCGGGCCGGTCACGGGCGCGGGGAGCGGGTTGCCTTGGGCATCCTGGCGCAGGGCGTTGACCACCTGGGAGACGAACCACAGCGCGGAGTTGGATTTGCCGGAGCCGGAATCGCCGACGATCACGGCGTGCATCAGCTCATCGGCGCGGAAGCGGTGGACGTTGTGGCTGTCCGGTTGCAGGTTCACGTCCAGCACCAGGCCCAGTGCGATTTCCCCTTGCGTGCGCCGATGCGAGAGGTCTTCCGGCCAAGCGTCCAGCGAAGCCGAGATGGTGCCATCGGAGATGCGGATCGGATGCACCAACGCCGCCAACTCATTGGAGGTCAGCGTCTGCGCGTGGCGCAGGGCGTCGAAGGGGCCGGCGTGCTGCGCGTCTTCCCCGCGCTCGTCGAAGTCCAGCGTCACCGCGCGCTGCCAGAGCTGCTCGTCGCCGGAGCGCACGGCCACCGGCACGACGACGTGCTCCTCGCGCAGCGCGGCCACCGCCGCGGAGGCCAGCCTTTCCAGCCGCGAGTCGTCGGGGGCCAGCAGCGTCACCTGGGTCAAGAAGAGGCCGGTGTCCAGCCCGATGCTGAGGCGCTGCACTTGCAGGTCGAGCAATTGCGCTACAATGTCGCGCTGCGCGTCCACGGTCTGGCGGGCGAAGGCCAGCCCGGCGACCAGCGACCCGCCTGACGGCCCGGCCACGCCGCGCGTCGTCACCTGAGTGCGCCCGGTGCTGCTCACCGTCGCCCCGACGTTCTCAGCGGCTTGAGCTTGCACGAACTCGCGCCCCTCGCCGATCTTCACGTCCTGCCGCGCTTCGAGGCCATTCACCTGTTCTTGGGTGTCGCGGTATCCAGAAAAGCTCTCACTGCGGAAGCCGTCGAGCACGCGCTCCGTCTCACGCTGGAGGGCGCGATCCGCCACGACCTGATCCTGCTGCGAAAGATGTCCGCTGCGCTGCCCACTTTCGGCGTAACTGCCGCCAAACGTCCGCGCAAAGCGTTCAACGCCTTGATAGCCGTCGCGGGTCGCCTGCTGCCAGGCGGCGTCCTGCTTAACGGCGCTCTCCCAGGCGCGCTGCGTTTGCCGGTCGGTGTGGCTGGCGTCCTGGTAGGCCTCGCTGTAGCCGTAGGCGGTCTGGCTGCTGCGCACCCCGCCGCCGCTGCGCCATTCCGAGGTCTGCACGGCTTCGTTGCCCTGCCAACTCCGGGCCAGGGCGTCCTGCTGCTGCCCGCGCTGCGCGTAGGCCCGGTCGGTGACCTCCGCCCCGGCGCTGACGCTGCCCTGCTGCGTGGTACGGGCGATGCCCTCCGCTCCTGCGATTTGGGTGAGTTGTTGATCACGTGCCTGGTACAGGTGCCCGCGCTCACCCCCTTGCATCGTCTCCCCGCCGCCGATGCCGAAGACGCGCGGCGCGAGACTGCCCTCGACGCCCCGTTGCGCGTAGGTTTCCAGGTGCGCGCCGTTGCCCTGCACCTCGCTCTCGCTGGCGCGAGCAAAGCGCTCGTCGCTGACCAAGCTCCCGGCCTCGACCTCGGCGCCCTGGTAGCCGCGCACGCCCTGTTCACTGCCGGCCCCGCTGAAGGCACGCTGGGTCTCCTCGTTGTAGCCGCCCTGCCAGGCGCGGTTACTGCCCCCGGCGTAGGATTCACTCACGCTGAAGGCTTCCTCGGAAGACCGCTGCCCCGCGCCGGACCGCACCCCGCTGACGCGCTCGTCGATGGCTTCCACACTGCGCAACTGCCCGGTCTCGTCCGTGTGCTGCTGGCGCGTGCCCTGTTGGGTCGCATCGCGCGCGCCTACCGTCTGCACCGCGCCTGCCTCACTGCCGCTGTAGCTGCGAGAGAGGTCATACACATCGGCGTAGTCGCGTTCCAGGTGGACGCGGCTCTCCTCGTGTTCGCGGATGTTTTCCCCGACGCGCTGTTCTTCGTGGTAACTCGTTTGTTGTGCGCCCTGATGCTGCTCACGGCTTTCTGTCTCCCGCCGGTAGGCCGTGACGCCGTCGGATTGCCCGGCGGCCAGGCGATGCGCGTTTTGCTCGGCGCGCAGGCGGTGGTCGCCGCGCGTGATCTGCGTCGTGCGCTGGCTCTGTTCGGCAAATAGGGCGACCGGATTCAGGAACAGGGGCAGCACCGCGCTGATGTTGGCTGATTCGCTCTGTTTGACCTGGGAGGCGAAGTAGCTGAGGGCCTGGGCGGTGTCGGTGAGCATCCGGCGGATGTCCAAGGCGTGCAGGGGATGGACCAGGGTCAGCACGGCGAACGGTTCGCCCGCCAGGGCCACCGCGATGACTTCCAGTTGTTCTTGCGCGTCGGCGGTGACCAGTTGATTCAGACCGTGACCGGAGCCGACGCCGGGCGCGATCCGGGGCACCAGCTGGCCGATGAGCGACGCCGTGCAGCGGCAGGCCCACAAGTGCTGATACAGGGCCGTTGCTTCAGCGGCGGCCAGCGGGGTAAAGCGCGACTGCCGGAAGCGTCCGTGCAACGCGGCCACCAGCCGGGCCGAATTCAAGGCCGCGTCCTCCACGGCTTGTGCCTGCGTTTGCGCCGTCGCCAGGCCGCCATAGACCTGGACGAGGCCGAGTTCGGGCACGTTGGCCAGGCTGAAAGCCGCCGGGGTGTTGCGCCGGGCCTGCGGATCGTAGAGGGTGCTGACCACGTCGTCGGTGAGTTCTAGGTGCGTCCGCGCTTGGCGATAGGGCTTGCGCAGGATGCGCAGCGCGTGCGGGGCCCACGCCCGCCAGCTCTGATTGGGCAAGGCCCAGGCGTAGGCGTGCAGGGCCGCGCCGTCGGGGGAGAGGGTCATTTTGAAGGGAATGGACATTGGT
>CAZCAI010000271.1:0-3844 GCA_964496595.1 uncultured Anaerolineales bacterium
GCGTTAGCGCCTGTCTCAGGACTTCAGTCCGGGATCACACAACATTTCACCTAAAAACCAACAAGAGCCTTTGTTAATATGGTCACAGCGCGACCAAGCGAGTCAAGTCAAATGGCAATTCAAGCGGTGATTTTTGATCGAGACGGCGTCCTGACCTACTTCGATACGCGCGTGGTGATGACCTCGCTGCTTTCGATCCTGCCGCTCTCCGTCGAAGAGTTGACGGAACGCTGGTGGCAGTGGGAGCACGCGCACGGCGTGCCGACCGACGCGGAGGAGGAAGCGCGAATGTTCACGCTCTTCTGGGAACGCCTGGCCGATGAGCTATCTCTCCCGGCGGGGCAGCGCGCGAAGCTCCACCAGTTCGACTATACCACCGTCTTCCGCGCCTTTCCCGACGCGCGCCCGGCGATGGCGGCGGCCAGGGCACACGGGCTGCGCGTGGGCGTCCTCTCCAACTTCGACCTGGCCAACATCGAGGCGACGCTGGAGGCGGTGGGGCTGCTCGATCTGGTGGACGTGGCCTGCGCCGCGCCCGTCATCGGCGCCGAGAAGCCCGCCCGCGCCGCCTACGAGATCACGGCGGGCAAGCTGGGCGTCCCGCCAACGGCGTGCCTCTTCTTCGATGACGTGCCCGCCTACGTCGCGGGCGCGCGCGAAGCCGGCCTCCACGCCTACCACGTGGATCGCGGGCGCGAGACGCACAACCTGGACGCAGGCATCGTGCGGGATCTGTCCGCCATCACCACGCTGCTAAAATCATCCCCCAAGCATCATGGCTGAACAAGAAACGACGAGCCGTTCCCTGGCCAAAACCGGCATCTTCTACAGCTTCATCGGGATGGGCGACGCGATTATCTGGGAAGTCATCAACAGTTGGCAGAACTATTACTACTTCCCGCCGGGTGGCGTCGCTTTGATCCCGGTGGGATTTCTCTATGGCACCCTGATGACGCTGAATGCCGTCATCGACATCGGCATTAAGCTGCCCATCGGCCATTGGTCAGATCGGACGCATACCCGGTGGGGACGTCGCCTGCCCTTTATGTTCGTCGCCGGTCTGCCGCGGCTGCTCCTCTTCATCCTGATCTGGACGCCGCCCCACCAATCGAAATCCACACTGAACTTATTTTACTTGGCCGCCATCCTGATTATGCATAACGTCGTAGCTTCATTCCAACACGTACCTCACGAAGCGCTGCTTCCAGAGCTAGGACGGACGGATCAAGAGCGGGTGAAGCTGGCGGCTTGGGCCGGGATATTGCTACCGGTGGGCCTGGTGATCGGGAGCTTTGCCGGCATCGGCATCGAGAAGTCAGGCTATATGCCCACGATCATGCTCTACGCCCTATTGACCCTGCCGCTTTTCTACCTCCCCTTTCTCATCCTCCGGGAACGTTCCGACTCGAATATAACCGCAAAGCAGCAATTCAATATGCGCGAAAGCTTCCAACTCATCAGAAAAAACCGCCCCTTCCTGACCTACACGACGGCTAACACCTTAAATATGAGCGGCCAGACATTAATCCACAGCATGTTTCCCTTCATCGTCACCGAATTACTGCTCCTCACGCCAGGCGATACGGTCTACTTCTACGTTGCGGGATTGGCGACGACATTGCTGGTGTATCTGATAGCGACCCGCCTTGCCAAACGGTGGGGCAAGCAGCGGATCTTTTCCGCTACTTTGTTGTTATCTGCTATAATGGCGCCGATGCTGCTCTTATTCGGGGATTGGATGACCATCCCCCGGATCATTCCCGGCCTCATCTGGGCCGCTATTTTAGGGCTGACGACGGGCGGCACGACGGTGTTGAAAGCCGCCTTTATGGGCGAGATCATTGAGTATGATGCGGCCCTGACGGGACAACGGCGCGAAGGCGCTTACTATGCCGCGCTGGACTTTATCAACGAAATCATGTATAACACAGTTGGCATCCTGTTACCCGTACTGTTAATTCTCGGGCGCGACGCAAGCGGCCCGCGCGGCCCGTTGGGCATCAAGCTGGCCGGGGCGCTCGGTGGAGTGGCGTCATTGATCGCGCTGGTCATCTTCCAGTCCTATCAAGTTCCCGCTACCAACGCAGAAAGGGCCGCTATCTCGTGAGGTCGATATGAAAGTTGTCATCATAGCCTTCGGTACACAGGGGGATATTCAACCCTTCGTCGCCTTCGGTCTGGGACTCCAGGCGGCAGGCCACGCGGTGAAGGTCGCGACCCACGCCAGTTACTGCGAATTTGTCGAGCATCACGGGCTGGAGACCTACGCCATCCCCTTGGATTTGCGCACCGCCTGGCAAAGCCAAAAGAGCGCGGGGGTGCATCTGCCGTCGTTCTACCGACTGGCGCGCAATATCGCCATTGAGACTTTGGATGCTACCTGGGAAGCATCCCAGGAGGCTGACGCGCTGGTTTTCAACTATCTGGGCCGCATTCCAGGCATCCATCTGATGGAGAAGCTTCACATCCCCGCCGTTTTGGGGCTGATTCATCCGCATCAAATGGACTTTTTCTACCGCGCGCGCTATTTCAACGATGTGGGCGAGCCGGTCTTGAATATCAAAGAGTTCGCCTTAGATCGCGCGATGCAGATCCTCTACATGCCATTTGTGAATCGCTGGCGTAGAAAGACGCTGGGGCTGCCCAACGCGCCGCTCATCGGCAACGATCGAAAATTCTCGGCGTGGAGAGTACCCGCGCTCTGCTCGTGGAGCGACCGCGTATACCCCAGCCGTCCAGAGTGGCCGGACTGGTTTCACATCACCGGCTATTGGTTTTTAGACACGCCGCCGAGTTGGCAACCTCCTAAAAATCTATTAAAATTCTTAGCGGAGGGGCCGCCGCCTGTTTACGTGGGCTTCAGCAGCGTGACGCATCTGGAGCGCGAGGATATGACCAATTTGATCATCGATTCGCTGGAAAAAAGCGGGCAACGGGGTGTGATAACCTCCGGCTGGAGTGAGTTGGGCAAGCAAGCTGCGCTTCCCGAAAGCGTCTATGTGGCCGAATCTGTGCCGCACGATTGGCTCTTCCCGCAAGTCTCCGTCGCGGTGCATCACGGCGGCGTGGGCACCACGGGGGCGGCGCTGCGGGCCGGCATTCCCAGCGTGATTATTCCCTTTGTCGTGGATGAACCGTTCTGGGCGTGGCAGGTCCATCAATTGGGCGCCGGGCCGGCGGGCATCCCGCCGCAGCAACTGACGGTCGATAACTTAGCCTCAGCGATCCAGACGGCGCTCAACGATGCAGAGATGCGTCAAAATGCCGCGACGTTGGGGGAACACATCCGCGCAGAAGACGGCGTCGCGCGCAGCGTTGAGTTATTCCATCATTATTTATCCCATCACAAGGGAGGGACGCAATGAAGCCCAATCCATTGCTCGAAAAACTGGGGCTGGCGGCTGATGACCGCGCTGTCATCCTCCACGCGGACGACATCGGGATGTGCCAGGCGTCGGTGGATGCCTACGCCGATCTGGTGGATTTTGGCATGATCTCCTCGGCGGCGACGATGACGCCGTGCGCCTGGTTCCCGGCGACGGCCTCCTTCTGCCGCGAGCATGCCGACGCGGTCGATATGGGCGTTCACGTCACCCTCAACAGCGAGTGGGAGACGTGCCGCTGGCGGCCCATCTCCACCTGCGATCCGGCCAGCGGCCTGTTAGATGCTGAGGGCTATTTCCATCGCGATCTGGAGAGCACGCGCGACCACGCCGACGCCGACGCCATTTACGCCGAAATCACCGCGCAAGTCGAGCACGCGATCAACGCGGGCATCGATGTCACCCACATCGATTCGCACATGTTCGCCATCGGCCAGCGCCCCGATTTTTTCCAGAGCTAT
>CAZCAI010000272.1:0-3828 GCA_964496595.1 uncultured Anaerolineales bacterium
TACTGGAAGGATCGGGGCTGGTTCGAGTCTGACTGTACGTTCTACATCGAGCATCGGGCTAACCCGTTCAAAGTTGCACTGGCGCGGCTCGTCGGCGCGGCGCTCGCGCCATTCGTGACGTAAAAAAGCGCTCCTCAGATTTGCGGGGTAGATGTCTCACTGCGCGAGAGCATCCACGCCCTCGCTACGGTATCACGCCCGATAAAACGGGCTCTGGAACGGGTACCAAGACATAGACATGTGGGCGATCGAAGCGTTTATACCGCAGAGAACGCAAGAACAGGAGGAAACATGACTGAGATTATGGATTTGGCTCTGGCGCAGCAATACTTCGCCGAGGCCGCCGCGACCTTCGCGCGTGACGAAGGAGAATTGTGGGGCATGTCGCTGGCTGGGCCGCTGATTTTCGTGGATGTTGAAACTCGGCAAATTGTCGCCAACCAGCCCGATGCGGAAGGTCGCCTCACGCCACAGGAGGGCGTGTGGATAGGCGAGATCCCGCCGGAGGTCATGATCGCCAATACCGCCACCACCTGGGCCGGCGTCCATTGGACGATGGTGCTCTGGCCTTCGCTTTCTGACGACCCGCAGCGCCGCGCGGAATTCATAGCGCACGAAGCTTTCCATCGGATCCAGGCGGATATCGGCTTTCCGATGCCGAAAATCCCCAACGCCAATGTGCATCTTGATACCCTTGACGGCCGCTATTGGCTACAACTGGAATGGCGCGCCCTGGAGCGCGCCTTACTGACGGAAAACGCCGCCCGCATTGTCGCACTCACGGACGCGCTGCTCTTTCGCGCGGCGCGGGGGGGCTTGTTCCCCCAGGCCGCCGTGGAAGAGCGCGCTTTGGAGATGCACGAGGGCCTGGCCGAGTACACCGGCTTCCGGCTCAGCGGGATGACCGCAGCCCAGGCGGCGGACTTCGTGCAGCGCGCCCCCGCGCAAGTTGCCAGCTTCGTCCGCTCGTTTGCTTACGCTTCTGGCGCCGCCTACGGACTGCTGCTGGATGCGCTCCGCCCGGATTGGCGCGTGGGATTGACGCCCGCAGCGGACTTCGGCGAGCTGTTGCGGAATTCCCTGGCGATCACGCTGCCCGCCAATCTGCCGGAGGCCGCCGCCGCGCGGGCTTCGGCTTACGACGGCCCGGCGCTGTGGGAACGTGAGGTAGCCCGCGACCAGGAGCGCCAGGTGCAGATCGCGGCCTATTGCGCGCGGTTGCTGGATGGCCCGGCGCTCATCCTGCCGCTCAACGAAGTGCAATGTGCCTTCGATCCGCGCGTCACCATCCCCATCCCGGCAGGAGGCACGGTCTTTCCCTTCATCCACGTCAGCGATGCCTGGGGTGTGCTGGATGTGCAAGCGGGCGGCTTGTGGATGGCAAATGACTGGCAGTGCGCTCGCATTGTTGCGCCGGAAGACCCCGTCAGGCGGCCCCTCATCGGCGACGGCTGGACGCTGCACCTGGCTGAGGGTTGGGAAGTTGTCTCGACGGAGCGTCCTGGGAATTGGGAATTGCGAGAACCGCTAGCTGCGAGCAAAACGGGAGCTCAGATTGAATGACTAAATTTTTGGTCGCTTGCGGCGTGGGTATCGTCTGGTTGGTTATCTGGTATGCGCCGATAACATTCAAAGGATGTAAGACAAAACGTCGTCTAACAACAGTGTGCAAAGGAGTTTCAATATGACTACATCAGCCAAGTCTCTGCCTGTAACACGCCCGTTGGCGCGCGAATACCCGTTGTCGCTCGTCATCGCATTACTGATGACGGCGGCGTCCCTCGCGGGGCTGCTGGCCCCGCACAGCCTCTATCCGAGCGCGGAGCTGCGTCACGGGTTCGTCTCCAATGACGTGGTCAACCTGGTGTTGGGGCTGCCGCTGCTGCTCGCTGCGCCGGCGCTGACCAGGCGCGGCAAGCTGTTGGGGTTGCTCTTCTGGCCCGGCGCACTGTTCTACGTGACCTACAACTACATCGCCTACGCCATCGCCATGCCGCTGACGTGGCAATTTGTGCTGTACCTGGCGCTGGTGGGCTTGAGCGCCTACACGATTGTCCGCTTGCTCAAGAACATCGACGGCGCGGCAGTGCAAGCACAGCTTCAGGGCCGCGTGACCGAGCGGTTCGGGGCGGGGGTATTGATGGGATTCGGCCTCTTGTTTTTTCTGCGCGCGGTGGCGGAATTTTTCGACGGCGCAGCAGGGATGCCGGAATTCGGTGTTCTGGTCGCCGATGGGCTGATTACCCCCTTCTGGATTCTTGGCGGGCTATACTTGTGGCGCAAGCAGCCGCTTGGCTACGTCGCCGGGGCGGGGCTGCTCTTTCAGGCCAGCATGCTGTTCGTGGCGCTGCTCGTCTTTTTCGTCCTGCAGCCGTTTGTGGCCGCCGTCCCCTTCCCGGTGGTGGATTTTGTGGTGATTTTCGTGATGGGGTTCGTTTGTTTCGTCCCGCTCGGGTTGTTTGTGCGAGGGATTGCTAAAACCAGGAACTAGAATGACCAGTACAACTGCGACTACACCCGATGAATGGTGCAATATGACTGTGGTCGCTGGTTGCGCTGGTGTTGGGCAGCGTCGTCGGGGCAATCTCCTCAGTAGCCCTAACAGCGGCCAAGAATTGCGTGTTTGTGGGGATTACAGACCTTTTTTACGTCGTTACAAGGTTGTGGATGGGGATAGTACGATTGCACCCGACGAATTCCCGAAGAGCCTCTGTAACTACCGGGAGGAGTTTTTGAGATGAAACTGGGTATCGTTTACTTCAGCGGCACCGGCAACACGGCCTGGGTCGCGCAACGTCTGGCCGAGCAACTCCGCGCGCGCGGCGATACGGCAACGGCGCTCTCTTGCGAGGAAGCGCCCGTTGCGCAGCTCGACGTGGCGGCCTGGGATGTGTTGGGGATTGCTTTTCCGGTGCATAGTTCGTTCGCCGCGCCGGTGTTCCGCGACTATCTGGAACAGATCCCACCGGCGGACAAGCCCCTGTTCGCCATCACCACCGCCGGTTACTGGGCCGGCGATACCGCCTGGTACGCCGCCCAACCGCTCACGCGTCGGGGATACCGGCTCTTTTTGTGCGCCAACGTGCTGATGCCGAACAATTTCTTCATCCCCAAGATGGACTTCCTGCCCGTGACCCCGCCGGAGCGCATCCCGCGTTTTCTGGAGCGGGCAACGCGCCGTGTGGCACGGTTGGCCGAGCGCATCCACGCCCAAGAGCGCCACATCGAAGGCGCGGGCATCATCGGGCGGCTGGGCGGCGCGTTGCAACGGTGGGGCTACGCTAACTTCGAGTCCCGGCTGCTGGCGCGCTTCTCCGCCGACGAGACATGCACCGGCTGCGGCTGGTGCGCGCGGCACTGTCCCACGCAGAGTTGGGCGTTGCGTGACGGCAAAGCGCATTTTGTGGATCGCTGCATCTTCTGCATGCGCTGCTACAATTTCTGTCCCGTGCGGGCGATCCAGGCCACAGAGAAGACGCGGAATCTGAAGAAGTATCGCCGGTATCAGGGGCCGGAGAGGAAACGGTATCCAAGGTAAAGTCAATCTCGCGCGATAATAAAAAGGGCAACAAGATAGCCAAATCCGCGAAAAGACAAAAGGATTGAATTCGGCCGGATTTCAGCCTGGACAGTGCCGCCTACGATGTGGTGTTCGACGCGGTGGGCAAACTCGCTCCGGCGCAGAGCAAACAGGCGCTCAAGCCGGGCGGCGTCTACCTCAACGTTCACGCCGATTCCGATGGGGGCAACAAGCTTGCGAACCTGCTGGCGCTTGTCAAGTCTCGTAAAGTCATACCGAGTAAAGTCTCATAAAGTCGTACCGGTCAA
>CAZCAI010000273.1:0-3809 GCA_964496595.1 uncultured Anaerolineales bacterium
GTGCAAGCGTCGCGCTTGCACTTTTTTCTATTTGCGGTACACTAACTTTTGTTAGCTCACTTATGTATGATACGATAACCAGGATAACACAGCGAAAGGAGGCTGAGCGATGTCTTATCAAAAACTGATCGTTGTCGGGAATTTAGGGCGAGATCCAGAGATGCGGTACACCCCGGATGGCACCCCGGTCACGACGTTGAGCGTGGCGACCAATCGCCGGTGGACGAATCGCGATGGGTCACAGGGTGAGGAGACCGCGTGGTTTCGCGTCACTGTGTGGGGGAAGCTGGCGGAGACCTGCGCGCAGTACCTGAGCAAGGGGCGCCAGGTGTTGTGTGAGGGGCAACTTAAGCCTGATCCTGAGACCGGCGGCCCGCGCGTCTACCAGCGCCAAGATAGTACGTGGGGCGCATCCTACGAGATGACAGCATTTGTGGTGCGATTCTTGGGTCGCCAGGGCGGAGCCTCCGATGCGGAATACGAAGAGGCCGGCGGCGTCGCCGAGGATGATATTCCATTCTAACCACTTCTCGGGTGCTTGATGGGATGAATGATGCCGCCGAGTTATTTAGGTAGCCCTTGGCGGTCATCTGGAAGTTCTGAAATGCTTGAAGGAATCACCGGCAGAGGAGCTTTAGCTCCTCTGCTCTTTTATGTGACTGTATACAAAACTACACCAAGCTAATTTTCTCCGGGAGGTTGAAAATGGGCCGCTCAAAACAACAACCCTCACTCAATGTGGAGTTACCGGGCGATTTGGAGCCAATCTATGCGAACGTCGCTCTGATTTCGCACTCACCCTCGGAAGTTATTCTGGATTTGGGGCAAATGATGCCCAATCAGCCGAAGATGCGCGTGAAAGGCCGCGTCGTGATAACGCCGTTGAATGCTAAGTTGCTCCTGCACGCCCTGCAAGAGAATCTCTCCAAGTACGAGGCCAAGTTTGGCGAGATTCGGATTCCGGGGCAGGGGGATAATCTGGCGCAGGCGTTCTTCGGCGGCGTGCGCCCGCCGGAACAGGAGTGATACGATGACGAAAGAGAAGGTCGATGCTTTGCAATCGTGGATAGACGACCTGGCCGCGGCCGCCGACGAGGACTTTGAGGCGCGGAACGAGGTGCGTGAGGCGGCCTTGGAGCAGAGCCGGAAGTTGATCAAGCTCTGTTCCAGCGCCATTCGATCCGGGCACCGCGAGGCCTGGCCCGATGCCGATGCGTTGCTCTCACAGGCCGATGAGCTGGGCGCGGAGTTGCAGGAGATGCTCGCGCCTTACCCGGATTTGTATTACGCGGGCTACACCCAAGACGCGCTGAAAGAGCTGGTTGAAGCGCACATTACCCTGGTGCTGATCTCGGAGCGGCCCCTGCCGCCGGTGGACGATATTAATGTGCCGTACCCCGCTTACCTCAACGGGGTCTGTGAGGCGGCCAGCGAACTGCGCCGCCGCTGCCTGGATTTGATGCGCCGGGATCGTATGGACGAGGCCGAGGAGTTATTGGCGATCATGGACGCGGTCTACGAGGTGTTGATGTCCTTCGGGTATCCCAACGCCATCACGGGCGGGCTGCGCCACCGCGTCGATCAATTGCGCGGCGTCTTGGAGCGCACGCGCGGCGACCTCACCAACAGCTATCAGATACAACGGTTGTTGGAAGCATTGGAAGTGTTTGAAGAACAAGTCGGTTAAATTTTACGAGATTTTACGAGTATGAAATGATAATTGGAGGATGAGTGAACAAAGAGAAAACAAGTACGATCATTCCGCCTTACGGCGGCGAGCTGGTGAATCTTGTTGTGGATGAGGCGGCGAAGGAAGATCTTCTGGCGCAAGCCGGCGGCTATCCTTCCTTGCAACTCTCCGATCGCAACTTGCACGATTTGGAATTATTGGCCGTGGGGGCCTTCTCCCCGCTGGATCGCTTTATGGGGGAGGATGATTATCAGCGCGTTTTGACCGAGATGCGATTGGAGGATGGCACGCTATTTCCGATTCCCATCACCTTGACCATCGACCGCGAGGATCTGCCGACGCGCAGTGATTGGATCACTTTGCGCGATTCCCGAAATTATATTGTCGCGATCATGCGCCTGGCGGAGGTCTTCCGCTGGAATCCGCTACGCGAGAGCCGGCTGGTGCTGGGCACGACCGATCACCGTCATCCGTTGGTCTCAGAGATGGATCGCTGGCATGACCTGTGTATCTCCGGCGAGCTGAGGGTCCTTAATCTGCCCAAATATTACGACTTCGTCGAATTGCGCCGCACGCCGGCCCAGGTGAGGGCGTTGGTTGAAGAGAAAGGCTTGCAGAAGGTCGTGGCGTTCCAGACACGCAACCCGATGCATCGCGTGCATGAGGCGTTGACCAAGCGCGCGGCCGAGCGCGTGGGCGACTGCGGTATTTTGATTCATCCTGTCGTTGGCCTGACGAAGCCGGGCGATGTGGATCACTATACGCGCGTGCGTGTCTACAAGGCGCTGGTGGAAAATTACTACGATCAGGATACCACCGTGCTCAGCCTGCTGCCCCTGGCGATGCGGATGGCCGGGCCGCGCGAGGCGTTGTGGCACGCGATCATCCGCCGCAATTACGGCGCGACCCATTTCGTCGTGGGCCGGGATCACGCCGGGCCGGGCAGGGACAGCGCCGGCCAGCCCTTCTACGGCCCCTACGAGGCCCAGCAGATGATGGCGCAATATCGCGACGAGTTGGGCGTCGAGGCCGTGACCTTCAATGAACTGGTCTATCTGCCCCATGAAGATCGCTACATGGCCAAGGAAGATGCGCCGGAGGGCGCGAAGACCGCCTATATTTCGGGCACCGAGGTGCGCGACGAGTACCTGGCTAAAGGTATACCCTTGCCGGCGTGGTTTACCCGACCGGAGACGGCGGATATTCTACGCGATGCGCATCCGCCGCGCCATAAGCGAGGCGTGTGCATCTGGTTCACGGGGTTGAGCGGTTCGGGTAAATCGACTATCTCCAATGCCCTGACGCCGATGCTCTTAGAGCGTGGGCGGCAGGCGACGGTGTTGGATGGGGACGTCGTGCGCACGCATCTCTCCAAGGGGTTGGGCTTCAACAAAGAGGATCGCGATACGAATATTTTGCGCATCGGCTTTGTGGCTGGCGAAATCGCGCGCCACAACGGTACCGTGATCTGCGCCGCGATCAGCCCCTATCGCAAGACGCGCAACGAGGCGCGCAAAATGGTCGGCGATGATCATTTTGTGGAGGTTTACGTTAGTACGCCCCTGGAGATCTGTGAGCAGCGCGATGTGAAGGGCCTCTATGCTCGCGCCCGTCGCGGCGAAATTAAAGGCTTCACCGGCATCGATGATCCCTACGAGGCGCCTAAATCGCCGGAAATCGTGGTCCAGACGGTGGATCACACCCCGGAGGAATGCGCGCGCCAGATCGTCGATTATCTGGAGAAGCGCGGGTTTCTGAATCACGTGTAACCTCGTCGGCGTGAAAGCACTATATCCAGGCACGATGCTCAGATCGAGTATCGTGCCTTTTGGTTTTGTGGAAGCTTCGTCGAGGGCGCTTTTTTCGTGAATGCTCTCTTTACTTGGGATATGTTTAAGTTATACTTAGGGTACGTTGCGGGCGGTTTAATCTTATGAAGATGGGGATTGGGGAGAGCAGAGGGAGGTGAGTAATATGGAAAATCATCAGGTGAGGCAGTTGATCCGACAGGAGTTGCCCTCGATCTTGCAACGCGATCCTGAGATGCGGGCGTGGGTGCTCTCGCTGACGCGGGAGCAGTATGCCGATAAGCAGGAAACGGAAAGTCGCTTCGACCGCG
>CAZCAI010000274.1:0-1648 GCA_964496595.1 uncultured Anaerolineales bacterium
GATGACGCGATAGCGATTTTGTAGTGTAACACCTGGTTGTAACATTATATTCCTCGGCTCTTTGTGTAAGAGACAACGTTATAAAACGACCCGATGACAGGTCTTATGCTGCTGCCATCCTGATTACATAGAGAATAGCATAAGAGAGAAGATAGTCAATGACATTATGGGAACAATGCCCGTTCAAAAACAACCGGCCCCAGCTCACTGCCGGGACCGGTTTCGGACAGGAAGCCGCCACTTCGCGCTATTCGTATACCACGCGCAGATGATAGGGTTGGGTGCTGCCGCTCTTACCAAAGTTGTCCAAGTGGATGTAATATCGACCACGCTGCAGATCTTCGATAAAGATACGTTCGTCCACATTGCCAGTTTCGGCAGAACTCCCCACTCCATCCAGATTAGTCTCTTCACGCAAGTAAACGTCATAATCTTGACCAACAGCAATGTTTGTCAGCCAGAGCTCAACGGAATGCGCAGTCGACAGGTCAAAATAAAAGTAATCCCTAATATCATCGGCGGGGAACAAACCATAATAGGTCACGCCCGACTCAACAGGGCCATTGGCCTGGGTATAGGCATCTTCATTTGGCTCCTTTTCCCAGAACACCTGTACTGATTGGACGTTGGACCAGTCACCGGGACCAAATTGATTATGCGCTCGCACCCGGTAATGGTAGTGCGCGATGCCTTCACTGGCGATCTCATAGGAGGTATCGCTGCCATCGTAAATCACCTCGGCATCCGAAAAATCGCTGGCAGTAGCTTGTTCTAGGGTGTAGCTCTCGGCGCGACTGACAGGGTCCCAATCCACAAGATAGCTTGGACTCGCACCCGGCGGCGTTATAGCGTTCAAGACCGGAGCGCCTGGTGTAGGCGGCCAATTTCTGATGACCAGCGGCAGGTAGACCGTCCCCGTGCCAATGGTGAGCCTGACCTGCACCTCTTGCGGGCTGTTTTGAGTATCCGGCCCGCCCCGAATGGTGATAGTATCGGTGTAGGTACCAAGCCCAAGACCTTGGATGCGAGGCATCACGTTAAGCGTTGCGGGCGCGATACCCGTCGTGGGGCTGATTTCCAACCAGGCTTGGGTGTTGGTCGCCGTCCAATCAACGGCGCCCAGAGCGCAATTGTCAATGTGCAGCGCCTTGGGCGCGGGATCAGTGCTATCGAGGACGGCGCTGAATCCCAGTGGGGTGGGCGAGACGGCCAAACATGTGGGCGCGGTGACGACGGTGTGGGCAACGAGGTTGCTGCGCGGCGGCGGGATGTACTCCACGCGAATGTCCATATCGGTGCTGGCCCCGGGGCCGGGCACGTCCCATGTAGCGCCATCGTCATCAGAATAGCGCCAATCGCCCTGTGGATAAGGGTCGCCATCGGCGTAGCGCACCCCCGCCGAGCCCGCGCTCTGGGTATCAAACTCGATCACCAGCCAATAGCGCTCCCCCACAGTCAGGCGCAGCGGCGTCACCGCTTGCGCAAAGTAACGCTGCCCTAATGCCTCCGGGGTCACAGTCTCGCCTTGGAGTAAGACACTCGTGCTATCCGGCGCCCCCTGAGTATCTCCCCACAGTTGCACGCTGAGCGCCGGATAGGGCGCGCCGTTCCCATAGACATAAGCGCCCAGGCGATCCACCAATGGCGC
>CAZCAI010000274.1:1748-3784 GCA_964496595.1 uncultured Anaerolineales bacterium
GGGATAGCTCACAGAACGAGTCGCCGCGATGTACGTCCCGCCGCTCTGATACGTGACGCCTGCGGGCAACGGATCGACAATCGTCACATCATCAAGGGTGCTATCGCCGGGATTTTCATAGGTAAGGGTATAGACGATTTGCGCGCCGGTTTGCACCGTATCCGCCGGGCTGGCCGATTTGCGCACGTCCACAGCCTGCGTTTCGACTGTACTGGTGACGACATTGCTCCATATCCAATCCTCTTGCTGCGCGGATTGAATTGCAGCCTGATTGATCACATTCACTACCCCGCCAAGAGCCTGCACGCTAAACGTGATTTGTCCCCCCGCGCCGGCCGCCAACGCACCGATGTCCCAGCGAAGCGTGGTCATATCTCCCACGTGGTCGCCCGCGTGATACCGCGTGCCGGGGGGGATCATATCCTCAATCGTGACGCCCGTGGCGCTCTCGGTGCCGGCATTGGTGTAGGTCAGAGTATAGGTCAGTAGATCGCCAATCTGGATCGTGGTAGCAGGCGCGACATCTTTTCGGAGGAGTAAAACCGGCCCGGCAACGATCTGGCTCACTAAATTGGTCTGCACCGGATCCGTTTGATTCGACTCAATCGTAGCGCGATTTTCAATATGCGCGCCAACTTGAACGTCGGGATCAACCCGGACGGTAAAGGAGACCTCTCCCCCAGCATCCACCTCCACAGCCCCGACATCAAATGTGACCACACCATCCGACAGCGCGCCGCCCGCGATGTAACTCACCTCATCTGGCAACGGATCGGAGATCGTGACGCCATATCCTGTCTCCGTGCCGCCGTTGGTATAGACAATCGTATAGGTAATCAACTCGCCCGGCGCGACGTTCGCGCCACCGGCAGCATATTTGCGCGAACGACTAAAATCCGGCTTGAGGGCAATATCGTTAGCGACCTCATTGCTGCTCACGGATTCAGTCGACGGCGCATTAAAGTGCGCGACGTTCGTGATCGTAGTCCCCGGCGTCAAGCCCTCGTTGACTTGCACGCTAAAATGCACCGCGCCAGAGCTTCGAGCCGCAATATCGGGGAGATCCCAACGAACAACGCCGGCCGAGTACACCCCGCCATCTTCCGCATTATCGAAGGTTGTGTTATCAGGGATCGTATCCGTAATCACCGCGTCGCGGATAACGGCATCTTGAGGATTGGTATAAGCGAGCGTGTAGCGCAGGATACTTCCCCCCGCCACATCCCCACTCGGCGCGACCGCCTTGCCAAATTCGATATCCAACGGCGTGATATCGATCGTTGTCATGCCCAAGACCACCCCTTCAGAATTGCGAGCGGTCACCGTGATAGATTTAGCGCCGGGATCATCCCACATAAAATCCTGGGTGTCAGTCAAGCCAGCCGTGCGGGTAATGGGAGCAATATCCGTGGCTTCCCAGGTATAGGTCAGCGGCACAGAGGTATCCGAAGGCGTCACATTGGCCTGATAGGTGTGATACGTCCCGGCCGAGCCGCTTCCAGGGCCGAAGACTTCGACCAGGGAAGGAGCAGATAATAAAACTGTCACATTATTTGAATCTATCGCTTTGTGACCATATAATGCATCTGATACTTCTATCCGTACCGTGTAAACACCAGCTTTGGTATAGACATGTGTGACGGTAGGTTCGGTGGTCTCCGCAATGTCGGCCCCATCTCCAAAGTCCCATCGATAGAGAGAGATATCCGAGTCGGACTCAGCTTCAAAAGTCACCACCTCATCCGGGAAAACCGGGGTCAGAGCAGACAACGAGACAGTTGACTCCCCCCACAGATAATCCAGGATTTCACCCATCAGTTCTTCCCGTGAGGTGAAATCCTCTAGATCATTGACGCCCTCGAAACCGAAGGAGAGGTAAGCGATGCGATAGTCATAGTCTACCTCTGGCATTTCCAAGCGAGGTTCTGCCGACTTGACCGCACCGACGTGCCCGTCCGCTGCGAAGTCGCCCTCGATGGCATGGAAGATCATCCGGGCAGGATTGCGCTCCTCAGGTTGGCCTTCGCCAGCTTCAG
>CAZCAI010000275.1:0-3777 GCA_964496595.1 uncultured Anaerolineales bacterium
GTCTCAGGACTTCAGTCCGGGATCACAACATTTCACCCAAAAACCAATAAGAGCCAATTACAAAATGGAAAAGCCCTATCTGATGTTTGACCATGCGTTCGGATGGGTGTATCATTTTTTATGCGTTAACCTTGTGGAGGTTCCGGCGTGAGATTGACGCCAGTGTGATTTTCGGTCGGAGTGATAGATCTTGCCCTCAAGAGATTCTGCGAAGCCTTCGCAAGGGTTTGTGTTGTTCTTCTGTCGATTTTGTATCTCAAAGCTATAGGAGGTTGAACCATGGAGTATCGTTCGTTAGGACGCACCGGTGTGCAGGTCAGTGAGTTGTGTTTGGGATGTATGAACTTCGGCGATCGCACGGAGCCGGAGGACTCGTACGCCATTATCGACCGCGCGATTGAGGCCGGGATCAACTTCTTGGATACGGCCAACGTCTACGGTCGTGGGCGCAGCGAGGAGGTCGTCGGCGAGGCGCTGAAGCGCAACGGCAAGCGCGATCAAATCGTGCTGGCGACGAAGGTGCACGGTCGCATGGCGGATGACGACCCCAATGCGTGGGGCAACAGTCGCCGCCACATCATCGAGCAGTGCGAGGCCAGTCTGCGCCGCTTGCAGACGGATTACATCGACCTCTACCAGATCCATCGCCCGATGTCCACTCTGCCCATCGACGAGACACTCCGCGCGCTGGATGATCTCATCCGTGCCGGGAAGGTGCGCTACATTGGCGCCAGCACCTTCGCCGCGTGGCAGGTGATGGAATCGCTGTGGGTGGCCAAAGAGCTGGGCCTCAATCGCTTCGTCTGCGAGCAGCCGCCCTACAATTTGTTGGATCGCCGCATCGAGCGGGAGCTGCTGCCGATGGCGCGGACCTACGGCATCGCTACGATTCCCTGGAGTCCGCTGGCTGGCGGGCTGCTCACCGGCAAATATCGGCGCGATGAGGAACCGCCGGAGGATGCGCGCTACGCCGATATCGAAGGGAAGCCCTGGATGGAGCGCCGCCTGACGCCGGAGGTCTACGACGTGGTCGAGGCATTAGATCCCCTCGCGGAGGAGAAGGGCTGCTCGATGGCGCAGTTGGCCCTGGCGTGGGTGCTACGGCAGCCCGGCGTGACCAGCCCCATCATCGGCCCGCGCACGATGTCCCAATTGGAGGATAACTTAGGCGCGGTCGATGTCGCCATCACCGATGAGGATCGCGAGGCGTTGGATGAAGTCTCCGCGCCCGGCGGGATGTTAGCGCCGTTCTATGACGCGGACTTCGGCCCGCACGAGTATCGGTGGTAACGCAGAGATAACCTTCCGGGAAGCTGCGAAAAAGAGGCTTCCCGGAAGGTTTACACAATAGCATAATAGCATTATAACAAAGGAGCAGTTGATGATCGAGAAGAAGGCGTTTGGACGGACCGGACACATGAGCACCCGCACCATTTTCGGAGCCGTGGCGGTGGGCAGCGTGACGCAAGAAGAGGCGAATAAGACGTTGGAGGTGCTGCTGGAGTACGGTATCAATCACATCGATGTCGCGCATTCCTATGGGGATGCCGAGTTGCGCATCGGCCCGTGGATGAAGGAGCACCGCGACGATTTCTTCCTGGCGACCAAGACGGAGCAGCGCACGCGCGATGGCGCCTGGCGCGAGTTGGAGCAGTCGCTGGAGCGGATGCGCGTCGATACCATCGATATGTGGCAGATGCATCTCCTCATCGACCCGGATCAGTGGGAGACGGCGATGGGGCCGGGCGGGGCGCTCGAGGCCTTTATCGAGGCCCGGGATCAGGGTATCGTGCAGTATTTGGGCGTGACCGGCCACGAGGTGGTCGTCCCCAAGATGCACCTGCGCAGCCTGGAGCGCTTCGACTTCGACGCGGTGCTGTTGCCCTACAACTACCCGATGATGCAGAATCCCGACTACGCCGCTGCCTTCGAGCAGTTGGTCGGCGTGTGCCAGGATCGCGACGTCGCCGTGCAGACCATCAAATCGCTGGCGCGCCGCCGTTGGGGCGAGCACGAGCGAAATCGCGCGACGTGGTATCAGCCGTTGGAGGAGCAAGCGGCCATCGATAAGGCCGTCCATTGGGTATTGGGTGATCCGCGCGTCTTTTTGAACACCACCGGGGATATTCACCTCCTGCCCAAGATTTTGGATGCGGCCACTCGCTTCGAGTCGCGTCCCTCCGATGAGGAGATGGAGGCGCTCGCGGCGGAGAAGGACATGGCGCCGCTCTTTGTCTGAAGACTATCTACCGGACACTTTTAGAAAATAGCTCGCGGATTTTCACGGATTACACGGATTTTTAGATCTTTCAGCGGAGAAGTTCCCCATCTTGATGAGCATCTTACCGCTCACGTCCATTTGGACGAATTTAAGGTTGAATTTTATCCTTTACATTCCCGGAATGGCTCTTCCTGCAACATAAAACCTAAAAAATATCTGTGTTAATCCGTGTTTATCCGTGAGCTAAGAAGTGTCCGGTGACTAGGTCTGAAGATAAACCTTGCGAAGGTTGGAACGTAATCCTGGCTTAGCCAGTGGACGGTGGATTCATCAGGCAGGTTCGGTGAAAAGTTACCTGAAACTTTCGCAAGGGTAATCGGAATGCTATTCTAATCTACAACTCTACAACCAAGGAGGACATACCTATGGACTATCGTTACCTGGGCCGTACCGGATTGAAAGTCAGTGAACTATGTTTAGGCGCGATGACCTTCGGGCGCGAGGCCACGGAGGAGGTCAGCCGTCAGTTGTTGGATCGCTTCGCGGCGGCGGGCGGCAACTTCATCGACACCGCCGATGTGTACAGTCGCGGCACCTCGGAGGAAGTCGTCGGGCGCTGGCTGAAGGAGAAGCGCCGCGAGGACTTTGTCATCGCGACGAAGGTGCGCTTCCCGATGGGGGAGGGGCCGAACGACGTGGGCCTGAGCCGCAAGCACATCTTAGCCGGCGTGGAGGACAGCCTCCGCCGCCTGCAGACCGACTACATCGATCTCTATCAGGTGCACGCCTGGGACCCCGGCACGCCGCTGGCGGAGACGTTGGGCGCGCTGGACAACCTCGTCCAGCGCGGCAAGGTTCGCTATATCGGCGTGAGCAACTTCACCGGCTGGCAACTGCAAAAGGCCATCGACATCAGCCTGCAACTGGGCTGGGAGCCGTTCGCGTCGCTCCAACCGCTCTACAACCTGCTGGATCGGTCGATTGAGTGGGAGCTGTTGCCCGTCTGCCAAAACGAGGGCCTGGGCGTCATCCCCTGGAGTCCGCTGCGCGGCGGGTGGCTCAGCGGGAAGTACCATCGCGGGATGGACGGCCCGCCGAGCGGATCGCGGGTCGAGAAGGCGGAAAAGGAGGACTGGGGCGAAGCGTGGAGCAAGTACGACACCGAGCGCACGTGGCGCGTCATCGATGAGCTGTTCGCCGTCGCCAAGGAGGTCGAGAAGTCGCCCGCGCAGGTCGCCCTCAACTGGCTCTTGCGACGCCCCGGCGTGACCGCGCCCATCATCGGCGTCCGCAAGATGAAACATCTGGAGGACAACCTGGGCGCTGCCGGCTGGGCCTTGAGCGTCGAGCAGATGGATCGCTTGAACGCCGTCAGTCAGCCGGATATGCCCTATCCCTATGATATGATGCCGGGCCTCGAGGGACAACGCGGCCGAGCGTAAGTTTTAGGATCAAATCAACAAAGAAGCCCTGGGGAATCGTTCCTCAGGGCTTTTTTTGATTGGCTCTTATGGGTATTTAGGTGAAATGTTGTGTGATCCCGGACTGAAGTCCTG
>CAZCAI010000276.1:0-3769 GCA_964496595.1 uncultured Anaerolineales bacterium
CAGGACTTCAGTCCGGGATCACACAACATTTCACCCAAAAACCAATAAGAGCCTTACTCAATAAAAAGACAGACGACTTGCGATAATTCTTACTTTCCAGGGGATATTTATGCAATACGAAATACGCAATACGTTAACTCGATCAAAAAACTATAAGATAAAAATAATTTCCCTTTCTAACGTGATCATCCATTAGGAGTGCAAGCTTGGGCGAGCGATCTTCAGGAGCAGTTCCTTCAACATTATACGACGAACAATATTTCCTGCACGTGTGTGAGGGCTACGAGGAGTTCTTATCGAGCGAGGGCGCTTATCTTTCGCGCCGCCTGGCGGAGGCGTTGACCGAGGCCGGCATCGCGCCGGGGATGAAGGTGTTGGACGTGGGTTGCGGGCGCGGCGAGATCTTGCGCCGCACCACGGAGTTGGGCGCGCAGGCGTTCGGCATCGACTACGCCGGGGTGGCCGTGCGGCTCTCGCGCAATATCGCGGATCAGTTGCAAGATCAAGTTGAGCCGGCGGCGCCCGTCGGTGTTTACCAGGCATCGGCCCTCTACCTGCCTTTTGCAGATGACCTTTTCGACCGGGTGTTGATGTTGGACATCGTCGAGCATCTCTATCCAGAGGAATTGGCTGTGGCGCTCGCGGAGGCGCATCGCGTGTTGAAGCCCGGCGGTAAATTGATTGTCCACACGGCGCCTAACGTCTGGTACGACCGCTACGCCTACCCCTTGGTGCGCGGCGTGCGCGTCTTGATGGGGCAGGGCGCCGACTACCCGCGCGATCCCCGCGCCCTGATCCCGGAGAACGTCCACGTCCACGTCAACGAGCAATCCGCGCTGAGTTTGTGGCGCAACTTGCGGCGTTCCGATTTTCATAACGTGAAATCGTGGCTGAGCACGCCGCCGCAGCATCGCCAGGAAAATCTGATGTTTCGCGCGGCCCGTTGGATTCTGTTCAACGCGCCGCCCTTTAGCTGGTTCTTTGAACGGGAAGTCTTCGCTGTGGGAGAAAAGTGAAAGATCGTCGCTACGTCGAGGAATTGACCATCGAGGAGCTGGAGGAGGCGCTGCGCGTCCGCCGGTGGGAGGCGCGTCTCAAGCGCCTGGAGGAAAAGCAGGGGCCGCAGAGCCGATTGGCAGATCCTCTGCGTCCCGCGACCGTCTCGGCGTCCGCCTCCCAACACGCCTCGACGGAGACATCCGCCGCTCGCGCTCGCGGGCGCCAGTACAGCGCCTTCATCGAGACGGATGGTGAGCGCAAAGCGCCACGTCCCATCCGATGGGGCTGGGTGTGGGATCGTTTCCTGCTCCTGTTAGAACTCCTGGCCTTGATCGGTGTGATCGCGGTCGCGGGGCAGATGTTCCTCACGATGCAGGAGATCAACGCCGAAAGCCGCGCGGAGCAGGCGATGCCGACGCCCACGCCGACGCCCGTCATCGGCGCAGCGATCTTGCCCGGGGGACATACCCCGCCGGACGCCCAGGGTCAGTCGGAGCCGGCCCCGATCCCGACGCATCTTCAGGGCCTGGTCGCGGAGATCACGCCGCTCCCCGTGCCCACCGCCAGCCCGGAGCATGCGCAGCGGATCGTCATCCCGGCCATCGGCGTGGATGCGCCCGTCGTCGCGGGCGACGATTGGGAATCGCTCAAGAAGGGCGCGGGCCATCGCATCGGCACGGCTAATCCCGGTGAGCGCGGCAACTGCGTGATCTCGGCGCACAACGACATCTACGGCGAGATTTTCCGCGCGCTGCCGGAACTGAAAGTGGGCGATGAAATCTTCGTCCACACGGAGACCCAATCCTATCGCTACGTGGTCGAGCAATCGCGCATCATTGAGCCGACGGAGGTGAGCGTGATGGCGCCGACCAGCACGCCTGTGCTCACCCTGATCTCCTGCTATCCCTACGGCATCAACACCCATCGCATCGTCGTGATCGGCGCGCTAGACTCTTGAACATGAGGCTGGACATGCACAAGCGCAGGTGGCAATTCGGCGCGCTGTTGGTGATTGTTCTAATCGCGCTGGCGCTGCGGATGGGTTACATTCGCCACACCCCGCCGGGCGCGCAATTCGAGAACGTCGATGCCCAGGGCTACCATTGGCTGGCGCGCAATCTGCTGGAGCACGGCGTCTATTCGCTGAACACGGAGCCGCCGTTGCGCGCGGATAACGTGCGCGCGCCTCTCTATCCGCTCTGGGTGGCGGGTTGGTACAGCCTCGGCGGCCCGGTCCCGATGGTCATCGTCCTCTCGCACGCGCTCATCGACACGCTGACTGTGGTGCTCGCCTATCGGCTGGGGCGATTGGTGGCCGGGGCCAATGTGGGGATGATCACGGCACTGCTCTACGCGCTCAACCCCTCCTCGTGGCGCTTCTGCAACGAGCTACTGACCGAGATCGTCTTCGGTTGTTTGTTGACGGCGGCGGTGTGGATGTTGGCGCGGTATATTATCCGGGGCGGCAACTGGAACGCACTGGCCTGCGGCGTGCTGACCGGCGCCGCGATCTTGTGCAAGCCCAACGTCCAGTTCCTGCCGCTGATGCTGGTGATCATCATGGTGCAGGGTGTCTTTGCGGGACGCAAGGACTGGCAGCGTGGCGCGCTGATCGTGTGCGTGACGATTGGCGTGCTGTTAATGCCCTGGGTGGTGCGGAATCGTATCGTCTTTGGTCAGTGGTTTTACACCCGCACCTTCGATGATAACGTGGCGCACGTGAGCACGGTCGCCACGCTGGCCCGCGTCAATGGGGAGAAGGTGGCGCCGTGGACCGCGCGCTGGGAAGAAATCTACGAGACGCTGATCGCCGAGACCGCCATCCGCTACGGTTGGGACGATGTGCCGGAGGCCTCGCTCTCCACTCGGGAGCGCGATGAGCGTTTGCAGCAGATCACGGAGGTGGCGCGGAAGGTGGTGGCGCGTCATTCGATGGCCTTTTTCACCAGTCACACGCTCAGTTGGGTGCGCTCGTTCATCCCGCAAGAGCACAAATTCTGGTACTGGTGGCTAACCGGCCGGCCCTGGGAGACGCTGGGCCTACGGGGGGATGCGCTGGGGCGCGCCTTCGAGGCGGCGACGCACGGCTGGGTAGGACGCGCCGTGCAGATCATCTGGCGCGAGCGGATCATCGCCCTGCCGCCGGTGGCGCTTTTGTTGTGGATCGCGTGGGCCGTGGGGTACATACTGGCAACTCTGCTGTTGATCCGGGGCGCGTGGCGCTTGCGTCCGCGCGTGCTGACGCTGATGTTGGTCGCAACGATCTTCTACGTCACCTTCGTTCCCGGCCCCATCAGCCACATCCGCTTTCGCTTGCCCGTTGTCCCCTTGATCTTGTTGTTGATGACGTGTGGTATAATGACGCCTCATGTTGGTCAGCGAGAAAACTTTTAACTCGCAACTCGCAACTCGCAACTTGTAACGTTTAACTGATTTTGGAGGATATATGGCAAAGAAGAAACGTGAAACGCCGCGCCTTTCTGAGGCGCAACTCTATCGCCCCACGCAAGGCGTTGTGGTCGATGTCGCAGCCGAGGAGCTGCTTGAAGATGTTTCCTCGGCTGATGTCTTGGCTGAGGAATATCAGTACGTCATCCAGGATCTGAAGAAGATCGGATGGCTGGCGTTGGCGATGTTGGTGTTGTTGATTGTGCTGGCATTGGTGATCGTTTAGGGGAAAGACCTTCAGAGCAGATCACCGTAAAATTGCTCGGCGGGGATCGTGGTTTGGGACATATGGCCCCATGGTGGGGTGTGATGGAGCGTTAAG
>CAZCAI010000277.1:0-3695 GCA_964496595.1 uncultured Anaerolineales bacterium
GCTCATCAAACTAAATCGTTACAACCTACGAGCCTGTAAGGCTTTGTTCTTTTATCGCGGGGACTTCTATCCCCGCGCAGCGATGAAATATTTCACTTGAAAACCGACAAGAGACCCCATACTTTTGAGAACCATCCCGCAATAATAATTTCGAAAACTTTTAACTTTCAACTTGTAACTTTAAACTTATTCCCCAAGGAGACCCCATGTTAGCCATCTTCTTAGACATCATCCTACCCGTCTTTATGATCGCGGGCTTAGCCGCGCTGTCCCAACGCTGGCTCAAATTGGATATGCACACGCTATCCCGCGTCGGCTTCGATTTCTTTATGCCGGCGCTGGTCTTGGATATGCTCTCGCGCTCGCGATTCGAGGGCGGCGCGGTGCTGCGGATGTTCACTGCCGCCCTCGTCGCGACGTTGGTGATGTGGGGCTTGGGCGCGCTGGCCGCACGCTGGCTGCGCCTCTCCGCGCCGCCCCGCAGCGCCTTCCTGCTGACGTTGCTCCTGGGCAACGCCGGGAACTACGGCCTGCCCGTGCTGGCGTTCGCCTACGGCGATATCGCGCTCCCGATAGCCTCGATCTATCTAATTATCTCCACCATCATAATGGTCACCGTCGGCGTCTACGTCGCCGCGCAGGGCCAGGCCACGCCGCGAATCGCGCTCCGGCGGATCGCGCGCATGCCCATCCTCTACGCCGCCGTCGTGGGCCTGGTGCTCAACTTGGGCGGCATCACGCTGCCGACGCCGCTGCTCAACGTCGTGCGGCTGATGAGCCAGGCGGCCAACCCCGTCTTCTTGGTCGTGCTGGGCTTGCAACTCCTGGCCGGCTACGAGCGCGGCTGGCGCGTCGAGCATCTGCCGCAGGTGGGCGCCGCCCTCGTCGGGCGGATGCTCGTCTCGCCCTTGATCGCCTGGGGCGTCGCGTTGGCCTTCGGCCTGGCCGGGCTGACGCGGCAGATCTTCATCCTGGAGTACGCCTTCCCCACCGCCGTGATGACCTCCGTCCTGGCCACCGAGTTCGACGCCGATCCCCCATGCGCCACGCTCTGCGTCTTCAGCACGACCCTGCTCAGCCTCGTCACGGTGACTTTTTTCCTCTGGTTGCTGGGGTGAGGGGAATGGAGATGAGTGGAAGGCGTATTGCGTATTCCGTATTTCGTAAGAGCTTGCAATGAAGGATCATTACGGAATACGCACGACGTCGTCGGGGGACACGAGCAAGGTTGTGTTAGAAGGTAAAGCCCCCTGCCTCGAAGCCGAATTACGCGGCGTTGCGCTGGTTGGCGTCCCGCAGCGCGGCGAGCAGGGTCTGACGCATCGCCTGCGCCACGGCGGTCTCGGTATCGTAGAGGTTATGCAGTTCTTCGGGGTCGTTTTCCAGGTCGTAAAGCTCGTAGATCTCATCGAAGCCCTGGTAGCCAAAGTAGTAGATCAGCTTGTAGCGCCCCTGGAGCATGGCGATGGTGGCGGCGGTCAGCGGGCCTTGTTTGTAGGAGGGCTTGGAATCGATGGCAAAGACGGGGCGGTCGGCGGGGATGTCGCCGCCCAGCGTGGGGAGCACATCGCCCTCGCACCAGTCGGGGATGGGCTGCCCGGCCAGGTGAAGCAGCGTAGGCGCCACATCGATGGCGCTGGTGGGCACGTGAACGTCCTCACGCCGCGCCTGTCCCGGTCGCTTGATGATCAGCGGCACGTGGATCAGAGGCTCGTAAAGCACTTCGGTCAGGTGCATCCAGATGCCCCGCTCGAAGAGTTCGCCGTGATCGGAGGTAACGATGAGGTAGGTGTTATCGAGCTGGCCCGTCTGCTCCAGAAAATCGTAAAGGCGCCCCAGCTCCGCATCCACGTAAGCGATGAACTCATCATATTCCATCCGCAGCCTATTGAGCAATTCCTGCGGGAAATCTGCCGAAAAGTGGTGCTCCGGCTTGCGCACCGGCTGCCAGTCATCATCGAAGATGCCGTAGAACTCGCGGCGCGTGCAATAGGGATCATGGGGCGGGGTGAAGTGGAAGTAGGCCAGATAGGGTTGAGGGAAGCGGGGTGTGTTTTCGATAAGCCAATCGACGGCGTCTTCCATCAGGAAGATCTGGTCGTGCTGTTGAGGCAGCCCGCGCGGGAAGA
This sequence comes from uncultured Anaerolineales bacterium, assembly GCA_964496595.1. Classification (GTDB taxonomy): domain Bacteria; phylum Chloroflexota; class Anaerolineae; order B4-G1; family SLSP01; genus JAAAOZ01. Next base: position 2,130 of record CAZCAI010000277.1, read on the forward strand.
GATCGCGATATTCGGCTTCCAACTTCTCTTTGCGCCGGAGCCAAAGCTCGTGATTCAAAGAGAAGAGAAGCGCGGATGAGGGATACGTGTGCGGCGTTTCGCCGGCCCGCAAAACCCGCTCGCGCCAGACCGCCACATCGTAATCATTGTAGAAGAGTTGATCGGCCACGTGAAAGTCCAGGAGGCAAAGCTCCTGAATCTTCTTGAGATAATCGATGTCCTGACGAAATTGGTACATCAGCGTCTCAACGATGAGATTGTGCGAGTAGCCAACGGTGTAATACTCGTCCGGGGCCAGCGCGCGGAAGAGATTGTGGTGATCCAGCGTCTTGAGAATCGGGCTATAGGGCTGGAACGAGCGGTGCGTCCAGGGGAGTGTGCCCGTGAGCAGCGAGGCCGTGCCGGGATTGGTGAAGTTGCCATTGGCATAATGGCGATGAAAGACCGTCGCGCGCTCGGCCAGCCGTTCCATATTCGGCGTGGTGCGCCGGGGATAGCCGTAGAGAGAGGCGTGGGGGGCTGCAAAAGCGTCGAAGAGCAAAATCAGGAAGTTGGGATGGTCAGGATCATCCTTGGGAAAAGCCTGCACCCCTCGCCCCGGCAGGGCAAGCAAGGGCAGCATACTCAGCAAGCGCAGAAAATCGCGGCGGGTCAATTCTTTCATAATCTTCTCTCAAAACACGTTGCGGATGACGACGATAACGAATCCGACGACATCCACAATCAGATACAGGGTAGCCAGCACCACAAGCCGGTCTAACAAATCGACCAGACGGTGTTGGAAGCGGGGCTTGCCGCGCAGGATAAAGACCAGCCCCCCCAGGGAGATAAGCCCCAATACCCAGGTCAATGTTTGCTGGCCCGAATCCAGGGTGAAGCCGATCCCCGCATAGAGCGCCGCCACAGTGATGATCAAGGCATGGAGGGTAAAGTTGACAGAGCGCAGCCAGCGGGTAGGAATCAGCACTGCCAGCAGGGTGAAGGGGATGAAGATGCCCAGCGACTCGATCAGGGCGAAGGTCGTCGTGTAGGCCAGCGAGCCGAGGAGATCCCAGAGATTGAGCCGGCGGATGAGGGAGGGCGCCTCGTACAGCCAACTGAAGAAGGCCCAGGTGTTCACGAAGGCCAGCCAGACCGTCAGGAAGCGATAGAGATCTTGCTTCGCGGGAAACTTTTTCGTCTGCGATGTTAGTTTATCTTCGGACATAGGATCGTCTCACTATTCCAACTATCCAAAAATGGCGAGATTAGTGTATCATCCAGAGTGGAAAAGGCAACCGGGTCTTTTGGATTTCGCCGCCCCCCCGGATAGCCCTAAAAGCAGCGCGGATGGGGGCGTAGTGCGTATTACGTACTTCGTACTTCGTAAGAGGCTGCAATGAAGGATCATTACGAAATACGAAGTACGCACTACGTCGTCGGGGAACAAGAGCAAGGTTGCTTTTTGAGTCGTGCGTATTGCGTAGTCGTTACTGTCACAGAGTATTCGCCACTGCGCCGCGCCACGCCACGCGCGCCCGGCGACTGAAGTCGCGGCAACAGGGCGTAGCAAGCTACGCCTAGACG
>CAZCAI010000278.1:0-3633 GCA_964496595.1 uncultured Anaerolineales bacterium
GTGGCGAGCGCTATGGTCACGCTGCAAATCACCGAGGTCATTGTGCAACGCACGGGCATTGGCGGTTCTCTGATCGGCGTGCTGACCCTGGGCGTGGCCTCCGCGTTGCCGGAGTTAATCACGGCGGTTTCCGGCGTCCGCAATGGCGATGCCGGTATTCCCCTCGGCACGCTCATTGGCAGCAACATTACCAATCCCTTAGTGGCGATTGGCGGCGGCGCGTTGCTCTCAACCTACTGGGTGCCCCGTCCGCTGGTGATGTGGGACCTGCCCTGGGAGACCATCACCGGCGCGATCCTGTGGATATACTTATGGTTTAATAAAGGTAAAATTGGTAAGTGGGGTGCGGTGTATCTTATCGTGTTGTATATTGTTTACGTGACCTTGCGCACTATGTTCTTCGCCATCGACTGAGGGCTTCGCAAAATCCCGGCCCGCCGACACATCTCGGAGACAATGAGGACTTTGGTAGTTCCAGGAATTAAAACCTTCCCAACCAGATGCTTTTCCCTCGGAAAATCGCTTATATTTGGGAGGTTTATTTTCTTGGAACGGCCTTTACTGCGGTATGCCGCTGACGTTTTATCTTGACACCTCCATAACCATGCCTATAATCGAATTATCGGGTGAACTTTACTCTACAATTGTGCCTTCAAGGAGGATTTGATCATGCAGAAATGGGAATGTATCGTCTGTGGTTACGTCTACGATCCAGAGGTGGGCGATCCTGATACCGGCATCGAGCCGGGCACGCCGTTCGAGGAGATTCCCGACGACTGGATGTGCCCCGATTGCGGCGCCACCAAGGATATGTTCGAGCCTTACGACTAGGCGCGCCTGACCGAGCGTTACCCACATCCACATCGCCCCCGCGGTGTGGATGTTTTGTTTAGTTGGGGCGATGCATTTGTCAGTGGTTGTTTGTTTTTCTGGGTTGGTACTTGGGGATGGTTCAGAGATAGGTTGACACTTTTTACTCTACGGGCACTGAAGTACCCTGGAAAGGCCTGGCGGCCAACCGTCTGCCGTCGCAGACGGCCTATTGCATCCTCGAAGGAGGATGCCCGGCGCGCAGCGCCTCTCGAAGGGACTTTAGTCGCTGACAGAGTGTAAACCTAATTATCTTGGAAAATGAACCATCCCGGTACTTGATATGAGAATAGCGAGGTGATGTAGGTGCTTGAGCAAATGCATCGCCCTTACGTTTATGGAGGCCCTATGTCCCGCACCTTGACCCGCCGCCAATTGTTGAAGCTTATCGCCGCGAGCAGCGTCACTGCCGCGCTGGCGCCCGTGCTGCACGCCCGCGCCCGCTATCCGACGTTGGCCGCGCCGCCCACGCCGGAGCCATCCGATGTCGAGGCCGAAGCGGAAGCCGGCTATGCCTACAGCGATGTCTGGCTGCTCAAAGGGCGCGCCATCCACACCGTGGCCTTCTATGAGGAGCCGGATGTCAAATCCGAGCGGCTGGAGGTTAAATATCGCGACGAGGAATTTCGCATCTTGGGCGAGGAGCGCGCGCCGTTCAGCGCCCACAACGACCTCTGGTATCGTACGCCGCTGGGCTACGTCCATTCGGCCTGGGTGCTGCCCGTGCGCGTTTATCCGCCGCAGCCGTTGATCGCGGATGTGAGGCCGTGGGGCTTCTGGGGCGAGGTCGCGCAGATCTACACCGAGGCGCGCGCCGCGCCGGCGCTTTCCGCGCACCGGAACTATCGTTTCTACGGCGGAACGATCTATCGCGTGATCGAGGCCGCCGAGGACGACGAGGGCAGCGGCTGGTACAAGGTCGTGGATGACTATCCGCCCAAGACCGAGCGCTACCACTGGGTGCTGGCGCGCGACGTTCGCCGCGTCCCCCGCGCGGAGATGGCGCCTATTCACCCGTTCGCGGGACGGAAGCGCATCTTTGTCGATTTCGGCGCGCAGAAGCTGACCTGCTACGAGGGCGACGACGAGGTGTTTTCCACACTCGTCGCCGGCGGCCTGACCGGCGCGACGCCCCGGGGCGAGCATTGTGTGTTGCTCAAACAACCCTCGCGCCACATGAGCAACATGTCCTATCCCGGTATGGCGGAGGAGGATCAGCCCGATCCGGGCGACATCTTCGATCTGCCCGGCGTGCCGTGGAACGTCTTCTTCGATTTAGACGGCACCGCAATCCACGGCGCCTACTGGCACAACGACTTTGGCATTCCCCGGAGCCACGGCTGCCTGAATGTCTCGACCGCGGCCGCGCGTTGGATCTACCGCTGGGTGCATCCCATCGGCGGCTACCAGGATGATTTCATTCAGAGCGATTGTCGCGTCGGCACGCCGATTGTGATTGTGTAACTGGGGGAAGGGTGTCGTTAATCCCTTACGGCGTCTGATGCAGATGGAAGGTCGCGGCGACCTCGTGCATCAGCGCGGGGATTTGGGGCGCATCGATGGCCCGGACGCGCAGCGCGTAGAGTCGATAGCTCGCGCCCTGCATCACCCAGCCCGCGCCTTTCCCGCCTTCTTCGACGAAGTGGAACGCGGGCGTCGCATCCCATGTCGTCACCTCGATGGCGCGCAGCAGCGGTGGATCATCATCCAGTGTCGCCTCCCACATCACCTGGGCCGTGTTCTCCGCCAACGGCTCGACGGGGCCGGGCGCCCACCACAGGCCGATCTCGCCGCCCTCGTAGCGCCAGATGCGCTTGCCCGCCCACGCATCGCCTGCCGCTTCCACCTCGGCGAAAATCTCTGGGATTTGGATCGTAGCTTCCTCCGGCAACACCGCCGCTAGATCGACGAAGGCCGGCGGCGCCGGCTCAAACGTCGCCTTCTGCTCGCCCGTCAGGGGCAGCGTCGAATCTACCGCGACGACGACGCGCCACGTGCCGGTGATCGGTATCAGCGGCAGGCGCAGGGGTGTGAGCGAGCGATATTGCTGCCCGACCTCGGGAACCAGCTCGAAGTGCTCGTAGATCGACCCGCTTGGATCGACCACCATCGCTTGCGCGCGCGGCGAGACCGAGATCCCGGCGGGCGGGCGGATCTCCACCTTGATGAAATCATGCGGCAGCGAGGGCGTCTCGCCCGTCGGCTGTTGGATCGTCAGAGCTAACGGCGGGATTGGCGTCGGTGTAGGCGTCGCTGTCGGCGTCGCCGTAGGCGTCGCGGTCGGTGCGGGCGTCGGCGTGACCAAGATCGGCGTGGGGGTAGGGGTGGCGCACCCCAGCAGTGATAGGATCATCCCCAAAACTATCATGCTGCAAAGCCATGGGTTCGTGAATAAACGCCTTAAATACCGTTGCCATATTTCCATTCGAGTCTCCTTCGCGCACTTTTTCTGTGATGCATACCACTATAACGCCAACGGCCTCAATTGCAAAAGTTGCTCTGGGAAAGTACAATAGATTCAACAGGGGGTAAGGGGCAAGGGAGGAAAGCGATGGATACGATTGTATTACGATCCGATTTGTACAGGGTTTTAGAGCAAAACGCGCAAGAAGATGCGCGGTCGATTAGCGATCTCGTCAATGAAGCTGTTGAGCATTACCTGCGTGAGCAGCAACGGGCCAAGCTCAACCGCGAGATTCAGGCTTACGACCTTATTTTTGATCAAATAGAGGCCATTTCTATTCAAACTTAACATAACTCATT
>CAZCAI010000279.1:0-3623 GCA_964496595.1 uncultured Anaerolineales bacterium
TGGATGAAGTCCACGGGCTAAAAGAACGAAGCCCTGCGGGCTGGTCTCGTTTCCCGCTGAAAAAGTAATCGTTGCACGCTGCTATTGCCTTTGCCGCCCGTGGATGAAGTCCACGGGCTAAAAGAACGAAGCCCTGCGGGCTGGTCTCGTTTCCCATAGGAAAAGTAAAGGAGCAGACGATGTATGCCGTATTGGCGATTATTATAGGCTCTTCAGGAATTCGCCGGGTGCAATCGTACTATCCCCATCCACAACCCAGTAACGACGCGAAAAAGGTCTGTGATCCCCACCAACACGCAATTTTTGGCTACTTTTAGGACTAATGAGGAGGTTGCCCGGCAAAACCCAAAAGACCCTTATTCTATCACATCACCTGGGCCACTAAAAACCGCAGGCCATTGATTGATCCCACCTGGGAATCATCGCTACACGCTGCCATTGTAGCCAAGGCCAAAGCTTTAGGCGCCTACGTTTACGCTATCGGCGGGATTGAGGATCACATTCATCTGATCGCCTCCATCCCAACCAGTGTCCTGATCAGTAAATTTATCGGACAGGTCAAGGGTAATAGTTCTCACTTCATCAACCATGAGATAGTCTTAGATTACCGCTTCTCCTGGCAAAACGAATACGGCATTGTCTCCTTTGGTCAAAAATAACTAGATCGAGTGGTCAAGTACACCAAAAACCAACGGCAACACCATCAAAACAGCACCGTCATTCCGTTTCTGGAAAAAACCGAAGAATGAGGGATGGTTCACTAATTGGTTAACGCTTGTTCGTAGTCAGGCATCCGCTGTGCGATGGAATGTTAATGGAATGGAGTGCCGTTGTGAATCCCGAGAAACGCCACTCCGCTTACGCCTGACGGCGCCGCTTCGAGGCTTACTACGAACCAAAATTGATGCTTTTAAGATGATTGTAGTGTTTTTGAAGAATTTATTGCATCTTATGACCTAAATTATCGAACTAAAGTGTAAACCTATTTTAGCTTGTAGATGAGCCATCCCAAGAATGATCATCAAATCCAACCCATTGTAAACGGTCTTACATAGCAATGACCTTTAGCCCGCAGGGCTTGGCCCTTTTAGCCCGGATGTTTACGTCCGGGCGATGGGTGGCACTGCTTCCCGCCTATTATTGACGTTCTATAGCTAATCGAATCATCTGCTGAACTGATGAAAGGAAAAACAAATGACCCATACGCTCGGCAAACTCATCAAATCCAACGCGCACACCGATTACGTCTGCCAGATCTACGGCCCGCGTGAAATCGAATCGCCGCCCGCGCCCGCCGACTACGCCTTCGGCGCCTTCGTGCGCGTGCCGTTGGGCGTCGAGCGCGGCGACCTGGTCGGCGTGATCTACGATACCGTGCTCCACAATCCCGACTTCGGCAATCTTGGCCCGCGCCTCTCCCCCGCGCCCGACCTGCAAATCTTCTCGCCCGATTATCTGGCGGAGAAGGTCACGTTGGTGGGCATCACGGCGGTGGGCGTGTTGGCGCCCGACGGCGCCGCGACACACGGCGTGCCCGCTTGCTCCGCCCAGATCGATGCGCTGGTCACGCCCTTGGACGAGGCCGCGCTGCGCGCCTTCCACACCACGCCAGCGGGCGGCGTGCGCCTCGGCTACGCGCCCCTGCTCCTGAGCCTGGATACGCCCGTGGCGCGTCACCTGCTCCTGCACATCATCGAGCGCTTAGGCGCGCTCTTCCCGGCGCAGACGCAACCGCTGGCCGTCCTGCGCGAGGAACTCCGCTGGCAGACCATCATCACCCCGCTGGGAGGTGCGCGATGACTAAGCAACACTCGCAAGCTCGACCGTTAGGCATCACCAAAGGCCCCGGCGAGACCCATCACGAGTACCTCTTCATCACGCCCGACCGCGACAACGTCGCCAAGGTGGGGGAGTTCGTCACCTACGAGACGCACGCAGCGGGCGAGACGCGCCGCGTTTTGGGCCGCATCACGGGCCGGCGACCCGTGCGCCTGCTCCCCGATGGCTTCCTAGGCGATCCCGACGTCGCGCCGGACGCGATCACATCGCTGTTGGATTACGGCGGCCGCGCGCCGGAGCTGTTCGAGATCAGCGTGGGCATCTTGGGCTACTACGACGCGACCCTGGGCGACTTCATCAATCCCCGCCTGCCGCCGCGTCCCGGCACGGCCATCACCGTGGCCGATGATGCGCTGCTGGCGCGCGTCCTCAGCAAGCGCGCGCCGGATCAGACGGGCGCCGCGCACATCGGATCGCTTCTCAGCCGGCCCGTGGACGCGGCGCCCATCGCCGTGGATCTGCGCGCCGTCGCCAGCACCCACCTGGCCATCATCGCCAGCACCGGCTCCGGCAAGAGCTACCTGGCCGGCGTCCTCACCGAGGAGCTGATGCATCCCAAGAACCGCGCCGCGATGCTCATCGTCGATCCCCACGGGGAGTACGACACGCTCGCCCAACTGGAGGGGGAGGGCGCTTTCGCCGCGCAGGGCTATCGCCCGCGCGTGGAGATCATCCGCCCGGAGGACGTCAAAGTGCGCATCTCCTCGCTCACCTTGGGCGATCTGCGCTACCTGCTGCCGAATCTGTCGGAGCGGATGCACTACCTGTTGGGCAAGGCCTTCGGGCTGGTGCATCGCAAGTTCGGCGAAAAGTGGACGCTGGCGCAGTTCCGCATCGCGGTGCGCGAGGCGGAGCAGGAGATGAGCGGCAAGTCAGCCGACGAGATGGACGAGGCGGCGGATGATTACGGCACGGCGGGCGCCGTCATCTGGCGCATCAACTCCCGCCTGGGTACGTCGAGCATCTTCGATGATATGCAGAGCCTCCCGCTGGACAAGCTCTTCGAGCCGGGGCAATGTACCGTGCTCCAACTCAACGAGGTCGATCACCGTGAGCAGCAGGTGGTCGTGGCGACCCTGCTGCGGCGCCTGCTCGACGCGCGGATGCAGACGGAGAAGCGCCAGGTGGTGGAGGGCGATCCCTTCTACCTGCCCTATCCGGCCTTCGTGCTGATCGAGGAGGCGCACAACTTCGCGCCCGCTTCGGGGGATCTGGTCAGCTCGCAGATTCTGAAGAAGATCCTCTCCGAGGGGCGCAAGTTCGGCGTGGGCGTGGGCCTCATCAGCCAGCGACCGGGCAAGCTGGACTCCGACGTGCTCTCGCAGTGCATGACCCAATTCCTGCTGCGGATCGTCAATCCCATCGATCAGGCCAAGGTGGCCGAAAGCGTCGAGAGCGTGGGGCGCGACCTGCTCAAGGAGCTGCCCGCGCTCTCCAAGGGCCAGGCCATCATCGCGGGAGCGGCGGTCAACACGCCCGTCCTCTGTCGCGTCCGGCGGCGGATCACGGAGCACGGCGCGGAGGACGTCGATGCGCCCGCGCGCTGGCTTGCCTGGTTCGAGCGCGGCCTCTTCGAGCACCAGGAGCGCGATGGCGCGCTGCCCGCCGAATCCAAAACGCGGGGGAAAAGAAAGCTCTTTTTGGATTGAGTGTGGATTGAGAGGACGTTCTGTTTGCTCGCGAGGCCCTTATGTTGTATAGTTGAGGTGTTATAGGATCGGCTCATGTGGGAAATTGGGTGAAAGATTGCGGATGAATTTGGATCGAGGGGGCGAGGACTAAAG
>CAZCAI010000280.1:0-3621 GCA_964496595.1 uncultured Anaerolineales bacterium
CGCTGCGCGGCCAGCATCACGGGAAACAAGTTTCCTTACCGGACGTTGCCCTGGGGGGCGGTCTGCGGATTGGTGGGGCGTTTGTAGCCCCGCACGTAACCCCGGCGATCAAACACCAGGGCGTTGGCGAACTTGCCGGATGCTTCAAGTGAGAACAGTCCTCCGGTAACTCTAGCCATTGTCTTCCTCCTTCTGTTTCTGTGATGGTGATAGGGATAGGGTTGCTGTGGCGGGGGCCTGGGGGCCGGTGCAGAGCATTTGGCGCAACTTGGCGAAATCGTGCCCGTTGGCGGCGCGTTGAGATAGCCCTAAGATGCTGTTTTCCAAGGCGTTGAGTTGTTCGGCGATGTGGTGGAGGGCGGCGGTGTTGTTCTGGATGATGTTGGTGAGTTCGAGGCGTTGTTGGCGACTCTGCTCCTGTTGCCCCACGGTCGTCTGCACCAGCAGGGCCTTCAGCTCCTCCCGGTGCGCGACGGATTGCTCGCGTTGGTACTGGATGAGGAGATAGGCGATGATGGCCAGGCCTCCGGTCTGCAACAGCGTTTCTAAGATGGGGTCCATTGTCCGTGTCCTTCTGCTATGATGCGGGGCAAAGCTGCGCTTTGCCTTGATAGATTGTGCCACACTCCCGGTTGACCGCGCTTCTGATAGACTACTTCGGCAATCCAGCGCCCATACTTGCCGGTCTTGCTGGTAGCGACGCGGAGCATGGTGACCGGCTCCAGCTCCTGGCAGACGAAGGCCCGCGCGAGCTGGCCGGGGAGGTCGCGCCCTCGGCCATCGGGCCTTAGGGCCGTAGGCATTTCTGGGGCGTCGATGCGCGCCAGGCGCAGGGTGACTTCGGCGTGGACGTCCCCGCCGCATACCCGCTTTGCGGGCTTAGCGGCTTGGGATCTTCGCACGCTGCGCGTGCTCCGAAAGCCCAAATCGACCCGTGCCTTGAGCGTATCGCCATCAATGATGCGGAGAATCTCTGCCTGGTATTCGTACACGTTTTGCCTCCGTAGCGGTGGCACGCTCCCCAGGCATACAAAAGCCGCTCCCAACGGTTGTAGACCTGGGGAGCGGCGCGACCTAATAATACAGCTATTTATCTTATGTTAAGTTAGGGTGTTTTGCATAGCTGCGTAACCGGTATCTTGTGGGTGCGCTTGAAATCTTGAACGCTGTTTGGGTCGCATAGGGATAGGAGTTAGTATGAGTCCCCAATAAAAAAAGCACCCTGGATTTCTCCAGGGCGCCAAGGGGGTTGTGCTTTTCAGCGAGCGCTCAGCCCGCCGATGTGAGCGTGGGGATCATTGTGCCGTCTCCTCAAACTCTGGGACGGGATCGGCAAAGAGGGCGATGTAATCTTCGTAGCGAAAGCGGCGGTTGCGGCTGTTCCCGGTGAACTCGCGCAAGATGCCGTGGGTTTCCATTTTGCTCACCAAGGTGTTGGCTGCCGGGTACGAGGTACCGATGTGTTTCTGCACATCCTTGACGGAGACGATGGGGCGCTCGTATAAGGATTCGAGAAGACAATGGCCGTTCCCCGCAGCCCGACCGAATTGCTCGGTGATCAGCGCGCGATGATCTTCACGCAGTGTCAGGATGCGCCGGGCTGTTGCGGTGGCTTGCGCGCTGACTTCGGTGACGCCGTGCAGGAAAAAGGCCAGCCAGCTTTCCCAATCTCCGGTATCGCGCACGGCTTGCAAGTGTTCGTAGTATGCCGTGCGGTAGCGTTTGAAGTAGTAGGAGAGGTAGAGAACGGGCTTCGACAACACCTCACGCTCGCAGAGCAGAAAGGTGATCAGCAAGCGCCCCACCCGTCCATTGCCATCGAGGAAGGGATGAATGGTCTCAAATTGCGCGTGGGCCAACCCGATTTTGATGAGGAGGGGCAGGTCGTCCTCTTGATGCAAGAAGTCCTCAAAATCCCCCAGAGCGTTGAGAATTTTGTGCGGCGGCGGTGGTACGAATGCCGCGTCCATCAACGTGCATCCGCTCGGGCCAATCCAATTTTGAGTACGGCGCAACTCTCCCGGCGTCAATTGCGAGCCACGGACACCTGCGAGCAGTTTGGCGTGAATCTCCTTGATCAGACGAATCGAAATCGGCAAGTGCGCCAGGCGATCCAATCCGTAGTTCATCGCCTGCACATAGTTGATGACCTCATTGACGTCTTGAGGGCGGTCGGGCGCGAAAATCTGCGCCTCCGCCGCCAGCACGTCTTGGATTGAACTCTGCGTGCCCTCGATCTGACTGGAAAGGACCGCCTCCTTGCGCACATACATAAAAACGAACAAGTCAGGATTGGGCAGCGTCTGAATGGAACCATCCAAGCGCCCCAACGCCCGATCTGCCTGGGAGAGTACTTGCTGGAGGTTGCCAGTGAGTTGCACGGGAGGTTGGGGAGGCAGGGGCGCGGGAATAAAAGCGCGGTAGCCTGTAGGTTGTTGCACATAGCGTCCGGCGCGGGTCTTATCTATCATAGAAATTCAAACCTCATCAAGCATAGGGGTTGTATTAAAGGCAGCCTTTAATATGCAAAGAAATGATCGCTATATTAAAGGCAGCCTTTAATATAGACTCGAAACTTCTCCATAGTATAGGCAGCCTTGACTATGGGCGAAGCATATCTATGTGGGCGCGGATGTGGATCTTGATGGTGAGGTCGTATTCTCCCTCCAAGATGTCTGCCAGGGTATCTTGAGCAGCTTGCCGCTCGAAAGGGTCGGTAGGGGCCACGGCGGTCAATATGGCGCGAACGAAGTCATCGTACTGGGTGAGGCGCGCGACTTCGCGGTGATAGAAGGCGCGCCAGCTTTGTTTCAGTTGTTCTGTGTAGGATGTGTCCGCGATGGGCAACGGCAACTGCCCGCGCCGGTCGTGGGCAAAGCGGAAGTAGGCGGCGATGGTGTCGTGAACGGCCTGGATGGCGCGATGATCGAAGGTGTCCAGATCGGTGAGGATCTCGCTTAACTCGGTCTGGATGCCGACGAGGCGCACCGCGCGCAGGTAGCGCTTACGCGGGAAGCGCACCAGCTCCGGCAGGAGTTCTTGGTAAAGGTTGTGTTGGATCTCTTTGAGGGCGGCGTTGATATCGCCTGGAAATGCGGTGGTGATGATCATCTCCCTGGTACCTCACTCCACCGGCCAGCCGCCGTGCGACTCGATCACGGCGTCGATCTCCGCCATCAGGCGCATGGTCTCCTGCAGTGCGACGACGATGCGCTGGTAGTGCGCGATGTCCTCGGCGGTGAGCACGCGCCCGGCCTGGCTGGGCGTCTTGCGACGGTCGTAGAGCCACTTGTGGAGCACTTGATAGCCGCCGATCTGGAACTCCCACACGTCCTCCGGCACGCCCTCGAAGTAGGAGCTGGCCTTGCGCTGCGAGGTATCGAGGTAGACGCGCCCGCCGGCGGCATCGTAGCACGCGCGCTTGCTGAACTTGCCCATCTTGGCGCCGGTCTCGCGCTCGACGAAGGTGGTGATGGGATGTTGTAGCGGCGAGCCAGCTTCCCCCTGCGCGCGGGGGGATTGAGGGGGGTGATTCCACGACGCGGCGGGATAGGCGTCTTCCAGCAGGTGCAGGGCGACGAGGTCTGCGCCCAGGTGCGCGAGCGCGCGGAAGAGGCCCAC
>CAZCAI010000281.1:0-3609 GCA_964496595.1 uncultured Anaerolineales bacterium
ATCGGTGTAGGCGATGCCCGCGCCCTCGTTGACGATGTTCGGCCCATGATGCGCGCGCGCCAACTCCGCCTTGGCGACGAGCGACAGCCGCCCGCCCTCCGGCGGCAACTGACGCATCGCTTCCGGCAAATTGACGGTGAGCGTGCCCGCCTCCATCGTGAACGGCACGGTCGCCGCCAGCCCGGCAAAGATGTCGCTGGCGGTGTCGGCTTTGGGATCGCCGGCGTCGTGATCCAAGGCGGCCTCCAGCGCGTCGCGCGTGGCGGTGTCGGTGAGCCAGGCGATGGCGTCCACCGTCACCTCGGAGGGCAGCGCGTCGGTCAAGACTAAGCTGTGCGCCGGCCCAGAGGTGTACATCGGCATCGGATCATCCGCGCGCTTGAAGCCCAGGCGCACGGGCGGCGCGTCGTAATCGGCCGGCAGATTATCCGCCGTGACGGTGACGGGAATCTCCACGACCTGGCCCCACAACTCGGCGGGCAGCTCCTCGCTCGCCACCAGATCGAAGTACCAGACGCTGCGCCAGGCATCCGGCACGGTGCTGCGGTTGAGGAAGGCCAGCTCCGGCCAGATCGGCTCCGGCGTGGTCTCGGCGGTGGGATCGGTGTAGAGATGGGTGACGGTGATACCGGCGGGCACGTCCAACGCGACGCTGAGGTTGGTGACGGTGATGCCGATGTTATTATCGAAGGAGACGCGCACGCGCGTGGGATCGCCCGGCCCCAGCAGCGTGTGGAAGAGCCTCTTCTTCTCGCTGCCGCCCGCGTAAGTCGTCCAGACCGCGTCGCCGTAGCCCCAGCTCTTGATGTAGGGATCGTAGCGGTGCGGATCGGCGGGATCGTAGTAGGGGCGCGTGTCGGCCTCATCCCAAATATCGTAAAAGAAGAAGAGTGCGTCGTTGTAGATGCTGACTGCCGTCGGGCCGGCCTGCTTGGCAATCTGCCCGTCGCTCGACACACCTTCGGGCACGTGGACGTGGGCATCGTAGACCTCGTAGCGGTTCGGCCCGGCAATCTGCTGGCGATAGATCAGACGACCGCCATCGTGAATCTTGAATTGGCCCTCACGGTTGAAGGGGTAGTTCTCGATGGTCGCGGAGACGATGAACGAGGCCCAGGAGCCGGGCGGGATCACCTGGCGGAAGAAGAGATCGTCATAGGCCACGCCCTCGGTCACGGTGAAGAGTTCGCTCGCGCCCGGCCCGACGCTGCGCCACGAATCGTACCAGGTCGCGCCCGCTGGCCCGATCTTGATCCCCAGCCCGTGGAAGATGGGCAATTGGATCAGGTTCTCGTCCTCGGGAATCGTGAGGTTGGAGCCGCCCTGGCTGTAGGTTTTGCCCAACAACTGCAACTGCGCGTCATCCAAGCGCGTGGGGATTTCGCGGACTAAGGTCTCGTGCCCGGCTTCGCCATCCAGATCAGCGTAGATGCCGAAGGTGACGGCAAACCCGGCGTGTTGCTCCATCGGGCGCTCGCAGGTAGCGCAGCTATCCCAATCCCACACATCATAGAACGTGGCGCGCAGCGTCATCGTCTGCGTGCGCGACCAGACATCCTGCCACGAGAGCGTGGGGAGGTCGGGCGGCGCGGCGTGATAGGGCGTGGCGGTTTTGAGGTGCTCGCGGAAGGGCACGGTGTCGGTGCCGGCCATCACGTAGACGGAACCGGCGTCGTAGGGCAACACGACGGTGTCCTCGCGCGGCGTGCCGTGGAAGCGCACCTCGCGCTCGAACAGCTCGTGGGAATGCACACCGAAGCGCACCGCCGGTTCCCGATAAGCATAGCCATGAAAATCGGGCAGCTCCCAATCCAACGGGAGGCAGGGCAACAGCAGTTCGTTATCCTGTGTCACGGTGATCACGTCCTCGTAGCCGGCGGGGATGGTGACGAAGGAGCCGAAATCCTCCGTCAGCGCCCGGCGGTCGGCCGGCGGATCGATGTGGATGCCGTAGGGGCTGGTGAAGACGCAGCGCGGGCGCTTGGCCTCTGGGAATGCGCGCCAATCGGCCAAGGTGAGCGTGTCCGTCGCCGCATCGGCCTGCGCGAAGGGCGGATAGTCGCCGTTCCACATGTACGGCTCGTTGCGCATCCAGATCGTCTCGCCGTCGTTGGTGTTCAAAATCATGCGCTGATCGGCGTAATCCACGATGGGCGCGAGCAGATAGGCCCAATCGCGCAGGCGCACGTCGTGGGCGGGCGTCTCCTCTTTGTTCTCCAGCGGTAACGTCAGATCCAAGTAGATGCCTTCGGCGGGGATGTTAAAGTGCCGGTCGGCTTCCAGATCGCGGTCGCCGACTAAGCGCGCGGCCATCCGCGCGGTGAGCACGAAGGGGCGGTGATGGGCCGTGAGGCGCTCGCCGGTGAGATCCGTGTACGCTACCACGCCGGTTCCGAACGTCCCGATGCCCGCCGCCAACGTCTGAGGATCGCTTTCCGCCTGGAAGCGGAGCGTCCGCTCAGCGTTCGGCGTCAGGTCGCCCAGATGCCAGACGATGCGCGTCGCGCCCTCCGCTGTGGCAGCGACGTCCGTCGGCGTGGGGTCGATGGTCGCGGTCAGCACATCGTAACCGGCGGCCACCGTCTCGGTGACGATGGCGTTCGCAATTGGCTGATCCCACAGATTATCGACGATCAGCGTGGCGCTGACGGGCACGACCTCGTAGGCGGGGAATTGGTGGGGCGGATAGGCGGGGTTGAAGGTCTGAATCGCATCGCCGTAGAAATCGACGGGGCCGGCCAGCGCGGTGAGCAGCGCATCCATAAAGATGGGGAGCTGATGGCGGCGCAGGCCATCGGTGGGATGGCCGACGACGCCGATGACCTCGCCGGCGCCCTCCGGGGCGGGATAGCGGAAGATGGCCGGGGCCGTGCCCACGCCCTCGCCGGTGTCCACGTTGGTCAACTCGGCGACGACCTCCATGCCCTCCATTGCTGCGATGTAAGGATCATCCAAAACGTAGAGGTCGGTATCGAGCCAACTGTAGGCCAGCGGCGAATCGGGGAGGAGGATGTTCAGTCGTCCGGCGTGGGTCGCGCCGCCTTCGCCCAACAAGCGCAGGGGATGCTCCAGATCAATCGCGCCCTCGGGCAACAGGCCGGCGGCCTCCGCGATTTCCAGGCCGGAGCCTTGCGCGTAGAGCGCGCCGCCGTTCGAGACGAAGGCGGTCATCGCGTCCAGCGCGCCCGTCTCCGCCAAGCGGGCGAGAATCTCGTCGCGGTTCTCGATGCGGAAGGCGGGGACAATGAGCAGGTCGTAGTCGGCTACCTCCGCCGCGATCTGCGCCTCGGTCAGCACATCGTAGGGGATGGCGTCCATCAGGTAGCCATCGAATACCTGGCGGATCTCGGGCAACTCCCACATCGCAGTGACGTAGCCGTCGTCTATCTCCATCGGCGCCGTCACAGTGGAACGCATCACGGCGATTTTGCCCGGCGTGAGGGCATAGGCGCGGGAAAGCGGCAGCGTCCCCTGCAAGGGATAGGCCGTGTAGGGACGCCCTTCGTGATCGCCCTCCCCCGGCGGGAAGTAGAAATCGCCCGGCTGCGCCTGTCCGGGGAGAATCGCCGTGCCGGTCACGGGATCGGGCGTGGCCAGCCAGTGGAGCCG
>CAZCAI010000282.1:0-3573 GCA_964496595.1 uncultured Anaerolineales bacterium
TATGATAACGTCGATATTTGGAGGCAATAGCGTTTTAGGTATGGTGATCGGATTTGTGGTGACGTTGGTGCCCTTGATCATCCTGCACGAGATCGGCCACATGTTGGTGGCTAAATATTTTGGCGTCTGGGCCAGGGAATTTGGCCTGGGATACCCGCCGCGCATCACGAAGTTGTTTCAATGGCAGGAAACGGTCTTCACGCTGAACTGGCTCCCGCTGGGCGGCTTCGTCCGCCTGGAGGGGGAGGCGATGTTCGAAGAAGAAGAGGAGGAGGAAGAAGAAGAAGAAGAAGAAGAAGACGGCGACGAGACATCGGAACCCGTCGTCGAAGCCGCGGACACCCGCGAGGCGGCGGTCGAGACGCAGAAGCACAGCCTCTACGCCAAGTCGCCCTGGCAGCAGATTTTGATCTACCTCAGCGGCCCGATGATGAACATCCTCACCGCGTGGCTCATAGCTGTGTTAATCTTCCTGATCGGCATCCCCTCCGTGCGGATGATGATCGAAGAGGTCGCGCCCAACTCGCCGGCGGCACAGGCCGGGATAGAGGCTGGCGATATCATCGTGGCCCTCAATGACCAGGAGGTCAAGGACGTAACTGAGGTGATAGCGTACACGGAGGAGAATCTCAGCCAGCCTATGGATATGACGCTGGAGCGTGCCGGGGAAAAGGTCACCGTAACGCTGACGCCGCGCGAGAATCCCCCCGAGGGCGAGGGCGCGATGGGGATCGTCATCGGCGCACTTGAAAATCCCGATCGATTGCAGAGTTACTCGCTCGGAGAGGCGCTTCAACTCGGCACAGCTTACATCGCGCGCATCGCGTCGCTATCGATCTCGCTGCCGGCCCAGTTACTGGGCGGCAACGTCACGATGGAAGAGGCGCGTCCCGTCGGCATCGTCGGCATCAGCCGGATCGCGGGAGCATCGATGGCAACGAGCGTCCAGGAAGGGGCGCTGTATCCCATGCTCAACCTCATCACCTTAGTCAGCGCCAGCCTGGGCATCTTCAACCTCCTGCCCATCCCCGCCTTGGATGGCGGTCGCATCCTCTTCTCCTTGATCGAGATGATCCGCAACAAACCGATGACGCCGGCGCTGCAGGAGAAAATTCATCTCATCACTATGATGTTGCTCGTGATCCTGTTTATTGTGATCACTATCTTCGACATCATCGCGCCCATCCCCGGCGCTTGACCGCGCCACAACAGGCTTCGAGAAAGTGGGCCGGAATGACATTCCGATCCGGCGGATTGCTCGTTCGCCCTCCGATCATCTTATACGAGGAGTTTCTTAGACATGACAGATGACAGATCGATTCAACGCTTATGGCGTAGCTTAGAGGAAGAACGTGCGCTGCCAGAGGCTGCCGACCTGCCATATCTTTCTGGCTTGCTCAAAGAAGAAAGCGAGCGTTTTGGTAAATTGTGGGCGGCGCTTCCTCTGAACATCCGGCGCAAATTGATCGACTTCCTGACTAACCTGGCCGCAGCGGATTTCGAGATGGACTTCACCGCCATCTTCCGCATCGCAATGTATGACGCCGATCCCCAGGTGCGCGCCACGGCCATCGAAGGGCTGTTCGAGGATCAGGATGTGCGCCTGACGCCGCAGTTCATCCATATTCTGCAAGAAGCGCAGGATGATCTGACGCGCGTGGCCTGTATCCAGGCGCTGGGGAACTTCATCCTCTGGGGCGAACTGCACAAGATCCGCCAGCGCCCCTTCGATATGGCCCGCAAGGCCTTGATCGCCATCTATCACGACCCGGAAGCCTCGCTCGTCGTCCGGCGGGAGGCCATTGCGTCGCTCGCCTACACGGGGCTGGATGATGTGCCGGAGATGATCGCGGCGGCCTACGAGCACGAGACCGAGGAGATGCGCGTCAGCGCCGTCTTCGCGATGGGCCGCAGCGCCGACGAGCGCTGGGCCGAGATCGTCATCCAAGAGCTTTCCAATCCCAACCCGGCGATGCGCCGCGAAGCTGTGCGGGCGTGTGGGGAATTGCAACTTCGCTCGACGACGCGCGAGTTGATCGAGTTGGTCGAAGATGTCGACCTTGAAATCCAGACCACCGCGCTATGGTCGCTGGGACAAATCGGCGGGGATCGCGCCAAGAAGACGCTGGAGCAGTATGTCAAATCCACAGACAAGGCGCTGCGAGAGGCCGCGCACGACGCGCTCGCCGAGTTGGAGTTCTTCTATGGTGATCTCTCGTCCTTCTTTGGCCCGCCGATGACCTTCGGAGATCAAGATGACCTCACCTGGGCGGAGGAGGATGAGCTTGCCCGCCGCATCTTGGATGAAGATGAGGACGAGGAGGACGATCTACCGTGGTGATCCATCGGCGATCCATCGGTTTTGGGTATCTGATGGCGTTGCTTGTGGCGACTCTGCTGGCAACGCTCCCCGTCGCGGCGCAGACCGAGGTCGATGCCACGCACAACTACACCTTCGGCCAGCGCGCGACCTTCACTCTGTCGCTGCCGGCCGAGTCCGAGGTGAACACGGCGATGTTCTACCTGCGGATCAATCAGGCGCAGACCGAAGCCTACGAGATCCCCATCGAGAATGGCCAGGGCAGCTACGAACGCGATCTGACGCAGGCGCACTTCCCGGCGTACGCCGAGATCACCTACTGGTGGGAGTACGAAGCTGCGCCAGGGCAACAGCACAAGCTGCGAGAGACGACCTTCCTCTATCAGGATAATCGCTATCGCTGGCAGACACTGGAGAACGGCAAGATTGTCGTCAACTGGGTAGCCGGCGATACCAACCTGATGGTGACGGCGTTAGATATCGCCCAATCCGCGCGCGGCGATATCCAAAGCGCGCTCCAGACCACCGGCGGGGATGTCGTCCGGCTCTACATCTACCCCTCCCAATCCGATCTCCGATCCGCGCTCCGGCTGACGGGCTACGAGTGGCTAGGCGGCGTGGCCTATTCCGATATCGGCGTGATTCTACTCAACATCCCGCCAACGGAGGGGGCCGTCGTCAAGATGCGCCGCGACATTCCCCACGAACTGACCCACAAAGCGCTCTACGACCTGGTCGGGGCGCCGGGCTATAATGCGCAGCCTATCTGGCTGCGCGAGGGGCTGGCCTCGTACTTCGAACAAAGTCCCGACGCGAGTTACGCCCTCGCGCTGGAAGAAGCGCGCCAGGCAAACCGCCTCATCCCGATGTCGGAGCTGTGCCGCGCCTTCCCCACCGCCCGCGACGACATCATCCTGGCCTACGCACAGAGCCAGAGCTTTATCCAATACCTGCAACGCACCTACGGCTGGACGCGGATTCGTATGCTGATTGCCGCCTACGCCAATGGCATGGATTGCTCTGTCGGCGCGACGGAGGCGCTCGGCAGCGACCTTGCCATGCTGGAGCGAGAGTGGCGCGTCTGGCTGGAGCACAAGGGCGAGCCGGCGCAAACTCCGCAGCAACGCTGGGCCTCGGTGGTCGTCCTCCTGCGCGACATCGCGCCGTGGATGCTCCTCACCGCCCTCATCGGCCTGCCCGGCGTTCTGTTCGTTATCACATCGCATTTTGGGAAGTAAATACGCTCACCCTTG
>CAZCAI010000283.1:0-3552 GCA_964496595.1 uncultured Anaerolineales bacterium
TTTCCTAAATGTAAAAAATGTTAATCCGTGAGCTAAGAAGTGTCCGGTGACTAGTTTCCGAATTAACCTTTTAAATCCATTATTTGCCGGACATAAATAAAAGTGGTAAATAGACTTACCCGCTTGTACCCCCCTTTTGATTCATCCTCAAGAGCCTATTTAGAAAATAAATCAGAAATCTTACGAAGACTCACAGAAATCTTGATAAACATATTCATTTGCTCTCTGCGCACATAAGCACTTTTTTAAACGTGCCTATGCAGCCTTCTCACGGCCATTGTGCCTTGGGCCCACAGCCGGCCAAGGCACAAGGTTAGGGCTGATTTTCAAACAGCTTCTAAGAACAGAGCGTGAGAGCTTTTTAAAGTGTTGTATACATCCACTCACAAAACCAACGGGAGGTGATGCTTATCAGAAAATCGATTGAGCAAAAGATGCACTTGGATCTTATGGTTTTTTAGGTGAAAGATCTTCTCCTTGAGATCAGGCCGTTTCCAAGAAAAATAAATCTCCCGAAGATAAGCGGTTTTTCTGAAGAAAAAGTATCAGGGCTGGGAGGTTTTTAATTTCTGGAACTCCCTTGGTTTTAGATCGATAGCTTCAAAGTTGCCAAGAAATTAGAGCCGGTTACTTGAACTATCTAGTACAACACGGCACAAATAATTCCTCAGTTGAATTTGTTCCAAGGGGAACGTCAGTTCCCCGTTCCGACGTATAGTCGCGGATCTGACGATCCGCTCTGAGCGGGGCTAACTGAGGAGGGACTTCCGCTGCGATGTACTAGATCTTTACCTCGAGGTGAATGAGTGATTTCTCCTAACTGCCAATAAGAGCCAACCCATTTCTACTACATAAGTCTAACTTAGGAGGAAGAGATGCATACTAGATGGTTCAATGCCATTGTCATAGCTGTCATGCTCCTGGGGATGATCCCCTTTTCGGCACAGGCAGCGCCATTGGACGCTGTCCCCGAGACAACCGGTGGGGGAGATGAACCTCCAACCGTGATGGTTGACCCGGGGTTGAAGGAGCTGGCTCCCGATGAAGAGACCGGCTACCTTATTTATTTTAGAGAAGAACCGGATCTTTCCGCAGCTTTTGATATGGACTGGGAAGCACGCGGACGCTACGTGGTGAAGCAATTGCAAGCCACGGCCAAGCGCTCGCAGGCCGACGTCCGAGCGTACCTGGACGCGCAAGGGGTTTCCTACCAGGCGTTCTGGATCGATAACGTCATCGTGGTGGAATCTTCGGCGGTGAACACGATGAATCAGTTGACGACCTTCCCAGAGATCGAAGCTCTGCTGGAGCGGCGACAGCCAATTCTGCATGAGCCGGAGGATATCGACCCGGCGGCGATTTTGATGGGGATTGAACCCAATATCTCCCACGTCAACGCCGATGATGTCTGGGGGCTGGGCTATACTGGTGAAGGTATGGTTGTCGCCAACATCGACACCGGCGTCCGCTACACTCACGATGCGCTGGTAGATCAGTACCGGGGCAATCAAGGCGGCGGTAGTTTCGACCACAACTACAACTGGTGGGATCCTTATCTGGGAACTACCGAGCCTTCCGACTTCCACAACCACGGTTCTCACACCATGGGCACCATGGTAGGCGATGATGGCGGGGACAATCAGATCGGTATGGCCCCTGATGCGCAGTGGATCGCCTGTAAATCCTTCGAAGGCGGCAGTGTAGATGCGCAATTGCTCGAATGTGGGCAGTTTATGGCGGCGCCGTGGGATTTGAATGGCGAGAACCCCAACCCTGATCTGCGCCCCAATGTCGTCAACAACTCCTGGGGAGATTGTATGCAAACCTATGATCCCTGGTACGAGGGTGTATTAGGCGCCTGGCACGCGGCGGGCATCTACCCCGTCTTCTCCAACGGTAACGCCAGCAACTGTGGCTATCCTCAGCCTCCGGGCCTCAACACCGTGGGCAATCCGGCCCGTTCCGGCGATGTGACCGGCGTTGGTTCAACCGGCACCAGCAATGGGCAGTACGCGACGTACTCGAACTGGGGGCCGACCGATAATCCCGACACCGTCAACCCGCGCGGCTATCCTTACCTCAAGCCGCAGGTTGCGGCGCCGGGTACAAATCGTTCCGCGTATGGTACAGGGAATGACTCGTCCTACGGCGGAATGTCCGGCACCTCCATGGCCGCGCCGCACGTGGCCGGCCTGGTGGCGTTGATATGGAACGCTGCTCCTTGTCTGGTCGGCGATTATGCGACCACAGAAACCGTCATCGAGGAGACCGCGATCCCGATTCCTTACGATACCGGCAACGGCGACGAAGGTCCCGGCAATGTGCCGAACCACGCCACCGGCTGGGGCGAGATCAACGCGCTCGCTGCGGTGCAGGCGGCGGCGGCGATGTGTGGCGATAGCGCCATCGAGGGGCAGGTCACAGATGCCGACACCGGCGATCCAATCGCGGGAGCGGACATCCTGGCGACCAGCGCCACCGAGGAGCGCAAGACCACGTCCGATGTGGACGGCTTCTATGTCCTCAACGTCTTCTCCGACACCTACGACCTCGCAGCGACGGCCTTTGGCTACGCCCCGGCGCTCATCCCCGATGTGGTGGCGACCGAGGATATGACCACCACGCAGGACATCGAGATGGAAGCTGCGACCTGGTACACCGTCTCCGGTCAAGTAACGGATGCTACGACCGGATGGCCGCTCTATGCCAGCCTGGACTTCCCCGGCTATCCTGTTGATACGGTCTGGACTGATCCGGTAGACGGCAGCTACAGCGTGCAGTTGCCCGAAAGTATCACGTTTACTTTTGAGGTGAACACTTGGATGCCTGGTTATCAGGCCGCCAGCCGCGTTGTCGGCCCGCTCACGGCCGATGCCACCGAGGACTTTGCTCTGGAAGCTGACCTCGATGTCTGTGTGGCGCCCGGTTACGAGTGGAGCAATGGGTTGATCGAGGAATTCGAGACCTCATTCCCGCCGGACGGCTGGACTGTGGTCAACAACGGCGGCGATTGCACCTGGGTTGGAGATGATCCCGGCGGTCGCGGCAATCTCACCGGCGCCAGCGGCGCCTTTGCCATCGCCGACAGCGATGCCTGCGGCTCTGGTACGACGATGGACACCGATCTACTTTCGCCCATCATGGATGTCTCCGGCATGGCCACCGTGGTCCTGGAATTTGCCTATGACTACTACCATCTAGGTTCCGGCAGCGCGCTGGTGGATATCAGCGCCGATGGCGGGGATACGTGGACGAACCTGGCGACCTGGACGGCGAGCCAACGCGGCCCGGCGACCTTCAGCCAGGATGTGACCTCGCTGGTCGGCGGTTCGACCGAGGTGCAGGTGCGCTTCCGTTTCCTGGCCCCCGGCTGGTACTGGTGGTGGCAGGTGGATCGTTTTGTGTTAGGCGACCCGCTCTGTAATCCCCCGGCAGATGGCGGCCTGGTCGTCGGCAACGTCTACGACGCCAACTACCCCCTCGTGGCCTTGAATGATGCAGAGGTCATCAATGAGGCGGGCTACGCGGCCGAGACTGTACCGACCCCGGAGG
>CAZCAI010000284.1:0-3535 GCA_964496595.1 uncultured Anaerolineales bacterium
GCCCAGATCCGCCAGCGGCACGCCGCGCGCGCGATGGGCCGCCGCCGGGGCGAAGACATCGCGCCCGTGGAAGGTGTGACTGACCGGGAGCTGTTGGTACGCGGAGTTCTCCAACGCCACGATCTGTGACGGCGCCGTCGCAGTCCAGACATACGAGAAGACGCCGTTATCCGGCCCGACCAGCGTACCCCACGCCGTCCGCGCGGCGATAGCGCGCCGTCCCGTCCCCACGCCCGGATCGACGACGACCAGGTGAACGCTCTCCTCCGGAAAGTAGGGCAGCGCCGTCCACAGCAGATAGGCGGCAGCGCGCACATCCTGCGGCGGAATGGCGTGGGTGATATCCACCAACGGCGCGTTCGGCGCGATGCGCGCCATCACGCCCTTGATAATACCCACGTAAGCATCCTGGATGCCAAAATCTGTCGTCAAGGTAATCAACATTCGCTTTCCTCCTCTTCCTCCTCGCGTACTTGTACCCGCGCCCGAAGGCGCGCAAAGCGCCCCGTGCCGCGCTGTCCCACGACCATCTGCACGGCCTCCCAGAACTCCGTGATGCGCAGCACCAACGCCAGCATCGTAAAACTCGTCACGCCCAGCGCAATGCCGCCGCCGGCGCGGGCCAACATCAGCCCCGGGCCGAAGCGCAGCCAGCCCACCAGCACGAGCGCCATGCCGGCAGCGGCGACGGCCACGCGCGCCGTCAGGCCACCAATCCGCGCCATCTCCAATCCGCCCAACCGCCGGGCCATCAATACCAGCAACGCCGTCATCTCCAACAACACGGCGGATGCATTCGCCAGCGCCAATCCGGCGTGCGCCGCGATCCCCATCCGGGCGAAGAGACCAGGGAGCCACAGCCCTAACATCAGATTGACGAGCACCGTGCCGGCGGCGATTATGGCCGGCGTCCAGGTGTCTTGGAGCGCGTAGAAGGCCCGGGCCAGCACCTCGATCATCGAGTGGCCCGTCAAGCCCACAGCGAAGAAGGCCAGCGCCAGCGCGACCTCCTGGGTTGCGGCGGCGTCGAAGGCGCCGCGCTCGAAGATCACGGCGATGATGGGTTGGCCGAGCACGATCAAGCCCACGGAGGCGGGCAGCGTGACGGCGATCATCATCCGTATGGTGAAGGCTAAGGTCTCGCGCAGCGACGGAAGATCGCCGCGCGCGGCCTGCGCCGAGAAGGTGGGGAACGCCGCCGTTCCCACGGCCTGCGCGAAGATGCCCTCCGGCAGCAGCATCACGCGCCAGGCATAATCCAACGCCGCGATGGCGCCGATGC
Organism: uncultured Anaerolineales bacterium; assembly: GCA_964496595.1. Classification (GTDB taxonomy): domain Bacteria; phylum Chloroflexota; class Anaerolineae; order B4-G1; family SLSP01; genus JAAAOZ01. The sequence goes on from CAZCAI010000284.1 coordinate 1,283, forward strand.
CCAGGCCGGAGGCCAGGCTGTTGGTCACCACCATGTTGATCTGCACGGCGGCGACGCCCAGGACACGCGGAGCCATCAAACGGCCCACGGTCTGCACATCCGCGTTGTCCCATCCCAGCACGGGGGTGTAGCGCGCGCGGTAGCGGATCAGGCCCGGGACTTGGATGCCCAGATGGATGACCGCGCCGCCGACCATCGCGACGGCTGGCCCCAACATTCCGAAGGAGGTCATCCCGCCGATCACCGCACCGATGATCAAGGTGACGTTGTAGAAGATGGGCGCCAGGGCGGGCAGCAGGAAGTGCTGGTGCGCGTTCAGCGCGCCCATCACGATCCCGCTCACGCCGAAGATGACGGTGGAGAGGAGCATCACCCGCATCAACAGGACGGTGCGAACCTGCACGGGCGGCGGCAGCGATGGCGCGACTAAGGTGCGCACCAACCACGGCGCGAGCAGGATGACCAGCAGGCTCAACGGTACCAGAACCAGGAGCAGGATGTTAATCAGCGACGAGGCCAGGCGCCACGCCGCGCGCGCGTTACCCTCGGTAAGGCGCGCGGTGAAGGTGGGGATGAAGGCCGCGCCCAGCGCGCCCCCCGCGATCACCAGGAAGAGCATCTCCGGGATGCGCTGCGCGGCCACGTAGGCGTCCATCTCCGAGCCGGCGCCGAAGTAGTGGCTGAAGACGACCTGGCGCACCAGCCCCAGCGCGCGGCTGACGGCGAAGGCGGCCATGACTAAGACGGCGGCGCGGGCAACTCGTTGGCGGCTGTGTTGTTGGTTCATTGTTTCCAGATTATAACATAAACACGGTAGATAACGTCCTATCTACCGTGTTGGCGTGTTGGCTGCGAAGCGCGCTAAATTCAAGGTGTGAAAGTATTGAAATGGTCCATCCTCTTCTTCCCAAATCCTTTAGACAGCTTTGAGGGCTTGCTCAAATACTTTCTCTCGAACCCAAGTATTGACAAGCTCCTCGGACGAGACTTGCTTTGATTTGGCTATTTCGGTGAGTTTCTCGGCCAAGTCGATGTCAAGGGTAATCGTGTAGACCCGCCGCTGGATATCTACCTCAAAATCGACTTCCGGCATTTGACCTACATAATCGCCCACATCATGGTGGTCGAAAAATTCTACCATTTCATCAATTGTCTCGAATTGGGGAAAATTTTTGGCCTCATTTTCTACCATAGTGCCTTTGTGCTTTCCTTGCGTTATCCTCTCTCACCATGCATAGGGTTGCAGCTCTTTCGCCAGCGCGACGGGGCCGCCAAAGGCATCCTGAGCCTCCGGCACGAGTTGCTGCATCGTCTCGGCGTCGTTGTGGTAATGGATGAGGATCAAGCGCTCAGCGCCGACCTCGGCGGCTAAGGCGCCGGCCTCCGCCGGGGAAGTGTGCTTCACACCCTCGCCCGTCGCCTCATGGAAGAGCAGGGCAGCGTCGCGGGCCAGCGTCTTGATGGCCGGGCAGGGCGCGGTGTCGCTCGAATAGACGAAGGCCGCGCCGGTATCGCGCCGCTCGAAGCGCACGGCCAGCGAGGGCACAGAGTGCTCCGTCGGCGCGGCGGTGATGCGAAAGTCGTCGTCTGTAGCGACCTCCGCGCCGACCTCCGCCGGCACCGTGTGGTAGGTAATCGGTATCTCGTCTGTCCAGCCCTGAGTCTCGAAGAGCGCGACCATCGCCCGCACCTGCGTCAGCACCTCCGAGCGCGCGTAGATGGGCAGCGGCGGCGCCGGCAGTTGATCCTGATAGGCGCGGAGGAGGAAGAGGCCCAGCAGGAAGGCGGGCAGGCCATAGACGTGATCGGGGTGGAAGTGAGTGATGATCACGCCCTGCACCGCCAGGGGATCGAGGCCCGCGTGCTGCAAGCGCGTGATGGGGCTATCCGCGCAATCGATCAACCAATAGCGCCCCTCGCGGACGACGGCAAGGTAGCTGTTGGCAGCGTCGCCCTCTGGCAACGCCGCCGCGACACCCAAGGGTACAACATAGGGCGAGGATGAATTCATGATGCCTCCTAAGACAGTCGAATCGTCAGAGTGTATTTGAAAATCTACCTACCGGACAATTTTATGCCTCTATCTCAGCAGATTAAGCAGATGGATAATCAGATAGTCTAATTGACACAGAGTTGCCGGGGATTTTCTCATAGATCCGCAGATAAATATCTTTCTTCTGTACTCCTTGTGTTTTCTTTGTGAGACTTTAGATCTAAACCGAAATCTAATCTGCTTATATCTACGCCATCTGC
>CAZCAI010000285.1:0-3508 GCA_964496595.1 uncultured Anaerolineales bacterium
GAACTCCATGTACGTTGGCGCGGCGCTATCCCAAGAGAGATTGCCCTGATAATACAGCGCGTTGATGGAGACCTGCGTCCCGTCCATGCGGAACGGTTCGAGCGCAGTGCGGACGACGGTATTCGAGAGCACGCGCGTAAATCCGGCATCCATCACCAGGCCGCGCCCGCAGGAACCGACCTCCTTATCGTCGGCGTCGATGCCGATGACATTATCCGCGATCAGGTGCTCCCGACCGCTCACATCGAGCGCCGTGTCGGGCGTGTTCTCCAGGTCGTTGCTGTACCACAGCAGCCCGGCGATGCGGTTACTGATGACCTGGTTGCGCTGGCCGCGCACCTCCACGCCCGCGCCTCCGAACCAATTGAAGTAGCGGGCGTTGGGGCGGCACCAGCGATTCCACGCCACCTCCGGCGCCGTCCCGTTGGCGTCCATGCCGACGCGGTTATCGAGTACAAAACCATCGTCGCCGTCCATGCTGATCGCCGCGCCGACGAAGCCGGCCAGCGCGTTGTTCTGGATCAACGTTTGCGTCGTGTTCTCCGCCACCTTGATCCCGCCCAGGCCGCTGCCCTGCTCCGGCGCGTCGGCGTCGCGCCAGTAGAGGTCCGTCCCGGCGTTGTTCAGGCCGAACCAGTTGTTCTCCACGATGTTCTGGCTCTGGTTGAGTTGCAACGCCGTCTTAAAATTCTGAAATACAATCCCTCGGATGACGTTGTTGTTTCCTTCGATCACCAACCCCACCAGATCGCGGTTCTGCGGCCCGCGCACGATGATCTTCGGGCCGTCGCTGCGCCCGCCGAGTTGTGTGCTGCCGTCAATGACGACCTGCCCGGCCTTCTCCACGTCGGTGCTGCCGAGCGTGGGTAGCGCGTCGAGTTGTTGCGTCTCGGTGATTTGGATGATCCACACGTCCAACACGCCATCATAGCCCGGATCGGTGGTGGGGATGTCGAAGCGAATCTGCACCGGGCGCGCGGATGGCGTCGCTTCGATCAACTCGGAAGCCTCAAGGATAGCGCGGCGCAACGTACACTTGCCGTCCGGCGCGGGAACCGGCGGGCCGTCCAGGTCACGATAACATGTATAACTCATACTATCATCGGGATCGGCGGCGGTGGTGACGGTGATGACAGTGTTGAACGTCGGCGGCGCGGTGGGCTGCGCCATGTACGTCGGCCAGATCACGGGGAGCGGCGGCTCCGGCGAGAATGGGGGCGGTTCCTCCGGCGCCGGCGCGCCGGTCTGCGTGTAGATTTCGGAGATGCGCGTGGTCGTGCCCACGCTGTAGGTGATCGTGCCGCTGGCGTTGCTGATCTGCCCGTCGGCGACGGTGGTGCTGGCGGTGCGCAGGCCCTCGGTGAGCGCCAGCGTGCGGCTCAGCGTGAAGCTCCACGCGCCGCTGGCGTCGGCGGTGGTCGTGCCGAGTGATTCCAGTGTCTCGGTGACGGTGTCGTGATGGTCCAGGAAGACCTCGATGACGCAGTCAGCACACAAGCTATCCGCGCCGCTCGCGCCGGTCACGTTCACGCCGTCGATTTCGGTAATCGCCGCCGGGTTGAACAGGCGCAGCGCCGCCGGGACGTTGGGGCTGAAATCAAACGCCTGCATCTTGCTGTCGAGGATCACGTTCCCCTGCACGGTCACGGCGTCGAGGTCATAGCCCAATTCGCCCGCCGCGATTAAGATGCCCGCCGCTCCGTGCGCGCCGACGATGAGGTTATCGCGCACCTCGATGAAGTGCGCGCCGCTTGCCCCGCCCACCTGAATCCCCTCGCCGCATGTGCCGAAGGGAACGCCGTCGCTCGTCAGGCCGATGATGTTATCGCGCACGACGTGATCACGCCCGGTGACAGAAATCGCGTCATCGGGCGTATTGAGCGGATCAGGACTCTGGAAGAGCAGCCCAACGACACGGTTATGCGCCACGAGGTTGCCCTGCCCGTAAATATCGATGCCCGCGCCCGCAAACCAATTGTGGCTGTAGGCGTTGGGCTTGCATTTGCGGTCGGCTCGCACGTTGGGCGCCGTGCCGTCGGCGCGTGTCCCCACCGTGTTACTGAGCACGGCGTTATGATCGCCCTGCACGCTGATGGCGACCGCCTTGAAGCCCGCCAGCACGTTGCTCTGGATAGTGTTGCTGACGCCATCGCTGCCGCTCTTCTGCGCGTAGATGCCGCCCTCGCCGCTGCCATCTTCGGGGCGCAGCGGGTCGCGCAGGTAGATATCGTCCCCGGCGGAGGTCAGGCCGAACCAGTTCTGCTCGATCAGGTTCTCATCAGTCGCGGGGATGTTGATGACGTTATCGCCGAAGCCCTGGAACGCCAACCCTCGAATGACGTTATGCCCGCCGGTGAGGGTGAAGACGCCCTTGCGATTGTCGCCGCGCAAGATAATGCGTGGGCCGTCGGCCAGATCGCGCCCGCCCGGCTGCGTCGTCCCGTCGATGGTGACGTGGCCGTAGCTCCCGAAGTCGCGGAAGATGAAGGTCTCAGAGGTCTGCGTGCTGTCCAGGTCGATGATCCACACGTCGTGGCCCGCGTCGTAGCCGGAGTCGGTGTCGGGGATGTCAAAAGCGACGTGGTACACGGGCTTCGGGTCATCGAAGCTGTGATGACGAATCTCGTTGACCGCGCGCCGCAGCGTACACGGACTGTGCGTCTCGCACCGCTCGTTCATCCCCCCCTCGTCGCTCGTCGTGGTGACGGTCAGCCAGTGGGTGGGCGCGAGATCGGTCGCCGCTGTCGTCGTCGCCGGTGAAGCGGGCGCGGCTAATAGACCCTCGCTCAGCAGCAGCGCGCCCCACACCAACGCTGTGATCAAAATTAAGGTGATGATAGACATCTTACGGTTCATCGTTTTTCTCCTTTTGGGTGTTTGATATATGATATGGTCTCTCCGGTCATAGCCCCTCAGCCCTTTTCGTAGATCGTGACCTCCCCCATCTCCCCCATCTCCGTTTGCGCTCGTAGAAAGGCGCATAGCTCATCGAGCGTGCTGAAGCCGTAGCATCGGCCATCCCTGGGATTTTCCAGCGACGCGCGCCATACGAGTTGGCCTTGATCGCTGGTGGCCCAGATCCGCAGAAGATAGGAGCGGTAGCGCGGGGGTTGGCTCATCGTTTCTTTCCCTTCTCTTTCTGTGTAGATCAAGGTGCAACGCACTTGGACTCAGGCGCCCGTTACGCCTGATACGGTACATGCCTGGGGTTAAGCCCAAAAGTGCGTTGTCCCTCAAGGCTAAATGGTTACGAATGGAGATAGGTTCAGCATAACAGTACATCGTCAAAGAAACGTCAAAGAGGGGGAAGTCAAAAGTCAAAAGTCGAAAGTCAAAAGTCGAAGGTCGGAAGTCCGACGCCGGCAGATAAATCGCAGGCTGAAAGCTCGAGTTGGTCTCCGAAAGCCAACTAAAACGCAAAGGCTCTCGTTGATTTTTAGGTGAAATGTTGAGTGATCCCGGACTGTCGTAGACCAGTAGGTCTACTGACCTACGGAAGTCCTGAGAC
>CAZCAI010000286.1:0-3469 GCA_964496595.1 uncultured Anaerolineales bacterium
ACGCCCACGCCGGGCCGGGGATCGCCGAGGCGGCCCAGCACGTCGCCGGCTTCTAAGCGCTCGCGGGGCGTCAGGCGACCCCCTTCCAAAAGTTGGACTAGCCAGCGCTGCACGCGCCGCAGCGCCGCGCGATGATGCGAACGCTCCGAAACTTTGTGCGGCAGATCAAGGTCTACCAACGCCTCTCCGGCCAGCGAGGCAGCCTGCCAATGCCTCGGCGTAGGCTCGGCCACGTCGATGAGTTCAGAAGGCACCAGCGCGTTGATCACGCCCATAGCGTTGCTTAATCCTCCTTGCTCGGCCTTCCCCACGCCTAATAGAAAGACCTCCCGCCACCACGTGAGATCCTCCCAGATCAGCTCTCGCAGCCGCTCGCCAAAGTCCTCCTCCGTCTCGGCCAAGTGACAGGCCGCCAGGTACTCCTGAAAGGAGCGGTGGGGAAAAGCATAAATGCCGGGTCGCCGCTCCAACAGGAGACCCGCGCGGTATCGGAGATACGGCAACACGATTTTAGCATTGATATCCTGAGGCAGTACTTCACAAAGCGCCGCCAGCACCTGATGCTCTGGAATATCGGCCGGGGCGTCATCGCGCTCCGGCGCCGCGCCCTGTTGCGTGTGCGCCTCGTAGGCCAATTGCTCCAGCGCTCGACGCAAAGGCCGCAGCTCGGTATCCAACTTGGCCGTAATGCCCGGCTGTAACGCCTCGCCCTCCGGCGTGCGAACGGTCCGGGCCCGCTGCCACCGCGCCAACAATAACTTAACCGACTCCTCGTAGAGATCGGCGCGATCCTCGGGTAATTGTCCCCAACTGGTGTGCAGCGTGGTCATCAAGGTCAGCAAGAGCGGGCGTGAGGCCAGATCGCCCAAATGAGGTTGTTCCTGCAACGCGGTGCTCAACTGTTCCCCGCGCGTTCTGGCCTCCATCGCACGCCACCCCATGACGGGATAGACGGCGGTGTACCATCCCTTGACGAAACGCTCAACCTGCCCCTCGTCGAAGGGCGCCAGGGCCAGTTCGGGCACCCCCGGTATCTGCCACTCATCATCAGCGTAGGCATAGGGGCGCGCGGTGAGCAACATTCGGCTCCCGCTGGCCTGCTTACTCAGGGCTTGAATGGCTTCTATCAAGCACTTTCGGCGCCGGTGCGCCGCGGGCACCTCGTCGAGGCCATCTAACAGAAAGTAACCCCGCCGCAGGAGACGCGCCTGGAGATAAGGCAACAGCCGCTCGGCAGCGATTTCGCCCAAGCGTTGGGTCAAATCAGCGCGCAGGGCAGCCCAGAGCATCTCGGCGACGCCACACTCGTCGGGCGGCAGGAAGGTCGCCACGTCGCGCAGGATCAACCGCGCGGGCCACAGTCCCCGGAAGGCTGCCGGGAGATCATCGTCCGCGCCGTTGCCTGCTGCGGCCTCCGCCAAGCGATAGGTAAGATAATTGACAAAGGTAGATTTGCCGGAGCCGGGATCGCCCAAGAGCACGGTGCGGGCCGCTTCCGGTTGAGCCAATGCTTCCAGCAAGGGCGTGCGACCGCCGCCCTCGCCCCGCGCCAAGCGTAGGCCCCACGCGCGCTTATCCTCGTCCTCACCGCGCACCGGCGCGACCACGTCCAGGTTCACGTAAATCTGGTGCAGCGTCACCTGTCCAGCGGCGGTAGGCCGGGCGAATTTGGGATCGACGGTGCCCAGCGGCAGATGACGGCAATCTCCCGCCAGATGACGGTAGTAGGCGTGGAGCAACTCCTCCCGCGAGGCTTTCTCCGGGTCGAAGGAGATGTCGAATTTGTAGAGATCGCGCCCGGCGAGGTCGCCGTGGGCGGTGACCGGCGCGGTGAAGATGGCGCCTTCGGCGTGGATTTGGGCTTCGAGGGCGGCTTTGGCGGCCTCAAAGGCCGCCTCGCCGAGGGTCTCTCGTAGCGCGGGGAGATTTTCGAGTTTCTGCTGTAGCTCGCGTAAGGTTTCCTGATGATCTGACATCGGCAGCTCCTCTGAGGATTAGTTGAAAGTGGGAACTCTGTTATGAGACTCGCCGGGCAGTGAACTACCCGTCTCAAAGCTGAAGTCGGCTAAAAGCCGACTCAACGCCGGGAATGTTCTTCCATTTCAATCGGTTCCTAGCCAAAAGGTCAGATGTTCACGCCGCTTCTGGCTCAGATCCGGCTTCGGCTCTCATCTTATCCGCGACCTTCTTGGCGACCATCCCCACCCCCAGGACGGGATTAGCGAAGGTGGTCAGGACGACGTCTAAGATGTCGGGGGCCATCTGTTGCACGCTAAGTAGGCGGCGGCGGATGAAGCTCTCGCGGGCCTCCTCGCCTTTCTTCAGCTCTTCCTCTACCTCTTGCAGATCTTCCCGGACGTCGGCTTTGTCCTGCGGGGCCAGATCCGGCTGCTGTGCAACCTCTACGTAAATCTTGGAGAAGGCGCGCGCGATGGCCTCCGGGTCGGGGTTGTGGTACGTGATGGTTTTCTTCATATCGCGCCCGGCGAGGTCGCCACCGACTTCCACTTTACCGAAAAATGCCCCGCCTTCGATGTGTTGCTGGGGCGCACTGGCGTTCTGGCCTTGCTGGTGCTGCGCCAGCAGGGCGTTCAGCTTCTGCGCCAGCGCGGGTTTGTTCTGCAAGACCACCTGGAGGATCCCTACCAGGATCGGCTTTTGCACCTGGGGCTGCGCCTCAAACTGCGCCCAGTTCTGGCGGTAGGCCGGATGCTGCGATAGCTCGGTCGCCACGGCATCCTTGAGCGCGGTCGCGGTGGGGCTGGTTTCCTGGCTGGCGAGCACCGCGCTTACAACGTCAATGATCTCTTGGGTCTTCATCTCTGGATCTCCTTGTATTTGAAATAGAATCATTCGGGATGTCCTACAATGCAAAACCGCCCGATCAGGTTGACCGGGCGGCGGGATGTGCTATGCTTAGGTAACGATTGGGCGCCGGCATCGCCTGGTCGGGGACGCGCCTCCGAGGACAACGGGGGCGCGTCGTTTCAATTATAGAGGTATTCGTAACGCTGGCAAAGGGAAAAGAGAAACCGGCCCGTCCTCGTGCTTCGAGGGCGGGCCGGTCGGGTTTCCGGGAGTGCGGAGCGAGATTTAGCTCGTGATGCTGGTAGCCCACGCGGCGGCGTTGGTACCGTCCGGCGCGCCAGTGGCGGCGTGGATGCCCAGGTGATACAGGGTGCGGGCCAGCGCGAAGAGCGCCGCCCCCGCCGGGATGGGGGGATCGCCGGCGTAGGGGATGCTGACCTCCGGGATGCCCAGCGTCTCCGCCTCAGTCGTCCAGGCCGTCTGATCGGCGGGATCAAGGGCGTTGAACGCCGCCAGACTGGCGTCCCACTCGACCGATCCCTTGCCGATGAGCTGCTGGATGAGGTACGAATTCCAGCGGTAGTCCACAGGCGCCAGCTCCTTGATGCCGGTCTTGGTCGTATCGCCGGCGACGCCGAGCGCGCGCTGCGCGGCCAGCATC
>CAZCAI010000287.1:0-1705 GCA_964496595.1 uncultured Anaerolineales bacterium
GTTAAATTGCTAAAACTTCAAGGGCACCCTTGCGAAGGTTAGCCAACGCCTTCTCGATCCGGCATCTTGAGGTTTCCAAGTGCGTTCTGGACTTCAAGACGCTTGCGCAACCTTCGCAAGGGCACGTTTAGACGATGGCCAGCTCCGGCACAGCATCGCGATGGATCTCGTGCTGTACCTCTTCCTCGATCCGCGATTGAATCTCGTAGATCTCCCGATACAAACCAGGCTCCCGAATCAATCGAGCATGCGCGCCGGATTGTACCACGCGGCCCTTATCCAACACCAAGATCAGATCGGCGTCCATCACCGTCTGGATGCGGTGCGCGACCACGAAGGTCGTCCGGCCCGGCATCAACTGCTCCAACGCCGCCTGGATCTGTTCCTCCGTCTCGGTATCCACCGAGGAGGTCGCGTCGTCCAACACCAGGATGCGCGGATCCTTCAGCAAGGCGCGCGCGATGGCCACCCGCTGCCGCTGACCGCCGGAGAGCGTGACGCCCTTCTCGCCCACGAGGGTATCGTAGCCCGCGGGGAAGGTGGTGATGATCTCGTGAATGGCCGCCGCTTCCGCCGCCGCCTCGATCTCCGCCTGGGAGACCTCACGATCCACGCCGTAGGCGATGTTATCGCGGATACTGCGCGAGAAAAGGAACGGTTCCTGCTCGACGATGCCCACCTGGCGGCGCAGCAGTTGGCGCGGGTACGCGCTCAGATCGACGCCATCCAAGGTGATCCGCCCTTCTTGATGATCGTAGAAGCGCAGCAGCAGGTTGATGATGCTCGACTTACCCGATCCAGTAGAACCCAAAAGCGCCACCACCTGCCCCGGCTCGCACCGGAAGGTGACGTTGTGCAACACCGGCACCGGTTCGTGTTCTTCTTTCTTAGCCTTGGCGTCGGCCCCGTCCTTATCCTCGTCCTCATCGTCTTCTAGAATCGTCTGTGGCTCGTAGGCGAAGCTCACATCCTCGAAGCTGACCGCTCCGGCGATCACCGTATCCGCCGGCACACTGCCCGCCGCGATGTCCTCGCGGCTCTGCTCGATGATCTCCATCACCCGGCGATAAGAGACCAGCCCGGTGGAGACGTCCACGATCAGGCGGCCCAAGTTGCGCATCGGCCAGATGATCCAGATCACCATGCCCGTGATGGCGATGTAGGTCCCGACGGTGATCTCGCCGCGCATGGCCATCAGCGCGCCGGTGGTCATCACCAGCAGCGTCTGCCCGGAGCAGAGGATGTCGGAGACCGGCCAGTAGAGCGAGTGCATCACGAGCAAGCGCTTGCCGCGTTCGTACTTCTCCCAATTCTCGCGGTCGAACTTGTCGATCTCGTAACTCTGGCGGGCGAAGGCGCGCACCACGCGCATCCCGCTCAGATTCTCCTGGAGCGCGGTCGAAAGCTTCGCCTCCTGATCCTGGAAGCGCTCGTAGGCCTCGGAGACCCGCCCGAAGAAGAAGTAGGAGAGCGCGACAATCAAGGGCATCATCACAATCGACAGCAGCCCCAGCCGCCAGTTCATCAGCATCACCATGCTGAAGTTGACGATGAAGAGTGTGATAATGCGCCCAATACCGATGGCCTGATCGGCGTAGAAGCGCCGCAAGGCATCGATGTCGGAGGTCGCGCGCTGGATCAGCTCGCCGGTCTTGGTATAGTCGTGGAACGAGAAGGGCAGCCGTTGCAGATGATCGTAGAGGTA
>CAZCAI010000287.1:1805-3445 GCA_964496595.1 uncultured Anaerolineales bacterium
CGGAAGCCCTTCATCAAGCGCCACAACCCCACCAATCGATTCTCAGCGACGGTCTGTTTCAAATCTATCGTTAGTTTCCGGGTTAGTTTTTGATCTAGTTTCTTGGACATGGTTCTTTTTCCTAAGGCAACTTCACAGTTGCCAATGTTAATTGACGTAAATTGAGCCATCCTACTACCGATTCACTCGCCCACGTGCCCTGTCTTACGGAGGAACCCTTCATGACACGCGAAAAGCGAGCGGATGATACTTCATAGATAAAGTGGGGTAATACAAGCCCACTTCAACATAAGCTGAAGCCCGCTCGCCGGATTTCTATCGACATCCATAGGCGCCAAGAAGGGCGCACGTCGATAACGTTTATCTGACTGACTATTGAACTGTCGTTACATCAGAATCTTTTGGTACGGAAAGAGAATAACGAATTAACCTCTTTCCGGGCCTAATAATCCGGCGGCGTAGGGCCTCCTCTACTCCCGAAGCGAAGAGAAGCGCGGCCCAGGAAAGTTTTAACAACGTCAGGCATATAGATTTTAACAAACATCGTTGCCTCCTCTAAAATAGTTACGAGTTAAAAGTTGCAAGTTATCCAAAAAGAAAGTAAAAAGAAGCGCACCAACAACCTCAAGCTTACCACAAGCCCGCATCTTGTCATCCGCCAGTTGGGGAGGCCGATCCCTGGTCATGTGGGCAGGTATGATCCTAACCTTGAAGATTGAGAAGCCCTCGCACAAAAGAAGATGTTTCAAACGCGGACTAGCTTATTAAGCATACCTGATTTGGCGAAAAAAGCAAGACAATTGCGGATTAGCGCTCCCGGAAGCTCTCCCCAAAAAAAGAGACGCCCCGTTATGGGGCGTCTCTGCGATCCCAAGACCGTGTTGAGCGGTTATCTAGATGCGTTCCGCCCATTCATCCGTCCACTCGCCCCAGGCCAGGGTCCACATCGTGGAGAAGTACGCCGCGATGGCCCCCCGGATCAGGAGCAAGACCGGCCACAGGACGCAGCAAATCGTCATCAAGATGCCGGGCAAGATCATCACCAACCCTATCGCGATGTTAATGCCAATCTGAATCAAGAAGAGCACCAGCACCGGGCCGATGTTATCCACCAGTACATCCCAGCCCCGGCGGTAGGAGGCGAAGACGCCCAAATGATCAAACATGCAGGCGCGATTAGCGAAGGTCTGCAACAGCCCCAGTACCAGCGCCAGCGGCGCGGCAATACATGCCAGCGCGGCGAACACACCAATCAACCCGCCGATGCCGGAGAAAGCGGCGGCCTCCCGCCCGAAGAGGCCGGAGAGACCCGCCAATACGCCCGTCATTCCCAAGCCGCCGATGGTCAACACGAGCATCGGGATCGCCGGCAGGATGCCGATGCCCAACAATTGCCAGCCATGCCGCCAGCCGGCCTGCCACGCCAGCGAGAAGCTCGATGTCCCCCCCGATTCGATGACCCGTACCGCATCAATCAGCGCGCCGCGCGCGATGGTCGCGACGACCCACAATGCCAGGGCAATCACAATTACCACACCGAGGAGTAAAATTCCCAGAACGATCCCCAGGACGGGAATCCCCCGGTCACGTCTGTGCTCCCATTCATCCCACTCTGGGAACTCCTCCGGGAATTCAAATGG
>CAZCAI010000288.1:0-3434 GCA_964496595.1 uncultured Anaerolineales bacterium
GAATTCGGTTGTGGATTCTTGTGTATTCATACCCTCATGAATCCCACAGATCTCTCATTTTGTCAAAAGTCCAAAATATTGAGGCACGATGCTCAAATCGAGTATCGTGCCTTTGGCTTTTATGGGGCCGTATAGATTGCCAAAGTCTATTCCCGTTGTATAATGGCTCGTGCGCTTGCTGATTCAAGGCGGCGCGCGTTTTTATGTCAAATATGCCTGACTTTTTAAAAGATAGCTAAAAGAGCCTGGAGGAAATGAAGTGATTTCAATTGCAAAGCCCTTGATTGAGGACGCGGAGAAGCAAGCAGTTCTAGAGGTACTCGATTCTGGTATGCTGGCGCAAGGCCCGCGCGTGAAAGCTTTTGAGGAGGCTTTCGCCGAGATGTGCGGTGTCGAGCATGCCATCGCGACGAGCAGCGGCACGACGGCGCTACACGTCGCGTTGTTGGCTAATGGCATCGCCGCTGGTGCTGAGGTCATCACGTCGCCGTTTACGTTCATCGCGTCGGCCAATAGTGTGCTTTTCACTGGCGCGAAGCCGGTCTTTGTGGATATTGACCCGGTGACCTTCAATATCGATCCCGCGCAGATTGAGGCCGCGATTACGCCGCGCACGAAGGCGATCCTGCCGGTGCATCTCTTCGGTCTGTTGGCTGATATGGATGCGATCATGGAGATCGCGGAGCGTCATAACCTGGTGGTTATCGAGGATGCTTGCCAATCGCATGGCGCCGAGTACAAAGGGCAGCGCGCCGGTTCCTTTGGTACGGGGACCTTCTCCCTCTATCCGACCAAGAACATCACTTCGGCGGAGGGCGGGATGATCACGACGGATGATGATGAGATTGCGGAGAATTGTCGTGTGATTCGCCAACATGGGATGCGCCGCCGATATTATCACGATGAACTGGGCTTCAATTTCCGTATGACCGATGTGCATGCCGCAATTGGGCTGGCGCAGTTGGGTAAGTTGGAGAAGTTCAACGTGGCGCGCATTGCCAACGCCGCCTACTTCAACGAGCATCTTGAGGGCGTGATCACGCCGACTGCACCCGAAGGTTACCGCCACGTCTATCATCAGTACACGGTGCGGGTGCCGGATGGCCGGCGCGACGCGCTGATGGCTCACCTGAAGGAGAATGACATTGGCTTTGGCGTCTATTATCCGGTGCCGATTCACAAGCAGACCTATTATGTGAAAGAACTGGGGTATGATCAGAGCTTGCCGGAGGCTGAGCGCGCTGTGGATGAGGTGCTCTCGTTGCCTGTGCATCCCGCGCTTTCCCAGGCCGACCTCGAGAAGATCGTGGGGACGATCAACGCCTTTATGGGGGCCGCATGAGCACAAAACTCAAGGCTGCTGTTATCGGCGTTGGCTCGATGGGGCGGCATCACGCGCGCGTGTACACCGAGATCGCACAGACAGAACTCGTGGGCGTGGCGGATGCCAGTGCCGAGACCGGCGGGGTCATCGCCGGCAAATATGGCGTGCCCGCCTACACGGACTTCCAGACGCTTCTGGCGGAGGAAAAACCGGATCTTGTGACCGTCGCGGTGCCGACCCGCTATCATCACGATGTGGTGACGCAGGTGCTGGACGCCGGCGTGGATGTGCTGGTCGAAAAGCCCATCGCGGCGACGGTGGAAGAGGGCCAGGCGCTGATTGATCACGCTGAAAAGCTGGGCCGAAAGTTGATGGTGGGGCACATTGTACGCTTCAGTCCTGTGATTCAGGCGCTCAAGCAGCATCTCAGCGCGGGGGAACTGGGAAAAATTTTCCAGATCGTCTGCCGGCGCGTGGGGCCGTTCCCGGCCCGCGTGCGCGATGTGGGCGTGGTCGTGGATCTCGCGCCCCATGATATCGATGTGATGCGCTTCATCAGCGAGGACGAGCCGGTGCGCCTCTACGCGGAGACGGAGCAGCAGATTCACACGGCGCATGAGGATCTCTTCACCGGGCAGTTGCGATTTAGCAAGGGCTTCACGGGCTTTTTGGAGATCAACTGGCTGACGCCGCAAAAGGTGCGCACTGTGACCGTGTTGGGAGAGCAGGGGATGTTCGTCGCGGATGATCTGACGCAGGACTTGTTCTTCTACAAAAACGCCGAGGCGGATGGCCTGGCGTGGGGGCATCTCAGTATGCTCAAGGGCGTGAGCGAGGGGAAGATGGTGCGCTATCCCATCCAGCGTTATGAGCCGCTCAAGGCGGAGTTGGAAGCTTTTGCGGATGCTGTATTGAACGATACCCCGGCGCCGGTCTCCGGTGAGGATGGCCTCGCCGCGTTGCAGTTGGCGCTGGCGCTGGTGGAATCTGGGAAAACGCATCAGGTTGTGAATATCGGGATGTAAAGTTAGGCTTCGATATCGCTTGTGGTTTTATGGATTCGTAGGGGGAGGTTGGGGCTTATGGAGGTTGCAGTTCGCACACTCAAAAAGCTTCAAGGCTTGGAACGGCTATATCGGCATGGTTTTCACAGTGATGTGGTTGACCAGACAATTGATAAGTTGCTAGAACTGGAGATCGAGCGGGCGCGTCAGGAGCGGCAGGATCTGGCGTCACGTTTGTCCTCTTACGAAGAAAAATATCAGATGTCCTCTGAAGCATTCTATCGTCGCTTCCACGCCGGGGAGTTGGGGGATGCGATGGACTTTGTCGAGTGGGATGTGTGCTACGGGATGCATCAAGCGATCCTTGAGCGGCTTGAAATGCTTGGCGTCTCCGTAAAGTGAGGGTGTGATTTCTAGGAGATTCATCTGCCAGCAAGCAGGAAAAGTAGAGGAGAAGATAATGACAAGAGGTACGAGCGTACAGAGATCTGTGGATAAAAAGGGATTATTGCTGGAAGTGGAACTGCTCCGCGAAGCCCATCTAGGACAGCATATACAGATCGTTGTCCAAAGTGGTGAGATCCGTCTCTTGCCCGCTGGAGAGGAGGAGAATTGGCGAGAAATCTTAGATGATTTGGCCGGGTGCCTTGGTACAGAGCGGGTCGAGGATTATGATTGGTTCTTATCGGATATTAAGTGAAGTTGGTTACGAATGATGCTCGCGTTATAGTTACACAGAGTTACACGGAGTTTTTCACAGAGATGCTCAGAGAAGGTGTTTAATTGATGAATCTTATAGCGTTGAAGCAAGCTATTCAATCGAAGGATGCTCGGCTGGCCGTTATTGGATTGGGATACGTGGGTCTGCCGGTGGCATGTTTGTTCGCCGATGCGGGGTTCGATGTCCTGGGCGTCGATGTCAAATCCGAGCGGGTGGCGAAGATCAACGCCGGTGAGTTGCCGATGGATGGCCACGAACCGGGGTTATCCGAGATGCTGAGCCGCGTGGTGTGCGCCGGTACGTTGCGCGCGACGACCGACTACGACGATCTGTGCGACCGCGATGTGATCACCATCAGCGTCGAGACGCCGGTGGATGAGCAGCA
>CAZCAI010000289.1:0-3428 GCA_964496595.1 uncultured Anaerolineales bacterium
GGGAGGGTCTGTTGGTCGCCCCGCTCGACCGCACCGCGATCTTGTTTGGCAAAGCGGCGGGGAACCTGCTTCTGATGCTGGCGATGGAAGTCATCCTGCTGCCGCTGGGATCGATTCTCTTGAACGTCCCGCTGCTGAGAGGGGCGCTGCTCCCCATCCTGTTCGCGGGGACGCTCGGCTATGCGGTGGTGGGGACGCTGCTGGCAGCCATCGCGGTCAACACCCGCGCGCGCGAGGTGCTCTTGCCGATCCTGTTACTGCCGTTGATCACGCCGTTGCTCATCGCCGCCGTCCAGGCGACAGGCGGGCTGCTGGACGGGCTTGCCTGGGCGGAGATCGGCGCGTGGCGGCGGTTGTTGGTGGTCTACGATCTGGTGATCGTGGCCGTGGCGATGCTCACGTTTGGATATGTGGTGGAAGAGTGATGGATAATATACGCAAAAACGAAGTGCGAATCAGCTTGGCGCTGGCGACGCTCAGCATAACGGCTTTTCTCATCGCCTTGGGGATGGTCTTCTATTACGCCCCGCGCGAGGCGACGATGGGAGAGGTGCAGCGCATCTTTTACTTCCACGTGGCTGCGGCCTGGGTGGGCTTCTTCGGCTTCTTCGTCACCTTTGTGGGCAGCGTGCTCTATCTGGCGCGCGGCGCGCGGCGCTGGGACATCCTGGCGCTCGCTTCCGCGGAGGTGGGGCTGGCCTTCATCACGATGACGCTGCTGACCGGGATGTTGTGGGCCAGGCCGGTCTGGGGCGTCTATTGGACGTGGGAGCCGCGCCTGACCATCTCCGCCGTGCAGTGGCTGCTCTATATGGCCTACGCGATGTTGCGCGACGCCGTCGGCGGCACAGAGCGCGGCGCGCGCTTCGCGGCGGTCTATGGCATCGTGGCCTTCACCACCGTGCCGCTGTCGTGGTTCGCCATCCGGTGGTGGCGCACCATCCATCCCCAGGTCCTTTCCGGCAGCGGGATGGCCATCGCGCCCAAGATGCTGACCACGCTGCTGGTTTCTCTGGGGGCGTTCACTTTGATCTACGGCGCGCTGGTGCGCGAGCGCATCCTCCTGGAGCGGGATCGGGATCGTCTCGCGGCTTTGCGGCTGCGTACAGATCACACGGAGTAGGAGGCACATCTATGCTCAATTATTTGGGGATCGCCTACGCGATTTTTTGCATCGTCCCGCTGGGGGTGGCGCTTTCTATCGCTCTCCGGCGGCGGCGCGTGAGGCGTCGGATCGAGAGGTTGTGGGAAATTAAGAATTGCGAATGATGAATTGCGAATAACGGCTGTGACGGCTCTTCTGAAAAACAGCCGACCCTTCCCGATTGTTCAAATACACTTAAAAGCCCGCCGATTCCAGATAAGTGGATCGGCGGGCTTTTCTGTTCAGCTTAATTTGGCGGACGTAGGCGTCTAAGAGGCCAGCGTGACCCGCAGCAGTTTGATGCGCCCATCGCGGTTGAAGATGTGCGCGGCGGTGGCGGCGTCCAAGCGGTTGCCGTCCCGAATCTCGCGATGCCCATCGCGGGTGGTGATTTCAATCTGCGGCGCGTCGCCTTGATCACCCTGCCGGTAGACGATGGGCGTCTGGCAGAAAGTGAAGGCCAACGATCCCGCCGGCAGCGCCAGCGTCTGCGATTGGCCGTTCACATCCACGTACTCGAATTCATCGGGCGCGGACAAGAACTCCTCAACGCGGAGCAGCGTCGGCGCGAAGCGGAGCGCGCCCGCCTCGATGCGGACGCCCAGCTCGCCCCAGCGCGTCAAAATCTCCTCCTTGACCTGGCCCGTCATCCCCGGCTGTTGCGCGCCGCGATGGGCGGGTGTGTGGGAGTAAGGATCGGTGGGGAAAGCGCCGTACTCCTCCGGCGTTTTGTTGAACCCGATCCCGGCCCGGATGTCATAATAGGCCTCGTCCAGCCCGGCGATAATGTCTGCATCCGCCTCATTATCCACAGCGGTGAAGTAGCACTCCTGCGCCGCCAGCAGCAGCTTGGAGACCATGTGCCAGTAGGTGCTGCCCAGCCCCTCGAAGGCGTAGAAGGTGCCGGAGCGCCCGGTGAAGGCGCTGTGGTTGAAGGTCGCCTCGAACAACTCTAAGATGAAATTCCGCTCCTCCGCGACCAATGCCGCGTAGGCCGGATCGGCGGCCAACTCATCCAACGCGGCCCGCACATCGCTGGCATTGCGAAATTCGCCGTGGAAGTGATACGCGCCCATCTGATCGCGGCGCAGCAGGTGATGGTCATCGGCGGCGGCGAGCGCCTGCACCAGCGCGGAGTCGGCGACCGCCTCGGCGGGGATGCGGTTCTTCTCCAAGAAGCCGGGCAGCTCGCGGTTGGGATAGAGCAGGTAAGTGTGCTGATCAGCGCGATAGAGGTTGCTGTGGCGCAGGTTGCGCAACAGCGCGAGCGCCTCGTCCGGCGCGAGAATCCCGGCGGAGAGGACGGCGACCTGACCCTCTAACATCGCGTAGAGATGGCCGATCTCTGCACCTTTGCCCGCATCCGTCAGGCGGAGGATGTTGTAGGCGTGATAGAGGCCATCGGGGCGGCGGTTGGCGCGGAGCGTGGCCTCCAGATAGCGTTGGGCCAGCGCCAGAAAGTCGTCCAGATCGGCCCGGGAGACCCCCCTCATTCCCCCCTGGCAGGAGGGAGGCTGTGGGCCGTGGGCGTAGATTTCGGCGCGGTAGGCGGCAGCGGCGACGCCCAGCGCGTCCATCACGGCGCGGCGCGCCTCTGGCGTGAAGCCGGCGTCTAAGCGCGAGGCATGCTCACGCAGCGAAGCGGCAACGTCGGCCAAGAGCGTTAGCACCGTCTCACTGACGTCGAACGTCTCTGTGGTCGACCGGGCCAACTCCGCTCGCCATGCAGCGACGAACCGCCGCAGATAAGCGACCGTCACCACCGAAAGGCCCTTTCCGACCAGGGCGTTGTTGGCGTCGTTCCATTCCGGGCGCTGGGTGTTCATCCAGATGCCGCCATCGGGCGCCAGGTTAGTCAGCTTAGCCAGCAACAGCACCAGCAGCTTCTCGATCATCGTGACGTGGATGACGTCGCCGCTCGCGTCGCGGTGGAGGCGCGCGTCCGTGCCCATCTCCTCCACCGCTTCAACGATGGCCTCATGGCGCTCCTCGTCGAAATCGATGGTGTTGTACCAGTCGGCCAACATCTCCGCGTAGGGTCGCAGGCGATAGGGGACATCGGCATGCGCGAAGATGGGCCGATTCCAGAGCGCGGGCAGGCGTCCGGGATGGGCGTCGGCGGCGAATTCCAGCAGCTTTTGCAGGTAGATGATCTGGTGATCGCTCCAGTAGCCGATATTGGCCCACGGGTCATCCGGATCCGGCGTCTCCCACTCGATGCCGTCGCGCGTGATGCGGTAGGGATTGTAGCCGTCGGCGGTGGTGGCGTTGAGGAATTTGGCGA
>CAZCAI010000290.1:0-3251 GCA_964496595.1 uncultured Anaerolineales bacterium
CCTCCGTCATCGACCTGAAAGCGAATCTCCGCCACGGCGCCGTCTGGGGCGTTGCGCAGGGTCAACTCGCCCCGCAATGTCTCGGTGACCATCCTCTGGATGATGTCCAGGCCGGCGTTGTAGCGCCTCTCTTCCAACACCTCCGGCGGATACCCTGGCCCGTCGCTGTGATAGATGAGCGTGGCCGTGTTATCCTCCCGCGCGATTTGCACATTAATCCGCACGGCGTCGCGTCCTGCCACCGCGTGTTCTATCGTGTTGATCGTCAGTTCGTTGATGATCAATGCGATGTGATGGGCTTGATTGGGCGACAAGCAGACGGGGGAGGGAGAGATCTCTACCCCGATTTTGGTCTGGTGGGTCATCGCGCGCGCCGTCTGGTAGATGATGCGTTGCGCCAGTTCGCTCAGGAGCAGCGGTGCCCAGTCGGCGGCGGTGAGCATCTGGTGGATTTGGGCCAAACTGGTGACGCGCTGCGTCAGGCGTTCCAGGATGGGGGCGTAGGCCGGCCGGGCCTCTGGTGGGGCATGGCGTTGCTCCACATAGAGCAGGCCCAAGATCGCGCCCAGATTATTCTTGACCCGGTGATTGACCTCGCGCAGCAGCAACGTCTTTGTCTCGGCATCGCGCCGACTCTGCTTGTGGAGCTGCGCGTTGCGGATGGCGACGGAGGCCGTCGCGGCCAACGATTCGGCGATGCGCACATCGGCTTCGTTGAAGCTGTGCGGCGCGTTATCCGACAACTCCAAGACGCCCAGCACCCCTTCCGGGCCGTTGAGAGGGACGGCGAGGAGGGAGCGACATTCTATGCCGGTGAATTCATCCACGGCCTTGAAGTGCCGGTCATCCTCGCGAGTATCTCGGACCCAGATGCTCTCGTTATGAGCGGCCGCCCAGCCGACGACCCCTTGGCCCCACGGCACGCACCACCCCTGGATATTGGCATCCTGGGGATTTGAGAGATAGCGACAGACCAACGTGCGTTGAGCCGCGGCCAAATTCGAGGTGGGCGAGGGGGGCGGCGTGACCAACCAGATGGAGCTGGCCATCACGCTTAAGCGATCGCGCATCATACTGAGCACCCGCTCGAAGACCTGCTTTGGCTCGAGCGTGGCGCTGAAGGTGCGCGCGGCTTGATTGAGCATCGCGAGGTCGCGGTTGCGACGCCGCACTGCCTCCTCGGCCCGCTTGAGCGGGGTGATATCGGTGAGAGAGACCAGCACTCTGGCGTAGGAATCCTCACAGCCGGGGAGCACGCGCCATTGCATAATGGCGTGCTTGATCTTGCCTTTGAGCGTCTGATGGACAATTTGAGTTTCGAGATTGGTTTTGCCAGCGGCGATGGCCAGCAGCACCTCCTTAAAGGATGCGTAGGTCCGGGCGCCCAAAATCCCCCCTAGTTCCCGGAGAAGTTCCGCTCGGTCTTGGACTTCATAGAGATCCAGGGCGGCGCGGTTGACATCGATGGCGTTGATCAGCGTCACGCAATGGATCACAGCTTCTGGATGTCGCTCCAGATACGTCTTGAAGTCCTCGATGCCGGCGGCCCGCAAATTATCTAAGTAGGCCTTCGTGGCCGAATAATCCTCCTCCCACAGGGAGATGGGCGAATCCCTAAAGAGGCTCTGATAGCGCGCTTCGCTGCGGCGGAGCGCGGCCTCGGCCTCGGTGCGCGCGGTGATGTCCTCGCCCAGCTCCACTACCCCCACGATATTTTCTGCGCCGCCTTCAGATCTAAAAATGGGATAGCTCCTCAAGTTCCACACCCGCCCATCCGGCGTGGTGATGCTACTCTTTCGCGGTTCGCCCGTCGCCAGAGTTTCTCGCACCGGACAATCCTCACATGGCGCCTCGCGCTGACGCCAAACTTCGTAACAATGCCGTCCTGTCATCTCGTTCAGTTGGTGGCCCAGCAACGCCTCGGTCTCTTGATTCGCCCATTGAATTTCCAGATCGGTGTTGTAGTAGATAAACCTCTCGGACATCGCGTTGAGGATAACCTCCTTTTCCCGCTCGGAGGCTCTGAGGGCCTCTTCCATCCACGTGCGCTCTGTGATGTCGGTGGAGATCCCGCCCAGTCCATAGACCCTGCCCTCGGCGTCGGCAATGGGGAACTTGACGGAGATGAACGTGCGTTGCTCGCCGTTTGCCAGGGCGCCCGTCTCCTCAAATTGCAGCGCGCGCCCGAATTCGAGAGCTTGCTCGTCGTGGATCTTATATGCCGCTGCTATATCTGCAGGGAAGAGATCCTCCACCGTCTTGCCCAGGATATCGGCCGGCTGGATCTCAAAGACCTCTTCGAGCGCGCGATTGACCAGGGTAAAGCGTCCTTGTAAATCCTTGATGTAGATGAGGGCCGGAGTGTAATCCAAGATCGCCTTGAGCTGGGCTTGACTCTCACGCCGCGCTTTGTCCGCCCGCTTGCGCTCGGTGATATCCACCACCGTGACGACGCCGAACAAGAGATTTCCTTTTTGGTCATAGATGAGATTGGCGACGACGTCGCCCCACACGTGCTCGCCGCTTTTTGTGAGATACCGTTTCTCTATATGCCCGGCCTTACATTTTCCCTGTAAAATGGACTGGATCACTTTCTGCTCTTGCTCCCAGTCCTCCGGGTGCGTGAGGCCCGCGATGCCGAGGTCTTGGATTTCCGCCTCGGAGTATCCGAGCCAGCGGCACATAAAGGGATTGACCGCTTGAATGGTCTCATCCACATCGACGATGGCGATGCCGATTTGCGCGCCCTCGAATATCTTGCGGAATTGTTGCTCGCTTTCGCACAATGCCCTCAAGGCGGCCTCTTCTGGGGAGACCGAGGGCGCGGGCCGGGAGAGCCGATGCAGCTCATCTCGCAACGCCTCGTTCTCCTCGGATAGCGCGACCTGTTGAGCATGCAACTCGCGGACTAGCGCCTGGATCTCCTCGCCCGGCAGCGCCTCCCAGGCCGCCGGATCCTGCTCCAACAGCGCCTCCGTGCGCTCGCGTAACCCGTCCTCAGATCTATCATTAGTTCGCCTGGTCATATTATATTTCCTTGCCTTGCGCCTTTAAAATGCGAATGTGAATGTGTGCCAAATCTGCCTCAATAAGTATCTCGCGACCGTTTTGCAATGTACTCCATTATACTCTAGCTTGACTTTGTGCGCAGTACGTTACAATCAGGTATAACTCGTTTGACTTTGGCTCTTATGGGCATTCGGGTGAAGTGAAGCCTGCAAGCCCGCAGCAAGCCCGCAGATAAATCGCGG
>CAZCAI010000291.1:0-3232 GCA_964496595.1 uncultured Anaerolineales bacterium
CGGGCATCCTCCTTCGAGGATGCGATAGGCCGTCTGCGACGGCAGACGGTTGGCCACTCCCTCGGCCATTGGGCCTTCCCAGGGTACTTCAGTGCCTGTAGAGGAAGATTCAAAAAAGTGTCAACCTATTTCTGAACTATCCCCTGAAAATCCTGTTAATCCTGTCCCCAAAGTGACTGATACCCAAAAAGTGAGGCGCCGATGTCCGTACCACAAGAACTGTTGGCATTGATGCAGCGATTCCGCGATAACGAGCGGCACTACCGCGACGCGGGCTACAAAGAGATGGCGACCCGCCGCGAGTTGATCGATCCCTTCTTCAAGGCGCTGGGCTGGGATGTGGATAATACCAAAGGCTTCAGCGAGAAGTACAAGGAGGTCGTCCACGAGGCGCGTGTGAAGGTGGGCCGCGCCACCAAAGCGCCTGATTACGCCTTCCGCGTGGGCGGGCAGCCGATTTTCTTCGTGGAGGCGAAGAAGCCCGCCGTGCGCCTGGCCGATGATCCCGATCCCGCCTACCAGGTGCGGCGCTATGCTTGGTCGGCCAAGCTGCCCGTGAGCATCCTCACCAACTTCGCCGAGTTCGCGCTCTACGATTGCCGCTTCAAGCCCGCGCACAGCGACCACCCGGCCACGGCGCGGGTGCTGTACTTCACCTTCGAGGAATATCCCGACCGCTGGGAGGAGCTGAAGGCGCTGCTCTCCCCGCAGGCGGTGCGGAAGGGCGCATTGGATCGCTTTGTCGAATCGACGAAGTCCAAGCGCGGAACCCAAGCCGTGGATGACGCTTTCTTGGCGGAAATCGAAGGGTGGCGCGAGGCGCTGGCGCGCAACTTCGCGCTGCGCAACCCGCTCACCGTCCGGCAGCTCAACTTCGCCGTGCAAAAGACCATCGACCGCATCATCTTCCTGCGCATCGCCGAGGATCGCGGCTTCGAGCCATATCATCGGCTGGGGGATGTGGCGGCGACGGGCGGGGATCTCTATCCCCAGTTGGGCGAACTCTTCCGCCAGGCCGATAACCGCTACAACGCGGGCCTCTTCTACTTCCAGGCGGAGGACGCGCGCGAGGACAACGTCGATGACTTCACGTTGGATCTCCAGTTGGATGACCGGGTGCTCAAGGAGATCATCGGCGATCTCTACTACCCGGAAAGCCCCTACGCCTTCGACGCGCTGCCCGCCGACATCCTGGGCCAGGTGTACGAGCGCTTCTTGGGCAGCGTGATCCGCCTGACGCCCACCGGACGGGCCAAGGTGGAGGAGAAGCCGGAGGTGAAGAAGGCGGGCGGCGTCTACTACACGCCCACCTACATCGTCGACTACATCGTGGCGCACACGGTGGGCCGATTGGTAGAGGAGCGAAGTTGGCGCGAGGTGCGCGGGTTGGACGCGCGCGGCGCGCAACGGTACGCCCCGCTGCGGCTTGTCGATCCGGCGTGCGGCTCCGGCACCTTTTTGCTCCAGGCCTACCAGTATCTGTTAGATTGGTATCTGGCCCAATATATGGATGAGGATGCCGAGGCCTACGCGCGCGCCGGACGCCTGCGGGCCATCATCGGCGGCGGGCAGGAGAGTTGGCGGCTCACGACGGAGGAGCGGAAGGAAATTTTGCTCACGCACATCTATGGGGTGGATATCGACCCGCAAGCCGTGGAGGTCACCAGGCTCTCGCTGCTGCTCAAGGTGTTGGAGGGGGAGGATGCGGAGAGCCTGGGCACGCAGTTGAAGATGAGTCTGGCGGGCGAGGCGCGCGTCCTGCCCGACCTGAGCGCCAACATCCGCTGCGGCAACAGCCTCATCGGCTCCGATTTTTACACGGGCGAGCAACTGACCTTGGGGATGGTGGATGAGGAGACGATGTACCGCATCAACGCCTTCGATTGGGCGGGGCCGCGCGGCTTCCCCAAGGCCATGGCCGCCGGCGGCTTCGACGCCGTGATCGGGAATCCGCCGTATGTTTTATTACAAGATGACTTGCGTGATGATGAGCAAGTAGATTACTTCCAATTAAAATACTCCGCACCTGCTTACAAAGTAGATACCTATCATGTTTTCATTGAGAAGGGCATTGAACTCACTAAACCTGGTGGGCGTTTTTCGATGATTACCCCATCGAACTTTTTAACTAACAACTACTTGGACAAGTTACGGCGGTTCATTTTACAAGAAACCTCAGTTGATCACATCCTGGTGATTGATGAGGGGGTTTTCAAAGGCATAAGTGTGGATACTTCTGTCTTTGTGTTTGTAGTTGGAGAAGCTACAGAAGATACATTTCCGATTATCCATGCGGAACAAGAGGGTAGTTCTCTGGAAGAAGTTTCGCGTATAGAAGTCTTCGCCAAGGAAGCGCTGAAAGACGAACTAGTGTTGTTTACCGGTTCAGCAGATAGAAGACTCAGGGCTTTATGGCGTCGGATCTCTCAAATGAGTATGGATTTAGGCCGAATTGCCTATGTTAATTTTGGGAAGCAACTCAGGAACCGGAAGAAATTTACAGAAGATGTGATTGAAATTGAGACCTTGGAAGCTTTGCCTGAAGGATATAGGCCTTGCTATACAGGGCGAAATGTAAACAGATATCATCTGGAGTGGGGAAATCTGGCATGCCTAGATAAGCAAGTGGCACGAAAAGGTGGTTGTTGGAATGCACAAAGACAAAACGCCAAGAACAAATTACTTGCAAGGCAAATAGGCCATTACCCAGAATTTGCGATAGATCGTTCTGGATACCAATGCTTGAACACGATGTTTATGGTTAACTTGAAGAGGGATGATTATCGGCCTGAATATGTTCTGGGTCTTCTGAATTCGGAGCTAATGAGAGTGTTTTGGGTTGATAAATTTTACGATCAACGCCGAACCTTTCCTAAAATTAAAGGTACATATTTGAAACAACTTCCCATTCGCACCATCGACTTCAGCGACCCCGACGACGTCGCGCGCCACGATCAGATCGTCGCCTTAGTCGAGCGGATGTTGGAGCTGCACGCGCGCCTCGCCGATGCCAAGACCCCGCAGGCCAAGCGTCTCCTCCAACAACAGATCGATGTGACCGACCGCGCCATCGATGACCTCGTCTATGCGTTGTACGGCCTCACGCCGGAGGAGATCGCGGTGGTGGTGGGGGCGTAGGGGCGATGCATTTGCACAAGATGCAATATCGCCGCTACCCATCCCAAATCGGGCGACAATCGCGACAACCCATCATCGCGGGCCAAATGCATCG
>CAZCAI010000292.1:0-3204 GCA_964496595.1 uncultured Anaerolineales bacterium
TAGCGCCTGTCTCAGGACTTCAGTCCGGGATACAACATTTCACCTAAAAACCAACCAGAGCCAATATCGTTATTATCTGGCATTTGACGACTTGCCTGACGACGACGTTAATCACGTTGTCGCTATTGTACTATTTGGCTTTGATGTTGACGAAAATGGTCAAACCGTATCCAATAACTTTGTAGCTACTGCGTTTTTCAAGCATATTTGGCTAAAAAGGTGAAAGATGAAAGAAGAACCAGTTATTTCTTACGATAAGGAAGCGGACGTACTCTACATTTCCTTCTCTCCAGGCGAGAGGGCCACCACAGCCGTCGAATTGAATGGCAATATCCTCCTGCGTTTCAATCGGGCTGAAAAGCGGGCCATCGGTTTGACACTGATGGATTTTTCAGTGTTGGTGCAATTGACTGTTCTAGGTCCACGGAGTTTCCCCTTGAGTGGGTTGCAAGAACTGGAACCCGATTGGCAAGCGTTGGTGATGGAAATCATCACGCAACCGCCGGTTAACCAGATTCTGAAGGTTTCAGTCTACACGCCTTCTTTAACGGAGACAATGCCAATCGCCCTCGTTGAGAGATCATCACTTATGCCTGCGGCAGTCTGATCTCCTTTGTAATCAACCTACTTTACACCTTAAACGCGGGGCCAATCTTCGGCCCCGCGTCGTTATATGTTCCAAATACTCGGAAACGTAAGCAAGAGATCCGTTGTGAGCGCCTTTTCTTGTTGCGCCCCCTCATTAGGCTGGCATCGAAGAAGTCCCCAGATTTTGATTTTGGTGTATCATGATAAAAATGCGCCCCAGTTTGAATTGTGTTGAACCGAGTTGGTGAGACAAAAATCGCGTATTGAGGCGCACTGAGGGAATCTTATGCAATTACCAAGCGAAACATCCCGCGCCTTGCGGGCATTTTGGCGTCTGATTTATCCGCTGCTCTTTATATTGTTCTTCCATGGATGGCACATCCTCTACTTCTACACCCTCCAGCCGCATCTTCTGGCGCGGTTGGAGGCGGCTACGGCGTCAGCCTCGCCGATCCCAGATCTCCTCCTGGGTGGGGGCCTGGTCATCTTCCAGGTCATGGAGGTTATCGGACTGTGGCTCAAAGCGCCCGCGATCCATCATCGCGTCAGGCGCGGGGGCGACGTGCCCGAAGGGGGCTATATCGTCGTGATGCTCGTCTCCCTGGCCCACATGGGCCTGGCCGCGCTGCTGACCTTCGCCATCTTCGACCTCTTGGGCATCGATCTGAGCGGCGCGCCCACGGTGTCGGGCATGTTCGGCTTCCTCCTCTTTGTCGCGATGTTGGTCAAGGAGGGGCTCTTGATGACCTTGGTGATGGATCTCCGCAAGCCGGCGCTCTCGCTGCCCGTCTCGCCGTTGAATCGTAGCTTCCCCCGCGCCAGCGCCATTCTCGCCGATGGGATGTTGGCGCTCTTCGGCGCGGTCGCCTACACCGTCACCTGGGAGCGGCTCGCGGCGACCTCGCCCTTCACCGCCGCCACGTTGCGCGGCCAACTCTTAGAATACGTCGGCGCCATGGCGCTCTTCGGCTTGATCTATCCCGCCACCCATCCGCTCGTCGTGGTGGAGACGTGGCTGCTGCGCCGAGGATGGCCGGCGCGCATCTTCGCCGGCATCTCATTTCTCGTCGCCATGTTCGCCGCGCTCACCAGCATCCCCGCGGGGCGGTGAGAAGAGAGGTCATCCAGTCCTATGCTCGATGGCTCGACGCCCTATTTCCTGCTGTCGCCCACGGCGATGGCCTACCTGCCGGTGCTGCTGCTTCACCTGGTAAGCCTGGGCTATCTGCTGCTGCGCGGCCCCAAATCCCGCCAGACCTGGCTCTTCTCCGGCTGGTTAGGCGGGATGACGGTCATGGTCGCCACGCAGTGCGCCGCGCGCGTCGTCTACATGCCGCGCCTGAGTGGTTATCTGGATTGGTGGGGCGGCGCTGGCGGCGTGACGCTGGCGACGCTCGCGCTGCTGCAATTCGCCTACCACTTCCCCCGCCCGCGCTACTCCCGCGAGGCGCGCGCCGTCCTCTGGCTGTCGCTGGCCTTTGCGCTATCTCTCTTCGCCTGGATGGCCTGGGAAGTCGCTGCCGCCTGGCCCAACTACGTCACCTCTGCCGCGCTACCGCGCCTGGAGGACGCCTTCACGCCGGAGGCGGTGTGGCAACTATACGACTTCGAGCGCTTCGTCTTCGGCTTTGCCGGGCTGCGCGACGCGAGGATCACCTCCTTCAAAGTGTTCGACACCTGGCAGATAGCCGGCAATCTCTGGATTTTGGCGATCTGGCTGCGCAAAACCGTGCAGTTTTCCACCCCCGCCGCCGATTCGCCCCGCCGGTCCGGCTTGGGCCGCATCCTATCTCACCTGAGACATCCGCGGGGGACGGAAGCGCATCTCTCCCGCGCCTGGGCGCTGCTGATGCTCCTTTCGCCGCTGCCGGTGGTCGCTTCGATTTTGGATGCTGCGCGACTGCTGCCGCCCGGCCTCTTTGCGATGGTGCATCTGCTGGTGCTGTTCGCCATCGTCCTCACCTACATCAACTACGCGCCGGAACCCACTAGCGTGATGGTCAAGCTCGTGGGCATCTCCCTCGTCACGCTGTTGATTATCCTGGGACTGGCGACCAACTACGCGCTGCACCGGCAGCAAGTCGGCCATATACACAGGCGGCTGGCGGAGCTGGCCCACGCGCAGACGCTTATCGCCAGCGGCGGCGCTCTCGCGCAGTTGCCGGATGATGTGGTCTACGTCGCTACGCGCCCCGTGGCCGGGCTGTTCACGGACGATTACCGCCTGCTCCTGGCGCGGCCTGCCGCTCCGACAGTCACACAGTTAGTCGCCCACGACACGCTGTTGCACGCGGGCCTGCGGCGCAACGCCTTTCCGGTGCAGGTTGCAATGGCGCATGCCTATCCCTGGCTCGGCGCGGCGGGGATAGACGCGCTTATAAGCAATCCCGATGCCGGCGCGCAACGCCATCTCCCGGAAGCCACTCCCTACTATCGCGGCCTGACATCCTATCCTACCGAGTACGTGATCGGCTACACCTTCGTCCACGCGGGGACGCGCTACGAAATCGGCTATGACTACACGGCTTACCGCGCTGCGCTGCACCGGGAAGCCCTGCCTTTCCTGGCGCTGCTGCTCGGCGCGACCGCGCTCATCGTCGGGGCGTTTCCCCGCGC
>CAZCAI010000293.1:0-3173 GCA_964496595.1 uncultured Anaerolineales bacterium
ACCGTCAGATTGCGGGCCGTCGCCTTGAACTCCTTGACGTACTTGACCAGGAAGAGGGCCTTGAGCACCCGGACGGCGAAGTCGTCGCCCAGGTGTTGCTCGGCGGTCAGCACCGAGTGCTGGATTTGCGACTTGAGCGCCGTGCGGATGCCCTCGAACATCAGATCGAAGGTGGCCAACTGGCCCATCTCGCGCTCGCCGAGGTGAATCGCTACTTGCTGGAAGACGCCCAACATCGAGCGCTCGCCCACGCTGCTGTGGCGTCCCTCGAAGGCGTTGTGCATCGAGAGGCTCTGGATGGCCGATTGGAAAAGCGGGAACTGGTAGGGGATGAAGGGGTAACTCTGGATGAAGTGCTCCTCATCGCGGAAGTTGCGGTAGCTCTGCGAACCATCGGCGAAATCGAAGAGCGTCTTGAAGTTGTTCTTCTGCTCCGCGTAGATGACGGCCAATCGCAGGCGGCTGCGCTCGCTCTTCTCCAGCAAGCGCTTGCGGATCACCTCTTCGACATCGGCGCTGGTCAGCTTCATCCGCGTCTTGAAGCGGGCCTGGATCTTGGAGAAGTTGTCCGTCTGCTGCTTGCCCGTCTCTCCGAAGACGGTGTGCATATCCTCCTGCGCGGTGACCACGATCCACGCCTGCCCCTCGCACTTGGTCGCCAGGCTCTCGGCCACCGTCTGCAAATTGGTCATCAACTTGACGTTGTCGGCCACATACTGCCCCACCTCATCCACAAAGAAGATCAGGTGAAAGTCCGGCGCCCGCCGCTCGATGTAGGCCTGCACCTTCTCGGCGAAGTCCTCGATGCTCACCCGATAGTCGGCGCGGTATTTATCCAGAATGCCGCGCGCGCTTTCCAGCGGCGTTCCCGTCACCTGCGCGTAGGCCGTGGCGATGTGGTGCGTCTCCAGCAGCGCCTGCTCCCGCCCGCGCTCCCAGGGCAGCCCGGCGATCTGGGCGAAGACCCGTTTGAAGTCCGCGTACTGATCGCGGCTATCTAAATCGCGCTCAAATTGGGCGATGTAGCCCTGCTTGCCGTAGTAGCCGCACATCTCATCGAAGACCTTCATAAAGACCGCCAGCAGCGCGTCGATCTCCGTCTTGCTGATCACATCGGCCTTCTGGTCGATGTTGAAGAGGATGCTTTGGGACGGCCGCGCCAGGGCGCGGGTCAGATCGGCGCGCAGGAATTGATCCTCGATTTTGGGCAAAAAGAGATCGAGCACGGGCGTGCCTTCAATCTCGCGCTCGTCGAAGAGCAGCGCCAGCATCTTGAGCAGATGGCTCTTGCCGGAGCCGAAGAAGCCGCTGATCCAGACGCCGTTGGCGCCTTGATAGTCATTGTAAGCGCTCAGAAAGAGATCCAGCCGCCTGGCGACCTCGTTGGTCAAGACGTACTCCTCGACCTCCTGGAGCAGGTGCGCCTCGTCATCGGCTTTGATCACGCCCTCGATGGGCCGATCAATGGGCTTCTTGAAAATGGATGATAGGGTCATGGTCATAGCAATACTCCCTCAGATGCCAATGTGGTCAATGTTGAACGCGCGATAGTAATTGTCATCGTGCAACCGGCCGAAAAGCTTCAGCAACGCCCCCATCTCTGGGGGGGGCTCATACGTGCCGGGGAAGAACATCACCGTGGGTTGTTCTTTGGCCGTGCTCTGGAGATTGTTCAGGATGTTGTGCGAGCGGATGTAGGGGAAGACCTCGCCCACGCCCGTGATGAAGATCACGTCGCAGGGGCGGGCCGCCATCTTTTCCGCGATGGCCGGTACCATGTGCTTCTCAGGGTCGAGGACGTTCTGCAACAGCTCCTTGAGCTTGTCTTTGCTGACCGTCGGTTCGATCTCCAGGATCTGCTTCCAAATGCCCCGCGCGCGCAACAGCTCGATGGCGAGATCGTAGAGGTTGATGTTCAGCACCTCGACGCCGTGGGTGGCCAGCTTGCGGGTCAATTGCTGCGCCATGTCCTCCATCTGCACCGCCTCTTCCGGCGGGTAGGGGCAGATGAAGAAGGGGATTTCGTTGCCCAGGCCCTGCTTGTTCAGAAAGCGCTCGCTGGAGATCAACGTGAAGAGATGATCGAAGCGCTCGGGCAAAGGGAGCGTGTCGGGCTGCATTGTCATGATATCCACTCCTGAATCTCGGCGGGCGGTATGGGAAAGACCATCAGATACGTGGGGTCATCGGCTACGATGACATCAAGCGTCCGGGGCGAGAGCACCACGGGCAGAATTTGATCCTCCTGGGTCAGGAGATTGGCCTCGCGCAGCATCTTGAAGAGCACCTGGCGCAGCTTCTTGCGCGTGGATTCGGCCACACCGGCCACCTCCGCGTGCCACTCGGCCTTATCGTTGAAGAAGATGTCGTAAGCGTCGTAAGAGAGCGCGAAATCGAGCCGGATGAACTTCTCGCGCATCACCTCGACGGCGAAGTCGTAGATAAAGCGGTACCGTTTACAGATGGCTAGCCAGAGCAGATGCCGCTGCTCCTGCTGGCTCCCGGTGCGAAGCAGCGTCAGCTCAGCCGGGGTCAGGCACTTCAGCCGCGAGGCGACTTCCTGGAAGATGCGCTTGGAAGAGTTGGTCGTTCGCATCCGCAAGAGATTATCGTCCAGCACGCGGTCTCGCACCGCATCCCAATCATCCATCTCCGCATAAAGCTGCGCCACGGTCAGAGATTCCTGGTAGAGGAGCGCCCCAGATGTGAATGACATACTGTAACTGTCTTTGATCATAGTTAGGGGGTTTCACCTTCATATTGCTTTAGGTTCGATACATACAAACAGCGCGCGGGGGCGAGGGTGCGAAAAATAATATACTAAGCTCGCCGGCGAGCGCCTTCGCTGGCCGTGCCCCGGGTGTTGTAGACACTGCGGGGCAATTTCTTTCCGTAACGCTTTTAGTATATGACGATTCCTGAAGGATGCAAAACTTTATGGCTCTCATAGGAAATTAGGCGAAACATCAATAGGCGTGGGGTTGTGCATCCCCCGCCCGGACGTAAACATCAGGGTACGACGCACGAGGGCCAGTTGAGCAGAGTACAACCCAATTGCTCCCCACAAAACGCGCCCTTGCCGGGAGCGTGAATTCTGTTGGGGGCAGTTACTTCGAGGCATGAAAAAAGCGGGGAGGTTTTGAACCTCCCCGCTTACTTGCGGGAGCGACGGG
>CAZCAI010000294.1:0-3158 GCA_964496595.1 uncultured Anaerolineales bacterium
CCAACGAAAATCCGTTGGACTTCAACGCCGGTGACGAGGTCTGGCTGTTGCCCGAGGGCGGCGACGTGGCGACCGAGCTGATCACCATCACCATCCCCGCCAGCTTCACGGTCGCCATCAGCCCGACGACCAACCTCGTCTATGGCGAGGCGCCGGCCAACGCGCACCTGCGCGTCCGCGCCTTCCACTGGCAGGATAGCCCGGTGCTCAACCACGCGCGCGGCGGCTGGACTTCACGCGATATGATCGTCCAGGCCAATGGGGCGGGCCGTTACAGCGCCGATTTCAGCGGGCACTTGGATCTGGTCGATTACGACTACGCTTACGTCTACTATCAGACCGAGCCGGGCATCGATCTGGTGGTTGGAACGCTGAACCACGAGAACTCCCCCTTGCTGGGAGAAATCGAGCATGCGTTGGCGGGAGAGCTGCATGGCCTGGAATCCCTCTTCGTGGATACGGCCAATCGCGACGAGGTCTCCACCTTCTACTACACGCCCACGCGCAACAGCTTCATCTTGGGGATCGATTGGGGCGGATCCGGCGCCTTCGAGGTCACAATGACCGGGCCGCTGGGCAGCATCACCGAAACCCACACCTTCAACCTCAACGCCGCCAGCGCCCCCACCATGGTCAAGATGGATGTGCCCGTTACGGGCGCGCCGTGGAGGATCGATGTTAAAGCCACCTCAGTCGCCAACGACACCTTCTACTACAACCTCTTCACCGGCTACTACACCGGCATCGGTCAAATCTACCTCCCGATCGTCGCCAAGAATCACTAGTTTCAGCACAATCAAAACGCCGGGGTGGAGAGTATCCACCCCGGCGTTTTTACATGCCCCATTCTGGTCTATAATTGCTAACATAACGTTGCCGATCAACCCAGAAAGGATCAAACTATGACGCAACATCACGATCATCAAGAACTGGCCCCCTATCTCAACCCCGACCTGCCGATGGCGGAGCGGGCGGCGGATCTGGTGGGACGGATGACGTTGGAGGAGAAAATCTCGCAGATGAAGCACGCGGCGCCGGGCATCGAGCGCTTGGGCATCCCGCCCTACAACTGGTGGAATGAGTGTCTGCACGGGGTGGGGCGCGCGGGCGTCGCGACCGTCTTCCCGCAGGCGATTGGCCTGGGCGCGACCTGGGATGTCGAGCTGATGGGGCGCGTCGCCGAGGCGATCTCCGACGAGGCCCGCGCCAAGCATCACGAGGCGCTGCGCCAGGGCATCCACGCCCAGTACGCCGGCCTCACCTTCTGGTCGCCGAACATCAACATCTTCCGCGATCCCCGCTGGGGCCGAGGCCAGGAGACCTACGGCGAGGATCCCTACCTGACGGCGCGGATGGGCGTGGCCTTCGTCCATGGCCTCCAGGGCGACGACCCGCGCTATCTCAAGCTGGTCGCCACGCCGAAGCACTTCGCCGTCCACAGCGGGCCGGAGCACGAGCGCCACCACTTCGATGCGCAGGTGAGCGCCAAGGATCTGTGGGAGACCTACCTCCCCGCTTTCGAGGCCTGTGTGCGCGAGGGCGGCGCCTATTCCGTGATGGGCGCCTACAATCGCACCAACGGCGAGCCGTGTTGCGCCAGTCCCACGCTCCTCCAGGAGATTCTCCGCGAGACCTGGGGCTTCGAGGGCTACGTCGTCTCGGATTGCGGCGCGATTGCCGATATCTTCGAGCATCATCAGGTCGTCGCGAGCGCGCCGGAGGCGGCGGCCTTGGCCGTCAAGGCCGGATGCGAGCTGAACTGCGGAGAGGTCTACCCCGCGCTTCGAGAGGCCGTGGCGCAGGGCCTGATCGACGAGGCGACCATCGACCAGGCCGTGACCCGTCTCTTCACGGCGCGGATGCGGCTGGGGATGTTTGATCCGCCGGAGCGCGTGCCCTACGCGCAGATCCCCTTCGAGATTAACGACAGCCCGGAGCATCGGGCGCTGGCCTTGGAGGCGGCGCGCAAATCCATCGTGCTGCTGAAGAACGCGGACGCCACGTTGCCCCTGCGCGATGACGTGAAGTCCATCGCTGTCATCGGCCCCAACGCTGACGACGCCCGCGTGCTCCTGGGCAACTACCACGGCGCGCCCTCCAGGGTCGTGACGCCGCTGCAAGGCATCAGCGCCAACGTCCCCTTGCAGACCAAGGTGCGCTATCATCGGGGCTGCGGCGTCACCGGCGATGACACCGAGGGCTTCGCCGAGGCGGTTGCGCTGGCCCGCCAGGCCGATGTGACCATCGCCGTGATGGGCCTTGCGCAGCAGATCGAGGGCGAGGAGGGGCAAGAGGAAGGCGTCGCCCAGGGCGTAAGCTCTGGCGACCGCACCGATTTGGCGTTGCCCGGCGTGCAGACCGCGCTCCTGCAGGCGCTTCACGAGACGGGCACACCGCTGGTCATCGTGCTGCTCAACGGCAGCGCCGTCGCTATCAACTGGGCGGCGGCTCACGCGGACGCCATCGTAGAGGCGTGGTATCCCGGCGAGGAGGGCGGCGCGGCCATCGCCGAGGTGCTCTTCGGCGCGTACAATCCCGCCGGTCGGCTGCCCGTGACCTTCTACAAGTCCGTGGAGCAACTCCCGCCCTTCCGCGATTACGCGATGGCCGGGCGTACCTATCGTTATTTTGGGGGAGATGGTGAAGAAGAGCCGCTCTACCCCTTCGGCTTTGGCCTGAGCTATACCACCTTCGCCTATCGCGACGTGCGCCTCAGCGGCGAGCAGATCGCGCTCGGCGAGACCTTGCGCGTCGTCGCGACGGTCGAAAATACCGGCGACCGCGCCGGGGAAGAGGTCGTGCAACTCTACCTGCGGGATGTGGCGGCCTCCGTGCGCGTGCCGCGCCATCAATTAGCGGGCTTCGCGCGCGTGCGCCTCGCGCCGGGTGAAGCGCGGGAGGTAACCTTCGCCCTCGAACCCCGGCAGATGGCGGTAGTTCTGGAGGATGGCCGCCGCGTGATCGAGCCGGGCGATTTCGAGATCTTCGTCGGCGGCGGGCAACCCGGCGCCGGCGCTCCCGGCGTGGAGGCGACTTTCGAGGTGGGGGGAGAACTTCAAAAAAAGCCTGGCGAATGAAGCTCGCGGCTATGTTTACGGTAACGATTTAGTTACGTAAGAGAGGGTCTATCCCTCTTTCTCGTCGAGGGAGGCCTCCAT
>CAZCAI010000295.1:0-3139 GCA_964496595.1 uncultured Anaerolineales bacterium
CAAAGCGGCAAAACAACAAAGCAACAAAGCGGCAAAGCGGCAAAGCAACAAAGCGGCAAAGCGGCAAAGCGGCAAAGCGGCAAAGCGGCAAAGCGGCAAAGCGGCAAAGCAACAAAGCGACAGAGCGGGGGCGGTTTTTGGGGATGGGTCGGCATCGGTGTGTTGCTGGGGCTGGCACAGTTGACGAAGGTCTCGGCCTTGATGCTGGTGCCCGTCGTCGGGCTGTTGCTGTTATTCCCGGCTATATCGAACTACAAGAACCAGAATGTATCACGCATCACGCAATACGCAATACGAAATACACAATACCTTCTACTCGTCTTTGGAACTGCCGCCCTCGTCATCTGGGCCGGGTACGGCTTCGAGGTGGGGCGCGTGAGCGGCTTCCCCCTGCCGTTGCCCGCCGCGACGCACGTTCGTATCTTCCAATCTCTGCGCGAGCATTATGAACTGGGTCACGCCACTTTCGCTCTGGGGCGCGTCAGCTCGCACGGATGGCGGTGGTATTTTCCGGCGGCGTTTGTCCTCAAGACGCCGGGGGCAGTGTTGTTGCTTACAGGTTTGATGCTGGGGCGTATTGCGTATTGCGTATTGCATATTTCGTATTGGAGGGGGCGGCTCTCCTCCATTTTTCCTCTCGCGATCTTTCCCGCGCTTTATGCTGTCTCCAGCTTGTTCAGCTCTGTTAACATCGGCTATCGCCACCTGTTGCCCATCTTGCCATTCCTCTACATCGGACTGAGCCAGTTCTCTTTTACATCACGCTTGAGGTTTGATGCATCACGTTTCACGCATTACGTAATACGCAATACGAAATACGCAATACTCATCTGGCTCATCCTCTCCACCCTCGCCATCGCGCCCAACTACCTGGCCTTCTTCAACCTCTTCGCCGGCGGGCCGGAGAATGGCTATCGCCATTTCGTCGATTCCAACCTGGATTGGGGCCAAAATCTCTGGCAGTTGCGGGACTGGATGACCGAGCGCGACGTGGATCGCGTCTACTACGCCCACTACAGCCCGGCACGCCCGGCGACCTACGGCGTCGCGGCGACGCTGCTGCCGCCCTCGCCGCGCGCCGGGGAGTTCACGCCGTGGGCGCCCGCGCCCGGCCTCTACGCCATCGGCGCGACCGTGCTTCAAGGCCCCTACACCGATGTCAACACCTACGCCTGGTTCCGCGCGCGCGAGCCGGCAGCGAAGCTGGGCCACGCGCTCTTCGTCTATCGCGTCGCGGCGCGCCCGCCCGCGAGTTGGGCCGTGCTCTGCCCCGGGACCGGCTTCGGGCCGGATCGCGTCCGCAGCGCGCTGGGTCAGCCCGATCTGCGTGTCCTCCAGCCGGAGTGCGCGCAGGCGCACGTCATCCCGCCCGGTGTGAGTCTCGTCGTCGCGCCCCCTGATCTCCAGCCGCCAGAGGACGTCGAGCGCGACTTCGCGCTGCGCGCCGCTGATGGGAGCCTCACCGCTGTCATCTATCGCGTGGAGGGTGCGCCCACGCCCTCGCATCCCGCTGAGGCAATCGAACTGGACGGCCCGCTGACCTTCCTGGGCTACGATCTGCCGTCGGAGCGGATCGCGCCGGGCGAGACGCTGGAGCTGCACACCTACTGGCGCGTTGAGCGCGCGCCGGGCCGACCGCTCTCGCTGATGGCGCATCTCATCGGGCCGACGACCCCCCTCTCACTCCCCCCCGCACAGGGGGGAAGTGAACCGGTGATCGCGGTGGGGGATGGTCTGGGCTTCCCGGTGGAGCAGTGGCGGCCCGGCGATGTCATCGTGCAGCGGCACGCCCTGGCGATTCCCCCAGATGCTTCGCCCGGCGCCTACGCGCTCCATACCGGCGCCTACTGGCTGGATACGATGGCACGCTGGCCCGTCGGCGCCGATGATAAGATCGTTCTGACTGCCCTGCGGATCGAGGAGTGAGCATGAGCGCGCATCGAGGAGCAGCTACTTTATCCGCCTCAGAATCCCGGCATGATGGGGCGGCGCGATGGCGCTTCCAGATCCTGTGGCTGCTTATCTTTTTGATCGGCGCCGGATTGCGTTTCACAAATTTGAGATTGGTGCGCTTCAATTACGATAACGCTTATCCGATGTATGACGCGCTGCGGATGTTGGACGGGCGGCAGTGGCTGCTTATCGGACAGCCGACCTCCGTGGGAGCGAACAATCCGATCCTGATGAGTTATATCCAGGCGCTGCCGTTGCTGATTTGGCGCTCGCCATGGGCCGTGCGTATTTTTATTGCGCTCTTGAATACCTTGGCGATAGCGTTTGTGTATGACACAGGGCGGCGCTTGTTAGGCGAAGCGGCGGGGCTGGCGGCGGCGTTGCTGTTCGCCATCAATCCCTGGCTGGTCTATTTTAGTTTGACGACGTGGGTGCAATCCCTCCTTCCCTTGCTGTTGTCGATCATTGCGTGGGGGCTTTTCCCTACCTTGACTACGGCCCGGCGCGAACCAGGCCCTGTATTGATCGGCGGCTTGGCCGTCACCGTCGCCACGCAGACCTATCTCCAGGCGATGGGGGTGTTGGCCCAGGTCATCCCCCTGCTGGCGATCTTCCGGCGTCGGGCGCCGCTGCGCGCGCTCTATGCGGGGATGGTGATCTTCGTTGTTGTGATGATGCTCTATGGTGTGGGGCTTTGGCAGGCGCGAGAGGGAAGCCTCACAAAGGCAGTTCGTCTTCTTGAAGAAGAGACTGACTTGCACTGGACGCGCGAGGGCTGGGATCACGCGCTGCGGATCGTCACCGGGCGCGATTTTGAATCTATGTGGGGGCAGGCGCCAACGGCGAGATATGCGCGTCAACGCTGGTTATCGTTGCGGGTCGATCTGCTGCTGAGGCTGGCGATGGCGATGGGGGCGATCTTCGCGGTGGGGGAGATGGTGCGCGGCGGGCCGCGCCGGGATGTGGCGATGGCCCTGGGCCTATGGTTTCTCATCCCCGTGGCCCTGACCAGTTACAGCGCGCAACCGATTCACATTCACTACCTGCTGCTGAGTTGCCCCGCCGGACATCTGATCGCGGCGTGGGGGTTGCGGCCATGGGCGCAACATCGGCGGGCGCGCTGGTGGTTGTTGCCGATCCTGGCGAGTGTGGCGCTGCTCTTTGGCCTGAATCTCCAGTTGGCCCG
>CAZCAI010000296.1:0-3085 GCA_964496595.1 uncultured Anaerolineales bacterium
ATTTCCCCTCGATGGTGATGTTGGACAATCCCACAGATACGCCATACTCCGTTACAATCACCTCGGTCGAGTCGGTCACCGGCTCGCTCATCTCGCAGTTCCAGATGGAGATCTCTACATCGTAGGAACCGGTGGCGGTGAAGGTGTGAGTGATTGCCGCCAAAGGATCGGCGCTGCTGGTAGCCGTCGTGCTGATGCCGTCGCCATAGTCGATGGTGTAGGTGTAAGGCTGGGCGGCGTCGTCCGGCGCGATGTCAGCCTTGAACGCGACCTCGGCGTCGGTGTAGATGGTGCCTCTCGTCACCTGGCTCAGGTCTACGCTGGTCACGTCGGTGCAAACCGGCGCAGCGCTGATGGTGATCGTGTGGGTATCGGTGACCAAAACGTCGCTGCAATTGGTCGCCGTCACCGCCAGGGTATGCGTGCCCACTTCCAGCGTACGCACCGTAGTTGAGGTGGTGTCGCCGTTATCCCAGAGCAACCCAACTTCTGTGGCATCAGTGGGAGTGTAGGTGGCTTGAAGGGTAACCTCTGTTCCACTGAACCCCGAGGTCGGTCCCTGAATCCTCACCGACTCCACAGGAACACACGCATCAGCAACGCTTTGAATGCTTACCGTCACGGAGTCGGAAGCGTATCCCGATAGGGCCGTGATGGTGGCCTCTGTCTCCAGGCTCCCCGCGGTAAATGTCGCGACCACGCGGCCTTCACTGTCGCTGAGGCCGCTGGACGGATTCACAGTTCCTAACGAGCCAAACAGACTGACCAGCTCGCTCGCCATTGAGCGCCCGAATTGGTCCATGACCGTGACGGAGATAGGTGTGGAAGCTCCTGGTTCGAGCGTTACTGTGTCGATCTGCAAATCCACCGCGCTCACCTCTGGCGTCCCAAGCTGGAAGTTAACCGTCTCTATCAGGTTGTTGCAGGAGGCCTCAACGTTGGCCTGACCGGGCATCGTGCCAGCGGTGAAGGTCGTCGTGACCACGCCGTTTGCGCCAGTGGTAGCCGAGAGGGGGGAAACTGTGCCCAATAGACCGGCAAACGTGACGACGGTACCGCTCACCGGCTGCCCGATCTGATCTTGCACCGTGACGGTGAAGGTCACCTGGCCGCCGTCGGTGGGTAACGTCAGATCGTCGGGCTGTGGGGATAACTCAAGCGCGGCGGCGCTGTACGCCAACACCTCGACCGACGTGGCGCCGGTGAGGTCGCCGGTGGTCGCCGCGATGGTCGCAACGCCGGGATTGGTCCCCGCATCAAAGGTGGCAGTGAAGACGCCGTCACTGACCTCCATCGTTATCGGGGAGATAGCACCCAGGTTGGTTGACAGGGTAACGAATGTGGTTGTGGTTAAAGATTCACGGTAGCCATTGAGAAGTGTGCCGGTAATGAGTGTGTTCTCGTTGATCCAGAGTTCGTTCTCTGCGGTCTCTATCTCCACCGAGGCCAGGGTGTCAAAATCCTGCGGCTCCGGCGGGCGGGTGACCATAAAGATGCCCTCCATCACCATCGCATCGGGCGTAAAGCCGGTGATAATTTCGGTGTAGGTGCCTTGCAGTATCTCGCCGCCCTCTATCGCCTCTCCAACCAGCGTGAAGCTGCGCTGCACCTCGCGGCCCGAGACGAAGCCATCGAAGGTCGCTGAGGATAAGCGGAAGGTAGGGGTGAGGCTGTCAGTGCCCGTGACGACCCCGTGCAGCACCGGCGCACCGCTGCTGCTGGTGTAGACCAGCGTGCGTGCGAGGTCGACCGTGCCGGTGAGGGTATTGCCGACAGCGCCGACGTCGAAGGCCATATCGAGTACGCCCAGTTGGACGGGGGAGGTGATAGCGACAGTGCCGGCATAGGTGCCGGAGATGATAGAGGATGCGTCTGTTATCGTCGCCGATTGAAATGCAGGCAAAGCAACAGAAACACCGGCAGAGATGGTTGTTGGAACAAGCAGAAGCCAGGCCAAAGCAAGGATTAAACCACTTAGCAACATCGCCAGTCTCTTCACTGATGATTTCATAAAGTCACCTCTTTTTTGTTATGAAAGTCACAAACAACGAAATGCCGGGAAATTTGCCGCCAGAACTTTACAAAACTTATTTTACGGCATATGTACTTATCTAGCAGGCTCCTTTGGAGAGCTTACTTGCGGATGGATACGATGTAAAAATCCACGCATAATTGCCCTGCCAACCGATATACCCTTATCTACTTGGCCGAGTATAGGCAAATATCTTTGAGCGGTTTCTTTCGCAGTATACATTGCAGGATTTCTAATGTCCCCAGCTACACCCCTAATTTGCTCTGCGGTATATCTCATTCCCATTTCGTTTATAGGCCCCATTTGAGGTATCATAGGGTTATCGGCCAATACATCTGCTGTATTATCTGCGATGTCAGCTAACTTATCAACCGGTTCAGCCATCGTATTAAGAAGCTCTTGGCCTTGTTTTGCTAAATCGCCAATTGTTGGTCTGGTAGTATCAATAACTAAACCTACTTTTGAGCCGGCTGGTGCATGTGCTGTTCTATCATTACTGACAGAATCCACTATGGGTATATCTTCTAGCCCATCAACATCAATTCTTTGTACCGGACTATTACTTGCATAGACATATATATTTAGATTTTGTACGTCTTGCAATTTTTCTTCATTAAGATTTTCTACATAAAGCGGATCCACCGACAAAAACCGTCCTACCATCGGGTCATAATACCGCGCCTCGAAGTAATACAACTCCGACTCATCTAACTCCTTACCCGTAAACCGGTACGACAAACCAACTGCATTGGAATCATAACGCGTTAACCCATATGGATAATACGCAATCTCAGAAAGCGCCTGCCCGGACTTATCTACCAGCAAATTAGTCCCGCCCAAGTGGTCAGCTAGGTACCACGCTTTTTCAGCTACAGGCGGCGAGCTAACATTTATCTTCCCCTCAAACCCTTCAATTAGTTGATCCGAGTCAAAAGCAGTGGCAACCTCCGCAGTGCGTCCATCGTCGGCGAAGATATACTGGATTAACGTATCCCCCCGGGTATAGTTTAAAAGTCGGTGGATGATAGATTTCGAGTTTTCAGATGCTCCTCC
>CAZCAI010000297.1:0-3007 GCA_964496595.1 uncultured Anaerolineales bacterium
GCCGCCGAGCAGAATTTCTTCGGGCGCCCTTTGGCATTCTGTCGAATTGGCCGCCCACACACGATACATACAGGGTTTCCCATCATTTTCCTCCCCACTTAGGTTAGATTCCCATCACAGGCCGTTTCTTGACCGTTTCCCGGCTTCCTGGCGGTTTCCCGCCGGTTTTCCCCCGGTTTCCCGGCCCATCCGACCCGTTTCCCGGCGTTTTCCACCGTTTCCCAGGTTTCCCGGTTTCTGGGGAACAACCTTAATCAGGCTTTTCCCCAATGAGTTCCATTAGCTTTTCCGTGACGTAATGCGCGTTGTTGCGCAGCGGATCTTTCTTCACCCAACCTCGCAGCCGCCATTCCTCCAATAATCGACTCGCTTCATTCTTGCCCAGGCCCCAATCTCGCAAGCTGCCCAACGTCACCTTGCCATCTTGCTCCACGGCTAAGCGGGCCAGGCGCTGCTCGTCTTCGGGTAGGGCCGCAGAGCGGGTCTCGCCCGCATCGATGAGCACCTGCTTGTCCAGGTAGTAGGTCTGGAGCGGCCCCCAGCGGTCGGTCACGGCCAGGCCGGGGCGGCGTTCGGGAATCTTCACCGCGTCCTCGCACCCGACGTGGCGCGCCGCCGCAGCGTTCTTCACCCGGAAACAGACCACGGCCCCTAATTGATCCCGCACGCGGCCCACCAGCGCCTTGATGAAGTCCTGCGCGGCGAAGATCAAGGTCGCGCCGAACTGGCGCCCGCGCCAGCCGAGATCAGCCGCCGCCGTGGCCAGCGGCCCTTGCGCGCCGCCGGCCTCCATCACCGTGGCGTTGAACTCGTCCAAGATCACCAGCAGGCGCGGCAGAGGATCGACGCCCTCTCGGACGGCGAGGGCGTTGTACTCCACCAGCTTCTCCGGGTAGCCCGGCATCTGCCGGTAGCGCGCGGCGCGATGGTCACATTCGCCCAGCGCCAACTCGACCGCCTGCACCACCTCGTCGGGCGTGTGGGCGATGGGCGCCAGCAGGGCGGGGTGCTCGGCCAACATCGGGAAGGTCGTGCCATTCCGGTCGGCCAGGATCAACCGCATGCCCGCGCTCAGGCCCTGGTAGGCCAGCAGGCGCAGGAAGGTGGACTTGCCGGCGCCGGTCTTCCCGGCCACCAGCAGATGGCCCAGGCGCTCCCACGGCACGGAGATATTCGCCCCGGTATAGCTGCGACCTAAGCGCGCCTTCCCCCGTTTGAGGCCGGGGAAGGCTATCGTGGACGGCAAGGTGGGGGGCGGCGAAAGGAGCACGGCGTAGCGCAGGCCCGAGGTGTTGGAGAGGTAGACTGGCCGGCCGCCGATGTCGGTTGAAAGGTGATGCAACAAGCTGTCGCCCGTGTATTGCTCCAGCTTCTCCACGCGCTGCAAGTCCAACACGCCAAAGAGCCACACCAGGCCGGCGTGCCGGGTCAGCACCCAATCGGAGAAGACCGGGCGCAGGCCGCGCCGTTCCAGCGTGGCCGGGATGCGCTGAGCGATCGTCTCCGCTTCTAACAGTTTACCCTTGGGAATTTGTAACGTCGTCATCGTTCACCTCCATTACATCTACGTCCGCGTCTATCGTCAAAGCATTGCGCAACGCCTGGGGCGTCACGTCCTGCAG
The DNA here is from genome assembly GCA_964496595.1 of uncultured Anaerolineales bacterium. GTDB lineage: Bacteria > Chloroflexota > Anaerolineae > B4-G1 > SLSP01 > JAAAOZ01. The sequence goes on from CAZCAI010000297.1 coordinate 1,623, forward strand.
CCAGCCGCGCACCCGGCGCGGATCCACAACTCGAATCGGCCCTTTGATTGTTGGCGGCGGCTGGCGCGTCATGATCTGCGCAGCGCGCTGGCGCGCCGGCCGCTGGCGTTTGCTTCCCGCCAGGCCCCGCGTCACCGCGTCGATGGTCTGATCGCGCAGCGTCACGCGCTCCTGCACGTCGGGCGCGGCCAACTGGGGTTGCTCTACCGCGTCGCCGAAGACCGTCGCCGGCCCAAAGGCGCGGTCGGGATCGTAGGCCACCAGTTGGCGTCCCTGATTGAGGATCAGCACCGGGGCGTCGCCGCGCGCATCGCGGGGGATGGCCCGCAGGCGCAGCTCGTAGGCGCGGATCATCCGGGTGCCGCCCCACAGGATGAGGATGACCACCGCCACGAGGATGACCCACGGCCCGTAGGCTTTCACCGGGTAGATGATCTCCTCGCGCCGCGTGGCCAACTGCTCGCGGCGGATCTGCTCGGCGCGCAGGGCGGCCGCGGCGACCTGGCCGCCGCCGCGTTCACGCTGGAAGACCAGGCCGGGCAGGTTTACCTGCGCGCCCAAAGCGCCGAGTTGGCCCTGACCCTGCTGGATACCCCGCCGCTCGCCACGCGGCCCCTGCCGCCCGGCGCACAGGCCACGGGCCTGCTGGTCTTCGATGCAGCGCCGGATTACGCTGAACCGCTGCACCTCCGCGCGCGCATCCCCGGCGACCTCGAGGCGATGCGGGCCGACGGCGTCTTCGTCGAGACCGTGCGCACCGGGGACGTGCTGAATCGGGGCCGCATCGCTACCGGCGAGAACGCGGAGATCGAACGCGCCCTCTCCGACGTGCCGGAGTTCCAGATCGTCGCCGGGCCGGCCACGGCCTCCGGCGTCTACCGCGACGCGACGGAGATGGACGCCGACGTGGTGCTCTTCTCCCCCACGTTGCCCGGCTTCCGGCCCGACCTGGTCAGCGAGTTGCTGCACTTCGACGACCGCCCCATCGCCAGCATCGGCCTGCTGCCCCCGCTGGAATCGCGCGCCACCGAATTGCTGGACTTGGGGATGAAGGGGCACGTCTCGCTACCGCTGGATCCGGCCCAACTGCGGCGCCTGCTGGAGCTGATCCCCGAAGCCGTGCTCCAGGCGCGCGCCGAGCGGGCCAGCAGCAGCTACGTGCCCCTGGATACCCCCACGCTGCACACCGTAGCCGAGGCCGGATGGCAACGCATGGTCATCGCCCTGTGGGGCACCGGCGGCGGCTAAGTTGAGGGACAGGCTGGTCTTGCCCTCGCCGCCGCCCTCCGATCCGCCGGGAGATCCCAATCACTGGCCCTGCGAGGACGTACCCAATGTCTACCCCGGCGGCATCGACCAGACCTGCGACCAGTGGGAATGGGATT
>CAZCAI010000298.1:0-2987 GCA_964496595.1 uncultured Anaerolineales bacterium
CTAAAAAATCCGTGTGATCCGTGAAAATCCGTGTGCTGTTTTCTAGTGCGTTGCACCTTAGTCTGCTTAGGAAGCTAAACAGATACAATACCTGTTAGATTCACAAATCACTCACCTGGAGGTGTAATATGACGATTGCGTTTGGCCCGGTGCCCTCTCGGCGCTTGGGCAAGAGCCTGGGGATCAACAACATCCCGCCCAAGATCTGTACCTATGCCTGTGTTTATTGTCAATTGGGGCCGACGATCAAGATGCAGGTTGAGCGTCAGCCCTTCTATGAGCCGGAGAAGCTGCTGGAGGATGTCCAGCGCAAAGTGGCCGGCGCGCGGGCGCAGGGTGAGATCATCGACTATCTCACCTTCGTCCCGGACGGGGAGCCGACCCTGGATGCCAACCTGGGCCGCGAGATCGCGCTGCTGGCCCCGTTGGGCATCAAGATCGCCGTGATCTCCAATGCCTCGCTCATCTGGCGCGAGGATGTGAGGGCAGCGCTGGCGCAAGCGGATTGGGTCTCGCTGAAGACCGACGCGGCGTCGGAGAACGTCTGGCGCCGGGTCAATCGGCCGCACGGGAAGCTTGACTTGGCCGCAATTCAAGAGGGGATGCTGGAATTCGCCCGCCACTTCGACGGCGCGCTGATGACGGAGACAATGCTGGTCACCGGCGTCAACGACGGCGAGGAAGAACTCCGGCAGGTGGCCGGCTTCCTGGCGCGCCTTCAGCCGGATCGAGCGTACCTGGCGATCCCCACGAGGCCGCCGGCCGAGTCGTGGGCGCAGCCGCCGGAGGAAGCCGTCATCAATCGCGCCTACCAGATTTTGAGCGAGCGCGTCGCGCATGTGGAGTACCTGATTGGCTACGAGGGCAACGCCTTCGCCTTCACGGGCGACGTCGAGGACGATCTCCTGAGCATCACCGCCGTGCATCCCATGCGAGAGGATGCGGTCGACGAATTTCTGGAGCGAGCAGATGCGGATTGGGACGTGGTGCACCGGTTGGTGGCGGAGGAAAAGCTCGTCGAGACCTCCTACGGCGACCATCGCTTTTATTTGAGAAAGCTCAACTGTCAGACGAAGAAGGGCGAATGAACACCGTGTGGGAGGCTGTGCTGTAAAATGGGTGAGTGAAACAAGCGAATAATTTACAGTTGTGTAGGAGGTGGAAAGATGAAAAGATTTCACACTAACTTTGAATGGCTGGATCGTCTGATGCCGGAGGGCATTCCGATTCCCTCATCTACGGTGATTTCTGGCCCGGGCGGATCGGGCAAGCCCTTGATCGGTCTGGCGATCGTCGCCTCTTGGCTGCGTCAGGGCGGGAAGGTGATTTTTGTCCCCCTGCAATATCCAGACCCCACCTTCACCAAAAATGACCTGGCGCGACTTTACGATATTCAACTCTCGGACTATGCCGGCGCGTACTTCTTTATCGAATTCGACCTGGATCTCCCTCTCGATGCCGGGGCGGTCGAGCCATCTGGCTCGGACCGGGCGCGGGCGAACTTAATCCATCCAGATGTCTGGACGCGCGCCCTTGATCTGGCGGATCAGACCTTGAGGCCCAGTGACTTGGGCACGTTGGTCTTCGGCTCGGCCTTGAACCTGCTGCTCTTTTCGCCGACGTACGGCGAGCGGATGCGGGTTCGGCTGGAGACCATGCTCCGCGAGGACAAGCGCCGCACATACCTCTTCACCGTCAGTTCGAGCGCTTTGAAGAAAAAGATCGTGACCCTGGAACAGGCTGCCGATCACCTGATGTTCACCCAGATGACCCGGCCCGAGAAAAAACTCTACCTCCGGGTGGCCCGCTTGCGCGGCGCTCCGTACATCGAAGAGAGTGTTATGGCGCCGTTTGGTCCGGAAGCCCTGGAGACGATCAAGCAGATGGCGGATGCGTCCCGCGTGGCGCGGATTCCGGCCATCCGCAAGATCTGAGCGGGGCCGTTATATCTAAAGAAAAGAAAGGAGCGTCCCGTGTCCAAGTTTTCACTTGATGTTCTGCAACGACGAGTGTTCCCCTATGTGCAGTCCGAGGGGCCGGATATTGTTCTCGGTGCGGCCTTTGGCGAGGATGTGGCGCTGACGCGCGTCGGTGGCGGCGATGTGCTTGTCTCGCACGTGGATCCCATCGTTGGCGCCATCGGCGAGATTGGCTGGCTGGCCGTCCACGTGGCCTGCAACGATGTCGCCGCCAGCGGTGTCCAGCCGCGATGGCTGCAACTGCTCGTGCTGGTGCCCAGTATGGAGGATGTGGAGCTTTTGGAGCAGATTATGCGCGATGCCAGCCGGGCCGCCGGGGAGGTTGGGGCCGCGATCATCGGCGGCCATACTGGCTATTCGGCGGGTCTCGCGCGCCCGCTGGTCGCCGTCACCGCGCTGGGGACGGCGGCGGATCAGGAACCCGTGCTGACCGGCGGCGCGCGCGTGGGCGATCACGTGCTGGTCACCAAGGGCATCGCGCTGGAGGGGACGGCCATCCTGGCCCAGGATTTCGTCGATGTGGCGCGGTCGGCGGGGCTGAGTGATGAGGAGCTGGCGGCGGGCCGTCGCGTCATGGCCGAGGTGAGCGTGATGCCGGAGGCGCTGGTGTTGGCCGCTAACGGCGCAACGGCTATGCATGATGTGACGCGCGGTGGCCTCCTGGAGACGCTGTTGGAGATCGCCAACCTCTCCGGCGTGGGCATCGATATCGCCTTTGACCGTCTTCCCATCCCGCCGATTGTCGCCCGCTTCGCCGCGGCGTTCCAATTCGATCCGCTGCGCATGATCTCATCGGGCACGCTGGCCGTCACCGTGCCCCCAGAGCGCGTGGCGGACGTCCGCGCCGCGTTGGAGGAGGTGGGGACGCCCTTCGCCTTCGTGGGAGAGGTCACGAAAGGGAGCGGTGTGCGCGTTCGCAAGGACGATGAAGTTCTCCATTACACGGAGATCCGCTGCGAGGAAGATGAGTTGGCTCGCTTGTGGGCCATCTATCCACGCGATTGATAT
>CAZCAI010000299.1:0-2987 GCA_964496595.1 uncultured Anaerolineales bacterium
GGGGCCTGGCCGGGATCGGCTTTGTCGGATGGCAGGCGGCCCACGCCGAGCCGTCCTCGTCAGCGCACTCACCGGCGGGAGCGTCAGATGAAGCTCCTGCTTTCACACTACGATAATTTTAAGGAGGATGGAAATGCGGATGCAAAAACTACACGTTGTCGGTTCCCGGTGGCTGATGCGCCTGGCCCTGGGCTGTGTCGCCCTGGGCGAAGCGCTGGCTGACCTGGCGTTGCGCTGTGCGCTGCGAGGCAGTGATAGTGACCGTTACGGAGGTGCGCGATGCTGACGCCGCGCCTGATGCAACAGGCCCTTGCCGACCGGCTGGCGGGCAAAGCGACACCGGATACTATAACGCTCGCGCAATGGTCAGAACCCTGGGCCGCCTGCTGGCACGCCCTGGACAATGCCCCCGCCGACGTCCCGCCGCACACGGTGCTCTTCCAAGCGCTGGCCGATCACCCGGAGCGCGACGCCATTATCAGCACGCTCTTTGGCATCCAGCCGGGCGACGTCGGGCAATATCCGGCCCTGTACGACCTGGCCCAAGATTTGCCGCCCATCACCTGGCTGTGGCCCGGCTGGATTCCGCGCGGGATGCTGACCCTCTTCGGCGCGGTGCCCGGCGTCGGCAAGTCCCTGGTCGCCCTGGATTTATGCCGCCGCTTGATCCACGGCGAGCCGTTCCCCGACGGCACGCCCGCGCCCCCATCGGATGGCCCGGTGCTCTACATCGACGCCGAGGCCGTGCCGCAGATCACCCACGCCCGCGCGGCATCTTGGGACATGGACACCCGTCACCTCTACCTGATGCTGCCGGAGGCCGATGCCCTGCTGGACTTCGGGCAGGCCGCCGACCGCGACCGCCTGGTGGAGATGTCCTACACCCTGCGCCCGGCCCTGATCGTGGTGGATAGTTTATCCTCGGTCACGAGCAAGAGCGAGAACGCCATCGAGGACGTGCGCGCGCTGCTCGGCTTTTTCAGCAATTTAGCCCGAGAGTACGCCCTGGCCCTGGTCTTGATCCACCACGCGCGCAAGCGCGGCGCGACCCTGGGCGGCGCGCCGGTCTTCACCCCGATCACGCTGGACGACTTCCGGGGCAGCGGGCACATCGTGGCGATGGCCCGCTCGGTGCTGGGCCTTTCGGTAGTCCCCGATGGCCCCAAGCCCGACAGCAACGGCCCGCGCCAATTAGAAGTCATCAAGAGCAACCTGGCCCGCCTGCCGGAGCCGCTGGGCTTCACGTTGGACGAGATCGAGCCAGACGGCGTGGCCCTGCGCTGGGGCGCGGCCCCCGAGCCGTGGCGCGAGCCTACCAAGTTGGATCGCTGTGTGACCTGGCTGGAGACGCTGTTGCGGGAAGCGGGTGAACCGCTGGCCCCTAAAGACGTGGTCGCTCTGGGCAAAGATGAAGGCTACGGGCGCACGTTGATCTTCAAGGCCCGGAAAGTGCTGGCCGACAAGGTCTACAGTACGGACGGGCGGCGCAGTCCCAACAGCTTGTGGTCGTGGCGGGAGTCTACGATGCTCGATGGCGATGCAGATAGGGATGGAGATGGTAGTGCACAGGGATAAAAGTCCCACAGTTCGCAGAGTTTACAGTTTTTCGACACCTCCCTCGTCCAGCGCGGCGGGCAATCCGAGAAAACTGCGTATTGTGCGGACTGTAAAGACGCATAGGGGCAAGAGTCCTACAGTATGCAGAGTTTACAGTTTTTTGACACCTCCCTCGTCCAGAGACGCTGGCAACCTGAGAAAACCGCGTATTGTGCGGACTGTAAAGATGCATAGGGGTAAAAGCCCCCAGTACTGCGAAGGTAGACTCCCATAGGGGCAAGAGTCTCACAGTCCGCAGAGTTTACAGTTTTTTGACACCCCCCTTCTCTGGCGAGGCGGGCAACCTCAGAAAACTGCGTACCCTTGGGACTGTAGACACCAGCAGATAACCGCAAGAGTTTATGACATCAGGACACCCCCGTGTTCAGCACGGGGGTGTCTTCGCGCGCCTCCCCACTACAGTTTCGCGCGGGCCGATTACCTACCCGCCCTCCTATATAAATAATAATAATAATATATATAATATATATCCTAAGCAAAATATAATGAGGAGAAAATCAATGAAATCCACAACCCCTGACACTGACCTGGTCGCCTGCATCAAAGACCGGCTCGACCTGGCCAAACAGGTTATCGTCCCGGACATCGGGCCGCCGCAGCGTCGAGGCCATCGCCTGGCCTGGGTCTGCCCCTTTCACCCTGACCGCCATCCCTCGCTGTACCTCAACCCTGATGGGCAATCCTATCGCTGCTTCGGCTGCGGGGCGCGCGGCGATGCTTTTACGTGGCTGATGGCCCGGCGGCATTGGAGCTTCCGTGATGCGCTGGTCTACCTTGCGGGTCTGGTGGGGTTGGACGGTGAGGTCAAGACGCCTTCAACGCGGACTCCGGCAAAGCGCAACCCAGCGCCGATGCCATCACCGCCGTCAAAGCAATGGCAGGCGCGGGCGCAGGTGATTCTACAGCGCGCCCAGACCGTGCTCTGGGAGAACGCCGGGGCGCCGGGCCGGGCCTATCTGGCCGACCGGGGCCTGCACGAAGCGACGCTCCGCACCTGGGGCCTGGGCTGGTGTCCGCGCGATGTCTTCGATCCCCCGGCCCGCTGGGGCTTGACCGGCAAGCGTATCTATCTGCCGCGCGGCGTGGTGATCCCGCATTTTGTGGACGGCGATCTGTGGGCGCTCAAAGTTCGCCGCTTTGCAGACGGCAATCCCGCTCCGGCAGAACCCTGGGGCAAGTACGGCGGCCCGCGCGGCGGGCAAATGGCCTTGTACGGCCTGGACAGCCTGCGCGGCGGCGGGCGTCCCCTGTTCCTCGTCGAAGCGGAGCTGGACGCGCTGCTGCTCTGGCAAGAGGCGGGCGATCTGGTGGACGTGCTGGCCCTGAGCAGCGCGGGCCGGACACTGCCCGCGTGCTGGCTCGCGCCGCTG
>CAZCAI010000300.1:0-2961 GCA_964496595.1 uncultured Anaerolineales bacterium
CAATTTCCCAATCAGCGCTTCTGGGTGGATTACGACGCCGAAGCGGATGTTCTCTACATCAGCTTCGTGCGCCCTCAGCGGGCGACAGAGACGGAAATGACCGAAGATGGGATTCTCTTGCGCTATCGGGATGCACAATTGGTAGGCGTTACGATATTAGAAGCGTCCACACGGTAAAAAGATAGGGCGGCTCTTGCGCCTCACGCATCCCAATTCACAACCCGCCTATCTGCTGATTCGCAGATTTGCTCATTTTTACCCATTCTATTCACAAAGCACAACCCTTTAAGGAGGTTCTATGTCTGTTGAGAAAGTGAAACCAGTTCCGTCCGATATCGACATCGCGCAGGCGGCTGACGTCCAGCCCATCGTCGAGATCGCCAAGGCCGTGGATTTGACCGAGGAGGATCTCATCCGCTACGGCGATTACAAGGCCAAGGTCAAATTAGATGTGCGCGAAAAGTTCCAGGATCGCCCGCAGGCCAAGTACATCGATGTGACCGCGATCACGCCGACGCCGCTGGGCGAGGGCAAGACGACGACGACCGTCGGTCTGGCCCAGGCGCTCGGGCGGCTCGGCTACAAGACGATGGCCGCGATCCGCCAGCCCTCGATGGGGCCGACCTTCGGCATCAAGGGCGGCGCGGCGGGCGGCGGCTACAGCCAGATCGTGCCGATGGACGACTTCAACCTGCACCTCACCGGCGACATCCACGCCATCAGCGTGGCGCACAACCTCTGCGCCGCCGCCATCGACGCGCGCATCTATCACGAGAGCCGCTGGAGCGACAGCTTCTTCGAGCGCAAGGGCATGCGCAAGCTGCACATCGATCCCTACTCCATCACCTGGAATCGCGTCGTCGATATGAACGACCGCGCGCTGCGCCAGATTATGGTGGGGCTGGGACCGAAACCCGATGGCCCACTGCGCCAGGCCGCGTTCGATATTACCGTCGCCAGCGAGTTGATGGCGATCCTGGCGCTGACCACCAGCCTGGAGGATATGCGCGAGCGCATCGGGCGCATCGTCATCGGCACCAACGACAAAGTCAAGAATCCCGATCCGGTCACCACGGAGGATCTGGGCGTCGCGGGCGCGATGACCGTGTTGATGAAAGACGCCATCATGCCCACGCTGATGCAGACGCTGGAAGAGCAACCCGCCTTCGTCCACGCCGGGCCGTTCGCCAACATCGCCCACGGCAACTCCTCCGTCATCGCCGACCAGTTGGGCGTGAAGATGACCGACTTCTTAGTCACGGAGTCCGGCTTCGGCGCCGACATCGGCATGGAGAAGTTCTTCGATATCAAGTGCCGTGCCTCCGGCCTGATTCCCAACGTGGTGGTGTTAGTCGCGACGGTGCGCGCGCTCAAGATGCACGGCGGCGGCCCGCGCGTCATCCCTGGCCGCAAGTTAGATAAGGCCTACATCGAGGAGAACCTGGAGCTGCTGCGCCAGGGCATTGAAAACCTCGTGCATCACATCAAGACCGCGCGCAAGTTCGGCATCCCCGTCGTCGTGGCCATCAACGCCTTCACCACCGACACCGAGGCCGAGTGGGAGGTTATCCGCGAGGCGTCGCTGGAGGCCGGCGCGTTTGACGCGGTTGTGACCGAGCACTGGGCCGAGGGCGGCGCGGGCGCGGAGGCGTTAGCCGAGGCCGTCGTCAAGGCCACCGAGGAGCCGAGCGACTTCCACTTCCTCTACGAATCCGAGCAGCCCATCAAAGAGAAGATCGAGACGCTAGCGCGCGAGGTTTATAATGCCGACGGCGTCGATTACAGCTCGGAAGCGGAGCAGAAGATCAAACTCTACACCGATCTGGGCTACGACAAGATGCCCATCTGCATGGCTAAGACGCACCTCTCCCTCAGCCACGAGCCAGGTTGGAAGGGCGTGCCCTCCGGCTACACCTTCCCCATCACCGATATTCGCGCCAGCGTCGGCGCGGGCTTCATCTATCCGCTGGCCGGCGAAGTCCGCACTATGCCCGGTCTGCCCAGCAGCCCCAACTTCTTAGATATCGACATCGTGGATGGGAAGATTGTGGGGTTGTCGTAGGTTAAGAATTAAGAGCTAAGACTAAGAGCTAAGAATTGAGACCTAATAGGAGGATACATGACGCAATTGATTGACGGCAAAGGTATTGCCAAGCAAATTCAGGCCGATTTGACCGAGGAGGTCGCGAAGTTAAAGGCGGAGCACGATCTGGTCCCCGGGCTGGCGACCGTGCTGGTGGGCGATAATCCAGCCTCGCAGACTTACGTGCGGATGAAGCAGCGCCGCTGCGAGGATGTGGGCATCCACTCCGTGGGCAAGACGCTGCCCGCCGACGCCTCGCAGGAGGAGGTGGAAGCGCTGGTGAGCGAGCTTAACGCCCGCGACGATATCCACGGCATCTTAGTCCAACTTCCCCTGCCCGATCATCTGGATGAGGAGGCCGTCCTCAATACCATCAGCCTGACGAAGGACGTCGATGGCTTCCACCCGGTCAACATCGGGCGGCTGGCGATGAAAAACCGCACGCCGCTCTTCGCGCCCTGCACGCCCGCCGGCATCATCCACCTGATCGACAGCACCGGCGTGGAGATCGAGGGCAAAGAGGCGGTGATCTTGGGCCGCAGTAACATCGTCGGTCTGCCCGTCTCGATGCTGCTGCTCAAGCGGAACGCCACCATCACCATCTGCCATTCGCGCACGCAGGATCTGCCGGGCGTCACCAGCCGGGCCGACATCCTCATCGCGGCGGTCGGGCGCGCGGAGATGGTCAAGGCTGATTGGGTCAAGCCCGGCGCGGTCGTCATCGACGTGGGCATCAACCGCGTGGACGATGCGACGCGCAAGCGCGGCTATCGGCTCGTCGGCGACGTGGATTTCGACGAGGTGAAGGAGGTCGCGGGACACATCACCCCCGTACCCGGCGGCGTCGGCCCGATGACCATCGCGATGTTGCTGAGCAA
>CAZCAI010000301.1:0-2952 GCA_964496595.1 uncultured Anaerolineales bacterium
ACGCCGGAATCGAAGACGCCGATGGGCGCGGGCGGAGGGTTGGATGTCATTGGGTCTCCTCGTCTGCTGGAAAATAATCCCCGGTTCGTAGTCAGGCACGTAGTGGAATGTTAATGAAATGGAGTGCCGTTACGATGCGCCGAAAAACGCCACTCCGCTCAAGCCTTACAGGCTCCGCTTCGAGGCTAACTACGAACCGAGTTAACCTAATCCGCCGGGGATAGGGTGTACTCGTAGTTCGCGACCTCGGTGGTGACGGGCGCGAGCGCGCTGATGGCGATGATGGCTTGATCGGTGCGGTTGGAGAGGGGAATGGTCCACGAGCCGCTCGTGTTATCCGCCAGCAGGAGCCGCCGTACTTCTGGCGTCTGCCCCAGCGTGACTAACTGCACGATCCACTCCTGGGGGAGGAGGTTGGCATGGCGCACGAAGCCTTCGGCTTGCCAATCGCCCTCATTCTGCTCGACGTCATCCGCCAGTAGCGTCTCGCCATCCACAATAATTTCAAAATCGTCTAAGGCCAGCCCGGATTGATTGACGGCTGCGTCGGTGATGTACTCGAATCGGAGCGCGATTTCCTGGCCGACATAGGGCGTCAGATCCGCCGATAAATTGACCCAGCCATCACTCCGGCCCGTCAATCCGCAGCCGAAGTTGTTGCCGTTGGGATTGGTCGTGGTGCAGTTAAGCGCGGGATCGTCCAAGATCTCCCAGGCGATGTCGCCGGCGTTGAAGTCGGCGATGTCGTCGGGCAGCGTGCTCCCATTCCTCGGCGCGCCGACGAGGACGTAGGCGTAGTCCCAATCCTCCTCGATGTGGTGCCACGCCCAGAAGTTGATCTGGGCCGTCTGGGCCGCGCTCAGGTCGAGCACGCGCGTGAGCCGGGTATCGGACTCATCCTCGCGGTTGGACCACCAGAGATATTGGCCGCTGCGCGCCTCGGTGTCCATCAGGCGGGTGAGCGTGTCGCCCGTGAAGGTGAAGGTCAGCGGGTCATCGCCCTTGATCTCGATGTAATCGACGGCATACTGGCGCACGGTCGCCCGCGCCTCGGCGGGGAGGTCGCGGCGCCCGTAGTTGGTCTCCATGCGCGGCGTGGCGGGATCGATGGCCGTGTAGCCGTAGCGCCCTTCATAGAAACTGAGGTCGGGGATGTCCAAGAGATTGGCGATGGTCCAATCGGCGAAGACCTCCTTGTGGGTGAAGGTGGTGTTCAGGTCTTGGAGGACGGCGTCCACACTTTCCATGCCGTTCTCGTCGCGCGCCACCAGATCCTGGGTCGCCGCCTCGCCGAAGCGATCCAAGAAGTACTCCGTAAAGAGATAGGAACCGCCGTAGTTGGCCGATGCGTCGCCCGCCGTGCCCTCCGGCCAGGAGTTGAGTTGCGTATCGGGCCGGCGAGCGTAGCTGTAATCGCTGCCGCCCACATCATAATAGCCGCCGGGATAGGCGCGGTCGTTGAGGGCCATCGCCAGCTCGGAGCAGCCCTCGTTGAGCCAGGTCGCTTCGTTGCGGTCGTTGGCCCAATGGATCATGTGCTGGAACTCGTGGGCCAGCACGCCGTTGTAGAAGGGGCTGCCGATGGTGACGTTATCGATGTTGATGTAGAACATCTCCATCTCGTTGGAATCGGGGCGCACCTCCTGGACGTGGGAATCGGGGCTGGAGTAGTAGCCCGCGACGGTGTTGCCCAGGTTGCGCGCGTGCAGGATGCTCAGATGCGGATCGCTATCCACGCCGGGCGTCCATTCCGAGCCGAAGAACTCGCGATTGGTGGGGTAGGTGTGCGCCTCGAAGAGGTCGGCGGCCTCGCGGAGCCGATCTTCGTTGACGCGCACGCCCTCCTCGACCCACATATAGACGTGGTCGGTCTTGTACAGCAGTTCGGCGGTCAGCTCGAATTGCTCGTCGTTATCGACGTTGGAGGCGGTGAAGCGGCGCGTCGTGCCCACGGGGTAGTCGGGGTTTTCGGTTTGGGCGATGCGGGGGGTGTCCGCCGGGACGTTGAGCAGGCGGATGCCCAGCTCGTGGAGGTCGGCGTCGGGGATGAGGGCGGCGTTGAGCGCGGCTAAGGTCTCCTCCGCCTCGGCGGGGCGCTCGGCGTCTGTGGGCGGGGCGGGCGTGAGCGGCGCGGCCGTGGGATGGACGGGGGGCGATTCAGCGGTGGGGAACTCCCACGTGTCGCCCGTCGGGGGCCGGATATCAGGCGGGCGCGGCAGCGGATCTTGGGCGAAGAGGAAGACGGACATCCCGCACATCAAGCAGGTGCAGATGGCTAAGATGATGCCCACAATGACGATGCCTAAGACGATCCACGTGGTTCGATTTTCATTCATCTCTCTTTTTCCTTTGCCGATAGGGCTGATCTGGCTAATCTGGTTGTCACAATAGGCGCGTGCTCAAAAATTATACGTCAAAGGGGGGAAGTTAGCAAGCTATCGCCCGCGATCAGCCTGATGATCTGTTGCGTGAAGGCAAGGTTCCGCTATACTATGGGAGGCTTTGGGCAAAGAAAAGCGGAAGGTGTTTTGGACGTCGGAAAGGGTGCTCATAGATAGACCCGAAGGGTTTTGGAAACCCTTCGGGTCTGGCGGTGAGTTCATCTGTACGGCGAGGTGACTATGACAACCATCGGCGAAGCAGAATGTCGAATGTCGGAAGTGTCAGTGGTGGTTGGGGGGACGCTTGATCATTGGGGAAGGCAGTTTACGCCGCCTGCACCTGCGGATGAATCGCAGGCTAGAAGCTGAAGTCGGCTAAAGACCGACTGAAGGAAAGAATCCGTGTAGAAATCGAGTCAACTTATGGACTTTAAGAATTTAATTCGGTAATAGTTTCGCCCTTGCCGCCCGTGGATGCCTTGGCCCTAAGGCCCAATGGCCGAGGGAAGTCCACGGGCTAAAAGAACAAAGCCTTACAGGCTCATACACCGAGCCTCCGAAGGAGGCTTTG
>CAZCAI010000302.1:0-2798 GCA_964496595.1 uncultured Anaerolineales bacterium
TCGGTATCCAGCAGCTCGAAGATCCGCTCGGCGGCGGCCATCGCCTGCTGGATGATGTTGTCGATCTCGGTCAGGCGGCGCAGTGGCTCATAGAACGAGGCGACGTAGGCCAGAAACGCCACCAACGTGCCCAACGTGATCTCGCCGCGCACGATCAACCACGCGCCGCCGCCCAACACCAGCACGTTCCCCAGCGCGGCGAAAAAATGGAGCACGGAGAAGAACGTGGACCACGCCCAGACGCTGCGGACGCGATCCTCGTAGTAGCGCGAGCTGGTCGCGTGGAATTGATTTAGCTCCAGCGACTCCTGGCCGAAGACCTGGATGACGCGGATGCCGGTCAGGTTGTCCTGCAAGCGCGCGTTGATGTCGCCCAAGCGGTCGCGGGCCTGGCGATAGATGGGCCGCACGCGCTGGTTGAAGAGGCGCAAGCCCGCCGCGATCACGGGCAGGGGGAGCAGCACGGCGAGCGCCAGCCGCCATTCCAACGCGAAGAGCACGGCGGTCGCGCCCACCAGGCGCATCAGATCGACGGTGGTCAGCGTGACGCCGTGGGTGATGAAGTTCTCCAGCGCGTCCACGTCGTTGGTCACGCGGGACATCAACTCGCCGGTGGAGGTATCCTCGAAGAACGAGAGCGAGAGCCGTTGCAGATGGCCGTAGAGGCCGACGCGCAGATCCAAAATGAAGCGCGCGCCCAACACGTGGCGCAGATACGAGTCGATGAAGTTGGCGACCTGCAACAGCGCGTAGATGCCCACCAAGATCGCGACAAACCGGCCCAACCCGGAGAGATCCCGCGCGGCGATGACGCCATCGACGATCTCGCGCTGGATCAGCGGCGGCAGCAGGCTCAAGGCCGTCTTGAGCACCAGCACCACCGCGATGACGATCAGCCACTTCCAATAGGGGCGCACAAAGTCCAAAAGTCGTCGTAAAAGGTTCAAGAGAACTCCTCAATCTTGTTGGCTCTTATAGAAAATGTCCATCGCCCGGACGTAAACATCCGGGCTAAAAGAGCAAAGCCTCCTTCGGAGGCTAAATCCGTAGCCCGAAGGGCTTCGTTCTTTTAGCCCGTGGACTTCATCCACGGGCAGCGAGGGCAAAACATTTCCTGAAAACCGACAAGAGCCATCTTGCTATGTCTGACGTACCAATCGTTCCAGCGTCGTCACGACCTCATCCAAGGCCCCGACTAAGGGGCTGTCCGTTCTCATCTGGAGGATGCGCGTCATCTCGCGGTAGTACCAGAGCGTGCCCTCGCGACCCCCGCTGAAGCGCGACCAGAGGGATTCGCCCAGTTGGCGATAGTCGCGCAGGATGCTGCGGGCGTTGTGGAGCTTGTCCGCCGCCTCCACGCGGATCACAGCGGGGGAAGCATCGGCCAGCGAGGCCACGTAGCGCTCCTTGCGCGCGCGCCACGGCGGCTTGGGGATGGTCTCCGCGTCGGAGCAGCCGTCCACAATCGCGGCGACGCGCTCCCCGAAGCGCCGCCGGATCTCGGCGCGAACCTCCGCCCCACCCTGATCTTCGATGGCGTCGTGCAGCAGTCCGGCGATAGCCTCGTCCTCGTCGCCGCCGTCCTCGATCACCAACGCCGCCACGCTCATCAGATGGGCGAAATAGGGCGTCCCGCTCCCTTTCCGCACCTGGCCGGCGTGCAATCGCAGGGCGTAGATCAAGGCCTCTTCAAAGCGCCGGGTCAGTTGATCGTCATCGACATACGTTGGCATCGGGGCCTCCATCGTTTTTCGGAAAACGCCACTCCGCTTGAGCCTTTCAGGCTCCGCTTCGAGGCTAACTACGAACCGAGCTAGACTATGACAAAAGAAAACCGCCCGCGTCAACCAGCCTGGGGGCGATGTCTTTCCTACTCTATCACTGATACTTCACCTTGCAAGCGGGTGTTGTTTCACTCTATGAAAAAACCTGGTTCGTCATGCCCAACAACAACTATGGTAGTTCAATACGAACTCCGCCTTTGAGTATCGTGAAACAACACCTTGGCAGTTTTGGCTCAAGGGGATAGAGAAAAAGACGAGATGAGGGCCAAAACTGCATGCCCACTGGAAATCTATGACTCTACAATGAACCAGACGTGGCAGTTGCGGTGAAATTGGCCGCGTTGGAATCCGCGCAGGGTGGTCTCGCGCACCTCGAAGCCGGCATCGGCGAAGAAGCGCTGCCACGTCCGCACAGATTTGAAGTCGAACGGGAAGTTCATCTCCAACAGGCCCAGGGCGAGCGCGTTCGCGAAGTAGTCCAGGAACATCGTGTAGCGGAGTTGATCCGCCACGGAGAGCGCCCTGAAAGCGCGCAACTGCCCACCATCGGCCAGGCGTTCGTCCGGGGCGGGCAGATCCGCCGGGATGTCGTAGCTGTCCTCTTCGATCACGACCCGCCGCCCGACGCGGCACAGCTCCGCGCAGAGCGCGTCCAAATCCGCCGGCGCGACGTGATGGAGCACCGTCATCGCGATCACCGTATCGAAACTGTCGTCGGGATAGGGAATGCGCCGCGCGTCGGTCATCGGGCGGAAGGGCAACGAGCGCGCCGCCGGGTCGCGATAGTCCATCACGTCCGTGAGCGCCGCCTCGTAGCCCTGCTGCGAGAGCAAGCGCGCCAGCAAGCCGTTGCCGCAGCCCAAATCCAAGACGCGATGCCCGACCAGCCACGGGTGCAGGCGCCGGAAGCGGCGCTGCGGCTTGAAGTTCCGCTTGTAGTCGGCGTAGACGCGGCTGAACCAGAAGTCCGGGTCGGACTTGCGGAACACTTCGTGAGTCAGGCGCTGGATCGCG
>CAZCAI010000303.1:0-2760 GCA_964496595.1 uncultured Anaerolineales bacterium
GATCTGGTTGGCGTCTGTGTCCCAACGGACAGAATTCCGACTGAGGAATTGAAACAGCACCTGTACCCACGTCGTGATCTGGTTGGCGTCTGTGTCCCAACGGACAGAATTCCGACTGAGGAATTGAAACCGAGCGCCCGATGGCCCAATTGACGCGGCGCATCCGGCTGGTGCGGCGCGCCCGAAGGTCAGCTACAGCGATACCAACTTCCAACTGCTCATCGCCATCATCGAGGCTGTGACCGGGCAACCCATCCACGCGGCGCTCGCGGACCTGGTATTCGAACCGCTGGCGCTCGAACACACCTGGCACCCCGCCGCGCACCCTGAATCGGTCACGCCGGCGACGCTCTGGATCGATAAACAGCCGCTGCACATCCCGCTGGCGATGCAGTCTTTCGGCGACCTGAGCAGCACCGTCGATGACCTGCTCAAATTCATGCGCGCGCTCATCCGCGGCGAGGTTTTCGACGATCCGGCCACCGTCAACCTGATGACGCAGCACTGGCATACCTTTGGCTTCTCGCTCAACCCGGTACGCACCTCGCCCGGCTGGCCCATCCAGTACGGCCTGGGGATGATGCGGTTTCACATCCCCAGGCTCTTCTCGCCATTCCGCCCGACTCCACCGGTGATCGGGCATAGCGGCGCGACCGGCTCCTGGCTCTTCTACTGCCCGGAATTGGACATTTACCTGGCCGGAACCGTCGATCAGGTCGCGGTCGCGGCCGCCGCCGTGCCGTTCCGCTTTGCGCCGAAGCTGCTGCACATCCTGGCGTTAGCATAAACGGAGGGGGTCCTTTTCAATCCGTTTCATCCGTTGACATTTATATGGGAATCTAAATATGAATACAATAACAGACGAAACACCGACAGAACCAACCAACCAGACCCGCTTTGGCAAAACTTTTCTGGCACTCGTGGCCCTCGGCGTGCCCGGCGTGCTAACGTTGCTCCCGATGGCGCTCGACCAGGTGAATGCGCTGCCGCCGGAAATGCTCGACCTGCCCGTCCCGGTGACCGTGGCGCTGGCCCTGCTCAACGCTTTGATCCTGTTGGCGGTTGCCGTGGCCGTCGGAACCCTGCTCGCGCATCGCGTGGGGCTGCGTTCGCTGGTGGCGGAGAAGGTGCGCCAGGGTACGCCTATCTGGCCGCAACTGCAACCGCACATCAAGCTGGCGTTGGCGGCAGGACTCATCTTCGCGGTGGTAGTGTTAGGGCTGGATACGCTCATTAACCCCTTCGCCGGCACGGAGTTGGCAGACGGCTTGACTGCCGGAGAAACACCCCCCCTCGGAGCGCTGCTCACCCAACTGCTGATGGGCATGCTCTATGGCGGCATTGTAGAAGAGCTGCTGCTGCGCTGGGGCGTTATGGCCCTGTTCGTCTGGATCGGCTGGCGCGTGGCGCAGCGGGGCCAGGGCCTGCCCCGCCCGGCGCTGGTCTGGACGGCCATCATCCTGGCGGCTTTCCTGTTTGGCCTCGGCCATTTGCCCGCGCTGGCCTCTATGGTCACATTGACGCCGCTCGTCGTCATCCGCACCATACTGCTCAACGCCCTCGGCGGCGTCCTCTTTGGCTGGCTCTTCTGGAAGCGGAACCTGGAAACCGCGATGGTCGCGCACGCGGCGGGCCACGTGGGCTTCTTTATCATCAATGTCATCGTCGTTCTTCTGGATCTGGCGTAAAGGAATCCAATGGAACTCCACATCGAAAATGTAAGCAAACAGTACCGCAAAGCGGTCTGGGGTCTGCGCGACTTCACCCTCCGGTTGGGACCGGGAGTTTTGGGGCTGCTCGGCCCGAATGGGGCGGGGAAATCCACCCTGATGCGCATCATTGCCACGATTACCCGGCCTAGCAGCGGCGCGATTTTCTGGAACGGCGCGGACATCGCAACGCAGCCGGACGAGTTGCGCCGGGTGTTGGGTTACTTGCCGCAGGATTTCGGCGTCTACCCCAACCTGAGCGCGGTGGAATTTCTCACCTATCTCGCGGCGGTCAAGGGATTGCCGCAAAAACAGGCCCGGCAGCGCATCGACGAACTGCTGCACCTGGTCAATCTGACCGAGGCGGCTTACCGGCCCATCGGCGGTTTTTCCGGCGGGATGCGCCAGCGGGTGGGCATCGCTCAGGTGCTGCTCAACGATCCCCACGTGCTCATCGTGGACGAGCCAACGGTCGGCCTGGCCCCTGACGCCCGACGCGCCCGAACCGCTCACCTTCGACACCTTCTACCAGGTGCGGGAGAAGGGCCGGGATGCGCTCACCGAGGATCAGCAACGCATGGTCGCGGCGTTGGCGGAAAAACACCGCTTCCTCCATTGGCGCCAGGCCTTCCCCGATGTGTTCACCTCACCCCATACCCCCACCGCCGAAGGCAACTTGGAGGGGGCCGGCGGGAGAGTAAAGAGGTCCGGCTTCGACGTGATCTTAGGCAACCCGCCCTGGGAGCGGATCAAGGTGCAGGAAAAGGAGTTCTTTGCGGATAAAGCGCCCGACATCGCCAACGCGCGCACCGCCGCCCAGCGCCGCAAGCTGATCAAGCGGCTGCCGGAGAGCGACCCGGCGCTGCACGCGGCCTACATCGACGCCCTCTACGCCCATCTCTACCACCTCACCCGCGAGGAACTGGCCTACATCCTCGACACCTTCCCCATCGTCAAGCGCAAGGACGAGGCGCAATACGGCGAGTATCGGACGAAGCGGCTGGTGATGGAGAGATATGAGGAAATCACAACAATTCGCGGATCTGGCGAT
>CAZCAI010000304.1:0-1297 GCA_964496595.1 uncultured Anaerolineales bacterium
ACTTCATCCACGGGCGGCGAAGGTAAAACTATTCCCGAGTCAAGATTCCTCTGAAGAAGCTAAAGGGACTCGCAAAGGCGAAAAGACGCTTTGGCGCCTTTGCGTCTTGGCGTGAGATCGTCCCCCTTCTTTCAGGAGAGTCGAGTCAAATTTTTCAAGGTCTATGATCGGGCGCCGTTACGCAGCACAAGACTTTATCCCTGCACAATAAGGGCAATATCTACGCCGGCGCGGTCACTTCCATGATCTGCTCGTATTCGAAGTCCTTGGCCCATTGCGCCAGGGTCTGGGCCAGCGCCGCATGCTCCGGTCGGATTTGGTTGATCAGCGCATGCATCTCATCCGCATCTAGTTGCTGGGTGGCTTGATGTAACGCCGTGCGCCATGCGCGCGGCAGCTCATCCACCGCCGCCTGAAGCTCTTCTGGCGTTAACGCCTCGCCCTGGTCTGATGCACCATCCTCGCCCTCACCTTCACCCGCTTGAGGCTCGACGTCCTCATAGATAAACTCAATGCCCAGATACTTGGTCAGGGTATCGAAAATATCACGCTCGCGGAAGGGCTTGCGCACGAAGTCATCGCAGCCGGCGGCGATGATGGCGTCGCGATCCTCCTCGAAGGCGCTGGCGGTGAGCGCCACGACGATGGCCGCGCGCCCCGTCGCATCGGCCCGCGCTTTGATGCGGCGGGTGGCCTCGTAGCCGTCCATCACCGGCATCCGCATATCCATCCACACCAGATCGGGTTGCCAGGATTCCCACAGGGCGACGCCCTCGCGCCCGTTGGCCGCGCTCTGCATCTCGAAGCCGAAGGGCGCCAGCAACCGGAAGAGTAGGTCGCGATTGGTGGGGTTATCCTCGACGACCAGCAGGCGATAGGGGCCGCCGTGCGAGGCCGCCTGCCCCGGCGCGATGCCGGTCACGCGCCGTCGCGGATGTAGGTCGCGCACCTCGACCTCGTCCTCAGTCACCGGCTCGACCGGCAACGCGAACCGGAAGCGCGTGCCTTCGCCCACTTTGCTATCGACCTCCAACTCGCCGCCCATGAGTTGGATGAATTGTCGGCTGATGGGGAGGCCCAGGCCGGTGCCTTCCTGCGAGCGCTGGCCGGTAGTTGTCTGCACAAACGCATCGAAGAGCACGTCCATCTCCTCCGGCGCGATGCCGGGACCGGTGTCCTCGACTTCAAAGCGGAGTATGGAGTATGAAGTAGGGAGTACAGCCTCTTTTTTTCCCTTGATCCTTTGCTTGCCTCTTTGTTTGACCCCAACGCGGAGGGTGACGCCGCCTTCCTCCGT
>CAZCAI010000304.1:1397-2740 GCA_964496595.1 uncultured Anaerolineales bacterium
TCGGTGGCGCCTAAGATGTGCGTCACGCGCGCCTGATCCGCATCCCATAATGGCTGCCAATAATCGCGCAGCCAGCGCGTCTCGCCGCTCTTGGTGATGATGCGATACATAAAGAAGGAAGGCTCATCCCAGAGCGCGGCGCGCTTGGTCGCCAGGAGCTTGCGACGCCGCGCTTGATAGGCTGACAAGTCGTCGGGATGGATAAGTCCCAGCCAACCGCCGTTGCGCGCTAGTTCCGCCGGCGCATAGCCCGTGAGGCTGGAGAAAGCCTCGGTCGCCCAGTCAATTGTGAATTCGCCCGTTTCCGTGACATTGATGTGATAGATGTAATCGGAGGTCAGTTCCGAGACAGCGCGATACCGTTCGTTGGCTTCGGTGAGTTGGGTCGTGCGCTCGCGCACGCGCCGCTCTAAATGGGCGTAGGATTCCTGAAGCTGGCGCGCCATCGCGTTGAACTGGGTCGCCAGGGTCTCGATCTCGTCGCCAGTTTCCACCGTGATGGTCTGGTCGAAGTCGCCGGTCGCGACCTCGCGCGCGGCGACGGTCAGCGCCTCGATAGGATGGGCAATTTTCTTGATGCCCAAGGTGACGAGAATGGCCGGCGCCACGCCGCCCAACGTCAAAAGGAAGATCAAGACCGCCTGATACCCGCGCGTATCGCGAGCAATCGTCGTCCAATCATCCTCCAAAACGAGGCCCCACGATGTTCCCGTGATCGGCGTAAAAGCCGTGATCGTATTTTGACCGGCGGGGTTGGCGATGCGTTGCGCGCCCTCCTGTTGATCGAGCACCTGTTGCACGGGCGGATGGGCGGAGAAATCCTCCCCAATATGTCGCGGGTCGGTGTGATAGATCACGCGCCCGTTGCCATCCACAATGTAGATGTAATTCCCCGCGCCCGCTTGGAGCAGCGGTGTCAATTCCTTGTAAAGTCGACTATCGCCGATCACGGTCAGCGGCGAGATTTCAATCGCCATCCCGATCCACGCATCTTCCGAGCTGACAAAGGGATAGGTCGCAATGACGACCATCTCCTCGCCCGGCCAATCGGTCACGATGTTGGACAAGAAGGAGGTTTGTGTTTCTCGTGTTTGAATCACGTAGGAACGATCCGACCAATCCTGGCCTATCACCTCCGGCTGCTCCGGCATCGAGGCCGCAACGATGTTATCCGCATTGAGGATGTAGGTTCGATTTTGATGCTCGCCTTCCTCCAGTTCAGCGCCGCCGCCCGGCCCAAAGCCCAATTGGGGATTGAAGTCATCCTGCTGCGCCTGTAGCTCACTGATCAGCCGGGTAAAGTGCTGGGTATCCGCAAGCAAAAACTCTTGCACCTGATCGGC
>CAZCAI010000305.1:0-2734 GCA_964496595.1 uncultured Anaerolineales bacterium
CCTATTGCCCCTCATAGAAAACCTCGCCGATGTTGGGCCACCAGCGTTCCAAGAAGCGCAAAATCTCTGGATCGGCGCCAGTAGCGCCCAAGACATGGGGCGCCAGCGCCAACCCGCCGATGGCATAGCGAAGCGAGATCGCGAGACCACCCAGCGCCAGATAGGCGCCCCCCGCCACACCGCCCAACGCGACCCCGCCCAAGGCCAGGCCGCCAAACGCCAGCAGGCCGAGGCTGACGCCGCCCAAGGTAAAGACGCCTAACGCAAGACCGCCCAGCGCAAAGACGCCGACGGCCAAGTTGCCAATGGCGATGATGCCTCGCGCCACGCGCGGCGCGCCCGTCTGCGGATCGATGCCTTGAGCAATGTGGATCAGAGGCCAGCCCAGAACCTCCACCTTCGAGCGATAGTGCCATCCGAAGAAGCCCACGTATGGCGCCCTGTAGGTCTGACGGGAGTGAACCCGATCATCCAAAAACTCCCCACAGTACCGGCACTTGATCGCCTCATCTTGAATTTCCTCCGCACAATATGGACATCGTTTCATCTCATACCTCCTCAATCATCAGAATTCGGAATGATGAATAACCTCACCTTCATTATACCTCATACCCATCTGTCGGCAGATCGATCATCTAATAGGGCATCCGCTACATCCACTGAGGTAAACAAAAAAGGGGTGCGCCTGGTCTCTTCTTTACCCAAGCACACCCCACTCATTTGCTGCTTTGCCGTTTTGCTGCTTTGTTGCTTTGTAGCCCTACGCCCCCGCCGGCGCGAACTCCTGATAGATGCCATAGACCTGCTCGCGGTCGTGGCGGAACTGGCGCGTGTAGAGGTCGTAGTAGTGCCCACGGGCGCGAATCAATTCGCTGTGCGAGCCTTGCTCCACAATCTGGCCCGCCTGGATGACTAAGATGCGATCCGCGTGCTTGATGGTGGAGAGCCGGTGCGCGATGACAACACTCGTGCGATCTTGCATCACCGCCGCCATGCCGCGCTGGATCAGCGCCTCAGTGAGCGTGTCCACCGAACTGGTCGCCTCGTCCATAATCAGGATGTCGGGATCGGCCAGGATGGCGCGGGCGATGCTGATGAGCTGCTTCTGCCCCACGGAGAGCAGATTGCCGCCCTCGCCCACATCCTCGTCGTAGCCGCGCTCCAACTCGGTGATGAACTCGTGCGCGTGCGCCATCCGCGCCGCCGCCTCGATCTCCTCATCGGTGGCGTCCAGCCGCCCGTAGGCGATGTTCTCGCGAATCGTGCCGGAGAAGAGATGCGGCGACTGCAACACCATGCCCACCCGCGATTGAACAGCGTGCTGCGTCAGCTCCGTGTAGTCGCGGCCATCGATGCGAATCTCGCCCGAGGTCGGCTCGTAGAAGCGGCAGATCAGGTTGACGATGGTGGATTTGCCGCCACCCGTCGGCCCGACCAGCGCGATGCGCTCGCCGGGTTGGATGTGCAGGTTGAAGTCCTCCAACACCTGCTGCCCCTCCTCCGACCGGCCATCCGTCGCCTGATAGCGGAAGCCCACGTGATCGAAGGTAATCTCCCCCTCGATAAAGCCCAGATCAACCGCATCCCCGCGGTCGACCACATCCGGCTCCGCATCGATCAGGGAGAAAATCCGCTCAGCAGAGGCAATCGAGCGCTGCATCTCGGCGTACACCCGCGCCAGATCCTGGATCGGCCACATGATGAAGACCAGGTAGGAGAGGAAGGCCTGGATGCCGCCGATGGTGATCGTATCCGACTGAATCTGCAGGCCGCCGTACCAAATCACCGCGCCGACGCCAAAGGCGCCGATCAACTGGACGAGGGGCAGGAAGAGCGCCGACAACCACGCCGCGCGATAGGCCGCGTGGTACATCGTCGAGGTCTTCTCCCCAAACTCTTCCAGATTTTTCTCCTCGCGCACCAGGGCCTTGATCACACGCACGCCGCTGATGTTCTCGTTGTAGGCGCCGGTGATCTCAGAATTTAGCTTGCGCACCTCGCGGTACTGCACCAGAATCCGTTGCTTGAACCAGAACGCGACCGCGCCCATCACGGGGATGATAAGGCAAACCATCAGCGCCAGGCGCCCGTTGATGGCGGCCATAAAGGTGACGGAGGTGATGATGTTGGAGATCGCCCAGGTGATATCGACCAGGCCCCAGGTGACCAGGTGCGCGATCCGCTCCGAGTCGGAGGTCACGCGCGACATGATCCAGCCGACGGGCGTCTTATCGAAGTAGGAGAAGGAGAGCGCTTGCAGGTGATTGAAGAGCTTGCGGCGGAGATCGTACTGGACGCGATGGCCCAGCACGCCCGCCAGGTAGATAAATCCGAAGACGGTGCCCGCCTGGAGCACGGCCAACATCCCGTAGCGGCGAATCAGGCGGATTAGATGGACTTGATCGCCGGGCACAATGCCCAGGTCGATGATCTGCTTGCCCAGGTAGGTGAAGTAAGCGTCCAAGACGGAGGTACCGACGATCATCACGATAAAGCCCACGACCCATAGCCAGTAGGGTTTGACCTGGCTCAAGATCCGCAGCACGACTTGTCCGTTAAATTGTGTCGTAAATTCTTCTTCTTTGAATTCTGTCTGTTGTGACATTGTTATCTCCCGTATGAATTATTCAGGGCACCCTTGCGAAGGTTAGCCAGCGCCTTCTCGATCCGGCACCTTGGGGTTTCCAAGTGCGTTCTGGACTTCAAGACGCTTGCGCAACCTTCGCAAGGTTAA
>CAZCAI010000306.1:0-2647 GCA_964496595.1 uncultured Anaerolineales bacterium
ACCAGGTTGCGGGTGGGAATAACACAATTGCACCCGGCGAATTCCTGAAGAGCCACGAAACTCAAACGGTTTGCACACCTTTGACATCGGCGGTATTGATCGTACAATGACATCATCGAGGGTGGATAGCGTTTAACATCGACGAGGCTTTTGGATTTCACCAGACAACTCCCCGGATAGCTCTAAAAAGCGTGAGTTTGCGTAGTTGTGAGATCCGTCATCTGGGTTACGGGGGCATAGCGCAATTACATCCGGGAAATTCCTGAAAAGCAAGATATATAAGATGCAAAGGAGAAGGATGGATGAGGATCAAAAAGGCCTTAGTGCTGAGCGGGGGATCCATCAAGGGAGCGTTTCAAGCGGGAGCGATTGCCGAACTGCTGGCATCGGGCTTTGTGCCGGACGCTATCTACGGCACCTCGGTGGGGAGCCTCAACGGCGCGTTCCTCGCGGATCGATCCGGGCGCGCGATCAAAGCGGGAGAGACGCTCGATTGCGCCGCCTTGGGACGAAAGCGGGAGACGTTCTGGCTGAATGATCTCCATTCACCGTCTCAAGTGGGCGTGCAGCGGCGGATCATTCCCCTGATCTTCTCGCTGCTGCGGCGAAACTTCAAGGGTCTGATCAACACCGGCCCCCTGCGCGAACTGGTCGAAGCGCAGATCGACCCCGAAAACCTGCGCGCTTCGCCGATCCAGTTCTTCGCCTGTGCCGTAAATCTGGTGACCGGAGAGGCCGTCTACGCCAACCCAGATTATTCCGGGATTCTCGATTACATCATCGCCAGCACGGCGATCCCTGTCCAGATGCCCTACATCACCATCGGGAAGTCGCCCCATGTGGATGGCGGCGTGCGCGAGGTCGCACCGCTCAAGCGTGCGATCGACGACGGCGCGGAGGAGATCGTGTGCATCATCTGCCAGCCGGAGAAGCTACAAGGGGCCAGCTTCGACCCGGGAAACCTCCCCGAGTTCGCGATGCGGCTGATGGAGGTCGTCACGAACGAACTGGTCAACAACGACATCGAGCAATTCCGGGATGTAAATCGCTGGGTTGAGACGTTCCAGGAGGTGCAAGGCGATCTATCAAATCTGCTGCGCACCCAGGGCAGGGCCAAGGCCGCCAGCGCTGAGATTATGGAGAAGCTGACCGAGTTGCCGTTCACGAGATGGCGGCGCATCCCCATCACGGTGATCCGGCCCGATAACGAAATCGTGATAGACCTCCTGCACTTCACGCCGGCGCAGATCCGGGAGGTGATCGAACAAGGACGCAACATCGCCCGAAGGGAATTGACCGCCGTGTAGTAGAGGGCGGATGTCTAAACCTTAATCCACGACGAGGATAGCTATGACTCCCCAAACCGTATCTCTGCCTTCTAAAAAAAACCTCTGGAAAATCATTGTCGTGCTGATCATCGTGGCGCTGGGCGCGCCGGGCCTGCAATGGCTCACGCACGAGCGGCAGCTTCTGCCCGAGTACTCCGACACACTCAAAAGCGACGCTCAGGTGACGGTCACGCAGGCCCCTTGGCTGACCTTTACGCCTACCGAGGATCACCTGACGGGGTTCATCTTCTATCCCGGCGGGCGGATCGCGCCCGAAGGCTACGCGCCGTTGATGCGGGAGATCGCCTTGGAAGGTTACTTAGTCGTGGCGCCCGATATGCCGCTGAACATCGCCGCGTTCCGCCCCAATACGGCGGATAAAATCATCGCCGCCCATCCAGAGATCGACCGCTGGGTCATCAGCGGCCATTCCGTGGGCGGCGCGATGGCGGCCCAGTACACATCCACGCACAGCGAGGCCATCGCAGGGCTAGCGATTTGGGCCTCCTATCCGCCGGACAAGGCCAATCTCTCCGACCTTGAGATCCCCGTGGCCCTCATCTATGGCAGCCGGGAGACGCGCGTCACGGATAGCAGCGTCGCCGAACGCCGCTATCTCCTGCCACCCGATACCGTCTACGTGCGCATCGAGGGCGGCGATCACCATCAATTCGGCGCTTACGAAATCGATCCCCAGGAGATCCTCGCGACCATCAGTCCCCAAGCGCAACACGAACAGATTATCGAAGCGACCTTGGATCTGCTGGCGCGCGCGTCAGATCCTCAGTAACAAGACCCTCATCCGTCTAGATCGTGGATGTTGTGATGCAACCGCTGGAGAAGCGCGTGAAATTGTACCATCTCCTCCTCGGTGAAGTCCGCGAACGCCTCACGAGCGAAGGTCTGCCACACCTCCACCACCTCCGCCCGTACCTCGCGTCCGGCCTCGGTCAGATGGACGCGGGAGATCCGCTCATCCTCTGGATCATCGCAGCGCTCGACAAACCCCGCTTTCTCCATTCGCTGCACCATCTTGGTGATCGTCGATGGGCTGCGATTGAGCCGCTCGGCCAGATCCGATTGCGTCATCCCCGCCTGCTCCCAGAGAGCGTTCAACACTGGCGGCTGGCCGTGATACAATCCCAGCGCATCCAACAGCCTTTGCACCCGCTGATATTTGCATCCGCACACCCTGCCGATTAAGTGCAGGACATCTCCGCGCTCTGGTACTTCGGTCATAGTTTCCTCCTACAGTTAAGAATTAAGAATTAAGAATAGTGCCAAGTGGCACCTTTGTCAAATCGAAGCCGAAACATCAG
>CAZCAI010000307.1:0-2538 GCA_964496595.1 uncultured Anaerolineales bacterium
CTACAGATTGCTGTGGTGTCTGTTAATGTCCCTTTATATCCGTGCTGAGTATAGCTTTCAACGCCGAGGAGTTACCTATCTTATTTGCTTTGTGGATGGAGTTAAGGCATTATCACGATGCCGGTTATGCTATCTTCTTTCGTTGTTAGTTCGACTTTGATTTTGGTTTTTTGTGTATTGAGATTACCTCGCAAGTCCATCATTTGCGACGAACACGCGCTCCTGTACCCGCAAATCGACGCTGGAAAGCGCCGAAGCCATTTCATCGACAGCACACCCGAAATCCGCAATCAAATCGTCTAACCCAATCTCTGTGCGGTAGGCATTGTGAAAGCGCGCGTAGGCCACTTCACAATCGTACTCCGCAGCCCATAGCATGAGCGTGGCCAGCAATCGCGGGGCTTCACGGACACCTGTGATTGTGTCGGGCATGGAGATGTAGTTCAGGCACAGATTCACCCGCTCGGCCCATTCCTCCTGGTGAGCGGCGAAGTATGTCGTGTCACTAAGTTCACCGTAGAGCAGCAAGTCCGCCGTGCCCAAATCGACCAGAGCTTCTTCCAGAAGACTCGGTACCGCGCGCACTGGACGCTCGTGGGGATGCAGGTGCAGCAGCTCGTGGGCACAAAAATCAGAACCGCGATCCACTGCGCTTCGGTACGGACGCCGGTTGGGGGCAGCGTCGCCAGGTGTGGCCATACGGATGGGGAAAAGTGTAGGGTTGTCTGCCACTCGAAAGCGAGGGGCAGTTTTTCGGTCTCCTCTTTCAGCAACTCGGCATCCACCATCATACTGTCGTATCCAATTTCGACGAGAAAGTCCGGAGCCCCACAGGATTCCTTGAAAGCACGCCAGTAGTTGGGGATAGTTTTATAGAAGTTCACCTGGAAATCGGGCAGCGGGCAGTAAGTGCGTTCAATCTCCGCCGCGATGCGGTGGACATTCTCGCGAGCGCATTGCTGCTTTTTGGTGTTTTTCATCTTTGTGTCTAAGAAAATTGTCATAGTCTAAGCCTCTGGGAATTGCTTTGAGACCTCTTCGCGATTAGCATATCGCATTTCGGGATCGTGACAAGCGCTGGCGGGGCGTTGACCTCCAGGGAGGCCGCGGCCATTTCGGCCCCCGCTGCCAGGAGCGGGAGCGCCTCCGCGCCCGGCGTGGTCCCGAAAGGCGCTACACCGGGGCGGGGAAAAACGGAGTTGGCTACAACGTTTAACCTGGTGTAAACACGGCGTCTCGTCTGGGTCGCATAAGGCACAAAGCAAGGTTTTTATCCCCTCCGCCCTCGTGCGTTATGCTCCCTTGGATCATCTTCCACAGGGCATAGTGCACGAAGGGCGGCATAGAGCACGTAGCGAAAAAGCCGCCGCGTGCCTTATGCCTCCGCCTGCACCGCGTGGACGACGATGCCCTCCGCTGAACAGACGCCGCGCACGATGGCCCACTGCCGTATCAGATCGCGCAAAGTCGCTTCCACCTCGGCCCCCGCAGCCACGAGCGGCATCGCCCCCGCGCCCGGCAGCGTCAGCCAGAGGGCGTCATCCGGCGGCACGGCAGCGATAATCCCCCGGAGCAGCACCGTGCCCGGCGCGGCGACGAAAGGCGCTAAAGCCGTCTCGTCTATGCCATCAAGGTGCGGCAATGCCCCCCGCGCGGGCACCACGGTAATCAGCCGCACGTCGCCGACACGCTGGGTATGTGCCCGGAGCCGATGCTTGCCCTTGGGAATCCACGTCTGGCACGGATCGGCCCCGGTCAGGGCGACCAGATAGCGAATCAACTTCGGGACATCGTAGTTCATAGCGTCACCTCCCGGGGGGAAGGGCGGCATAACGCACAAACACCCCCTTTTTGTCTAACTTGTCCCCGTGCGTTATGCACCCCGCGCTTTGATGTGAGTCTGTTGACTTTGTATCGGCTCATCATCGGGAATCCCCGGCGCCGACTAACGCCGCCCATTGCGCCTCGGC
Organism: uncultured Anaerolineales bacterium; assembly: GCA_964496595.1. GTDB lineage: Bacteria > Chloroflexota > Anaerolineae > B4-G1 > SLSP01 > JAAAOZ01. The sequence goes on from CAZCAI010000307.1 coordinate 1,971, forward strand.
CTGCGCCAAATCGGCGTCCGGCGGCGGGATGACCAGGATGGTCGCGCCCCAGCCTTGCAAGACAGCGTACACGAGCGGAAGAATCTGCCGGTAGAAGTACGGCATTCGCGCTTGCGCATCGCAGAGGGACACACAGGTGAACGTGTCCAGTTCCGGCCCCCCGCCGGGCCGTAAATCGAAGGCCCCGCCGGCCTGATCCATCGGGAGGCGATCCAGGAGGATCCAGGCCGTCTTCGGATCAACGAAATGAGTGCCGGAACGGGGATCAGGCGGCAAGACCAACTGGCGCAGAAGTCCAAACAACGCCGGCGCGCCGGCGTCCAGATAGATATCCAGCACGGCCAGCACCAGGGGATTGAAGGCCGCGGAGAACAAGGCTTCGACATCGTGATCTCCCCCCTGCAACGCGGTGAAGACCGGCGCGACACAGTGGAGGGCCAACGAGTGATAGCCCAGGGCGATTTTGTGCGCGGGCGGGGTCATAGCATTCACGGTACACATCGCGGTCACCCGTCACCACCCCGGCCCTTCAGCGCCCGCGCCGGTCAACGGAGGAACTGCCTGCGGC
>CAZCAI010000308.1:0-2509 GCA_964496595.1 uncultured Anaerolineales bacterium
TCCGTGTGATCCGTGAAAATCCGTGAGCTGTTTTCTAAAAGTGTCAGGTAGCTAGGTTGGAAAATTGATTCTCCTCTCGATCTGGGTACAATGTTAGCCACGCATAGTTCAACGCAAGAGCGCAAAGGCGCAAGGACGCCAGGTTTTTGACTTTTGACGTTTGACTTCAGACAACGTGCAACTTTTAACGTGTAACTTTCAACTGATTTTGGAGGAAACCATGACCATTCTACAAACCAATCAAACAGTAACCACCAGCATCTCTAAAATGCCGTGCACCGTCGAGAAATTTTTGGGCGGGGGCGGCCAGGGCGAGGTCTACAAGGCCGAGCTGGGCGGGAAGAAGGTCGCGCTCAAGTGGTATTTCCCGGCGCAGGCGACGCCGGAGCAGCGCCAGGCGCTGGAGACGTTGGTCGCCAAGGGGCCGCCCACGGAGAAGTTCCTCTGGCCCATCGAGTTGGCCGATGCGGATAACGCGCCCGGCTTCGGCTACGTGATGCCGCTGCGCGGCCCGCAATATAAGAGCATCGTCGATCTGATGAAGCGCCGCGCGGAGCCGACCTTCCACGCGCTGGCCACCGCCGGGATGCAGTTGGCGGATAGCTTCCTGGAGCTGCACGCGATGGGCCTCTGCTATCGCGACATCTCGTTCGGCAACGTCTTCTTCGATCCCGACACCGGCGAGGTGCTGATCTGCGATAACGACAACGTGGCCGTCGATGACAACGCGCAGGGCGGCGTCCTGGGCACCCCGCGCTTTATGGCGCCGGAGGTCGTGCGCGGCGACGCGCTGCCCAGCATGCACACGGATCTCTTCTCGTTGGCCACGCTGCTCTTCTATATGCTGATGGTCCACCATCCGCTGGAGGGCAAGAAGGAATTGGAGATCAAGTGCCTGGATCTGCCGGCGATGAACAAGCTCTACGGCGCCGAGCCGGTCTTCATCTTCGATCCCGATGACGTCAGCAATCGGCCGGAGCCGGGTTATCACGATAACGCGCTCATCTTCTGGCCGCTCTACCCGCAATTCATCCGCGATCTCTTCATCAAGGCCTTCACCGAGGGCATCGACGACCCGATCAACGGGCGGGTGCGCGAAAGCGAGTGGCGCGCGGCGATGGACGACCTGCGCGATAGCATCTTCTACTGCCATCAGTGCGGGATGGAGAATTTCTACGATGTCGAGGTGCTCCAGGCCGTCGGCCATCCCGGCACGTGCTGGTCGTGCCAGAGCGACCTCCGCCTGCCGCCTCGCATCCGCATCGAGGATGAGGTGATCATGCTCAACCACGACACGCAACTCTTCGAGCATCACCTTGACCCGGATCGGCGCTACAAGTTCGAGACGCCGCTGGCCGAGATCGTGCAACATCCCCGCGATCCCTCGATCTGGGGTTTGCGGAATCTGGGCCAGGAGAAGTGGGTCATCACCACGCCGGATGGGGAGATCAAGGATGTGCCGCCGGGCCGCAGCGCGACGCTCAACGTGGGCGCCAAGATCAACTTCGGCAAGCGCGAGGGCGAGATCCGCCTGTGACAACGACCAGGCCGGCGACGATGCGCGCGCTCGTGTTGGATGCGGGGGGCGAGGTGCAGTTGGTGGAGGATTACCCCGTCCCCACGCCGCCGCCGGGAGAAGCGCTGATCCGCGTGCGGATGGCGGGCATCTGCAACACTGATCTGGAATTGGTGCGCGGGTATCTCAGCTTCGAGGGCGTGCTGGGTCACGAGTTCGTCGGCGATGTGGTCGCAGCGCCGGACGCACCGGCATGGGAGGGGCGGCGCGTCGTGGGCGAGATCAACGCCGCGTGCGGCGAATGTCCCACCTGCCGGGCCGGGCGTCCCACCCACTGCCCGCATCGCACCACCCTGGGCATCGACGGGCGCGATGGCGCCTTAGCTGAGTACCTCACCCTGCCCATCCGCAACCTGCACCCCGTGCCGGATGCGATCCCCGACGCGGCGGCGGTCTTCACCGAGCCGCTGGCCGCCGCCTGCGAGATCCCGTGGCAGCTCCACATCCGGCCCACCGACCGCGTGGTCGTCATCGGCGACGGCAAATTGGGCCTGCTGTGCGCGCAGGTCGTGCGCCTCACCGGCTGCGATCTCATCGCCGTGGGCCACCACGAGGAGAAGCTGGCGCTGTTAGATCGCCAGGGCATCGCCACCGCTGCCGACGACGCGGATGTAGCGCTCGGGGTGGACGTCGTCATCGAGGCGACCGGCAACCCGAGCGGCTACGCCGCCGCCCGGCGGCTGGTGCGTCCGCGCGGCACGGTCGTGCTCAAATCGACCTACCACGGCGCCCTCGAAGCCGATCTGACGATGGCCGTCGTCAACGAGATCACGCTCATCGGCTCGCGCTGCGGCCCCTTCGCGCCAGCGCTCCGGCTCCTGGCGCAGGAGCTGGTCGATGTGGGGGCGCTGATCTCCGCGCGCTATCCGCTCGATGCGGCGGAGGCGGCGCTCGAGCACGCGGGGCGTCGGGGTGTGCTCAAGGTGGTGGTGG
>CAZCAI010000309.1:0-2469 GCA_964496595.1 uncultured Anaerolineales bacterium
CCCTGGATGGATTGGATTTCCCTCAGTGTAACCGCAAGTGAGAAAATCGGCAACCCACAAGGCCCAGGCATATCGCCTGGGCCTTGTGGCATCTGGTGAAACTAGTACACCTCGGCGGAAGTTCCTCCCCAGTTAGCTACGCTCGGAGCGGATCGTCAGATCCGCGACGCTACGTCGGAACGGGGATCTGACGATCCCCTTGGAGCGAATTTAACTGGGGAGCCATTTATGCCGCGCTGTACTAGTCACTCTTTCCTGGCTTTTCCGGGGGCGACGATGAAGAAAGCGAGTGGCCCAAGGATGGGAATGAGAATCACCACCATCGTCCATAGCACTTGGATAAGAGGCTCCAACTTTCGTTTCCGGAGTCTTATGAGCGCTACCATGATCAAGACCAACCAACTGATCAACAGCAACAGATTGACGATCTGTAATGCTGTTCCGATCACATCAAATTCTGGTCTCATAGATACTCCTGGTGGATAGATGATACAACGACCGTTAACATCAGGTTTGACCGCAAACATCAGGGGATGGTTCAGAAATAGGTTGACACTTTTTTGAGTCCTTCCTCTACGGGTACTGAAGTACCCTGGAAAGGCCTGGCGGCCAACCGTCTGCCTTCGCAGACGGCCTATCGCATCCTCGAAGGAGGATGCCCGGTGCGCAGCGCCTCTCGAAGGGACTTTAGTCGCTGACAGCGTGTCAACCTGATTATCCTGGAAAATGAACCATCCCAGATAAAGAAATGGCCCCAGGGTTCGATAGTCCCCCGCTGGGGTCTGTGATCCCCACAAACACGCCATTCCTGGCTACTTTCAGAGGCTATTTTAGTCCTAAGCGAAGGTTGCGCAAGTGACCTCAAGCCATACGTATAAGGTGCAGCGACCAGGTTAATCTGTTGGTAAAAGAGGCCGGCTCAAATTTCCCCCATAATCCACTTTATATACCTCATCTGGTATTCAGTGCGTTTTGCCCTATACTGGGGTGTACAATCACTATTTAGCCATCCTCATGAGGATCTATGATGCAGGAGTAAGAATTCTACACCCGCGCAGAAGCCTGGCTGATGCGCATCCTGGAGCAAAACCCCGTCGCGGCCACGCACATGGGCGATCACCGCTGGGATGACCGCCTGGGCGATAATCGCCCGGAGGCCATCGCGCAGCAAGACGCGGAGATGGTCGCCGCCCTGGCGGAGTTCGGGGCCATGGACGCCGCCGACTTCAGCCTTGAAGCCCAGATTGACCACACGCTGCTCGTCAAAATCCTGGCCTCCTTTGTGCGCGAGCACGAAAAGGTTCAGAGCTACCGCCGCGATCCCGGCGGCTATATGAACGAGGGACTGAGCGGCGTCATGGGACTGCTGCTCAAGGAGTTCGCGCCGCTGCCCGAACGGCTGCGCTCGGCCCTGGGGCGCGCGCGAGATACCGCGCGTCCTGGAAGAGGCCCGGCTCAACGTGGAGCCTGCGGACGTGCCCCGCGTTTGGGCGGAAAACGTCCAGGTGCGCTACGGCGGCCGGGCCGACCGCGCCCCCGCGGAGATTACCCTGGTCGCCCTGGATGGCGTGCCGGAAGAGACCGCAGATTACCCCAAATTCACGATGTGAGGCGAATTGCCCGCTTGGGTGGGCGGGACTGACGCTGGAAAACCTGGACATCGCGCCGTGCAGTGGGGAGCCGGTCAGTGAGCGATTTCAACTTAAACAATAACTAGGAGAAAAAACGGATGAGCAAACAGTATCTGAAATTCATTGGGGTTTTGGTAGTTTTCTTGCTGGGCGTCGGTGTCGGCGCGGGCAGTGTATGGTTTACGGTTCAAAGCCATGCCGGACTGCGTTCTTACCTGGTGGATCAGCCCGCGCTGAATCAGGCACAGGCCCCAATCACCCAATTTGTGCAAGCCCTTGCCCGTCATGAGTCGGTCACGGCTATGACATTATGGGAAATCGCCGAGAGGAACACACAGGAGGCGATAACACAGCGCCGGGAAAGCGTCATTGCCGATTTGGGAAACGCTGGCATCCAGCCTGACGTCGAAATCTTGAGCGTTGAATGGTGGTCCACCTGTTGTGACCCATCGGTTATCTGTGACGCACGCGACGCCGGGGGCGCAAGACTACGGGTGCAACTGCTCGATAAGGCGGGCCAACCCCGCAGTTACGTTTTCGACGTTTTCACCCGCGAGCAGCCCTATTGGGGCGCGGCGGCGGGCTACCCCGCGCGCGAATGGGTGCTGCGCGACGTCTATCCCTACGATGAACAACCGCTATTCTGGACAAGAGTCCATGAAGCGCAAGGCCATTACGCACAACCCTAGATGTGCAAAATTTTGTAACGATTTAATTTGATGAGCCTGGCGAATAAAACTAAATCGTTACCCAAAATCTAACTTCTAGGAGCTACTTATGTCAATTCGTACACGCATATTACGTTTCTGCGCTGGCCTCGCCAGCATCCTGATGCTGA
>CAZCAI010000310.1:0-2457 GCA_964496595.1 uncultured Anaerolineales bacterium
AGACCTTTTTTACGTCGTTACAAGGTTGTGGATGGGGATAGTACGATTGCACCCGGCGAATTCCCAAAGAGCCAAGCTATCCCCTGCAAGCGGGCTTAGGCGTAAACCTCAACCGGGATCAACCGCTGCGATTGCGGTTTGGCGTGGCGCTCGTGAATGGCCTTGAAGCGGCGTTCAATACTCAAGAGGACTTCGCCTGCGTAATAACGCTCGCCACAGTGCAGACACACCTCACAGGGAACATTCTGCACAACCAGATATTCGCCGCCTCGCCGGTAAATATACTCAACGAGGCGTTGTTCAAAATCAGTGCTTCCACAGATATGGCAATGAGTTTCGTTCATCGCGAACTCCTTCGGGTCCACGGATCTACAAATTTCGGCGGTTTGGGAATGTAAACCGTGATGATGACAACATCTTCCCGTCTCCAACCACATACGACGTGAATCGGACGGTCATTTACAAATCCCAACACTAAACAGCTTTTACCCCGTCCCGTATCGGCATATTGCTCCAAAATCTCATCGTTCAAAATCGCATCGTAAATTTCGGCAATATCTATATCTTCATCGGCTGCCTCTTGATCTGCATGGGAACTGATAACGAAATGGCCCTGGCGCACTTTAGCTTTGATGATCTCGATATCCATTCCAACAGTCCTCCATCACCGACCTAAAAATTGAACCATCCTTATTGTATCACGATGTATCATCTATGGAACTCGGATGGGACGCTGGCCGCGCAATCGGATCCGTCTCCGTGTACTGAACATATTCCACCACCGTGTGGCAACCGGGTGACACTGTGCGCGATGTCCACATCATCCCGCTGGAAGTGAATTTTGTGGGCGTTTCTACAAGGAAAGAGGGTGAACTAATTAAATGAACATTGCGAGTCAAGACGTGTCCAAAATCATTCACCTTGGGCTGTTGTTGACAGTATTGGCAGGACTGCTCCTTCTGGGCAACACGCTGGATCGGGCGCCGCTGCCGGCGGTCGCGACGGATGGGCCGGCGTTGCGCGGCTGGCGTCGCCGGGTGGTGGGAAGCCTCGCGGTGCTGCCGCCGGAACTCGGCGGGCCGGGACAACCCGGCGTCTCGCCGCCGTCGGGCGTCTACGAGCGCAGCCTGCGCGTGGAACTGCGCCCCGATGACCGCCGGGCGACGATCATTTACACCACCGACGGCTCGTTGCCCACGCCGGAACATGGCGCGATTTACCGCCGGCCCTTGCATCTCGACGCGCGTCATCCCGGCGTGACCGTGATCCGCGCGGTGCAGATGCTCGACGGCGTCCCCGGCCCGGAGATCGTCGCCGCCTACGCCGTGGGGCTGGATACGAGCTTGCCCATCCTTTCCCTCGTCGCCGCGCCGGAGCATCTCTGGGGCGCGGAGGCGGGCATCCTGGCCAATCCCACCTTCCGGGGCCGCGATTGGGAGCGCCCGGCCCAGGTGACCTTTATCGCAGGGGAAGGACAAGCAGACGAAGCAGGCTTCAGCATCCCAGCGGGGATCCGCATTCACGGGCGCTTCGAGCCGCCGGAAGCGGAAAAACAATCTCTGCGCCTCTACTTTCGGGCGGATTACGGGGCGGCGCGATTGGCGCCATATCCCCTCTTCCCCGGCCATCCCTATCAGCCGGGGCCTGAGCAGACCTACAATCACCTGCTGCTCCAGGCCGGCGACCGCAACGGCTGGTGGACGCTCTTCCGCGATGAACTGGTCGCGGAGACGGCGCGCTCGCTCAATCTGATGACGGCGCAGGGGCGCTTCGTCCATCTCTTCATCAACGGGCGCTCGTGGGGCCTCTATCGCCTCACGGAGCGCGTGGATCGCTTCTACCTTGAGGATAATTTCGGCTATCGCGGCGTGGATGTGACGCAAGAGGGCGCGGAGCGGGAGGGCAGCGACGACGATTGGAACGCGCTGGTGGATTGGGCCGAGGGGCAAGATCTGGCCGCGCCGGAGGCTTATGCCTACGTGACCGAGCAGTTGGATGTAGAAAACCTCACGGATTTCGCCGTGTTGCAACTCTACTTCGGCTTCTCTGCTGATGACCTGTACGCGGTGCGGGATCGCGGCGGGCGCTGGCATTTCGTCTACGGCGGCGGGGGCGCGCACTTCGCCCACCGGCCGGGGGATGCGCTCGCGGCGCTGGCGTTGGAGGATACGGATTTCGCGCTGCTGCTGCGCGCACTGATGGACAACGCCGCCTTCCGCCGAGGATTTCAGGCGCGGACGGCGGCGCTGCTCAACACCACGCTCGCGCCGGAGGCGATGACGGAGCGCGTGGCGGCGCTGGCGACGATGCTCGCCGCCGACATCCCCTACGAGGAGGCCCGCTGGCCCGCGCCCACCGCGTGGGAGGATAACGTCGCGCAATTGCGGGCATTCGTCGCCGCGCGCCCGGCGGCGATGCGAGGCGCGCTCGGCGAGTTGTGGGGGCTATCCGCGCCGG
>CAZCAI010000311.1:0-2293 GCA_964496595.1 uncultured Anaerolineales bacterium
AGTGCTTGCAGACCGAGGATGGTCACGATGCCCAAGAGAAGCCTAAGCCATAGGTTCATCGCGGGTGATCCTCAAAAGGCTTCTTGATCCAACGCCTTCAGCATCATCAACGTGATGTCGTCCCGTTGGGACAACCCGTCCCCGAAGGCGCGCACCGTGGTGAGCACCTCGGCTTGGACCTCACTGGCCGGCCGAGCGAAGTACTGCCGGAGCGCTGCCTCCAGACGTTCCCGCCCGAAGAACTCCCCCTTATTATTCTCCGCCTCGGTGATGCCATCCGTGTAGATCGCCAGCAGATTACCTTTCGCTATCTCCACCTGCCGCCGCTTCCACGAGACGCCCTGCATCACGCCTAGCGCCATGCCGGTGCGCGTCAGCGCTTGGATGCCATCATCAGACTCGGAGGCGTCGCGCAGCAGATAGGGCGGCGGGTGGCCGGCGTTGCAGTAGGTCAACTCGCCCGTCATCGGATCTAACACGCCGTAAAAGACGGTGACGAACAGCCCGGCGTCGGTATCCTGCAAGATGCGGCGATTGACCACGCGCATCACAAAATCGGGGCGGTTGTGATATTCAAGCGCGTAGGTGCGGAGCAGCGTGCGGCTGAGCGCCATCACCAGCGCCGCGCCCATGCCCTTATCGGCCACATCCGCCACGATGAGGGCCAGACGTCCGTTGGGCAAGGGAATGACATCATAGAAATCGCCCGCCGCCTGCCGGGCCGGGATCAGCGCCACGGCCAGTTGCCAGCCGGGGATGGATGGCAATTCGCCGGGCAAGAAGCTCGCCTGGATGCGGCCGGCCATCGCCAGCTCCTGCTCCACGCGATTGTAGGCGATCCGCTGGCGATAATCCTCCGCCTGCCGGAGCGCGGATGCGATCTGCGCGGCCAAGGATTGGAGTGCGGGCAACAGGCGCGCGATGGCCTCGGTATCGCGATAGCGCGCCAGGTAGATACCGCCGATGACCTCCAAAGTTTCCATGCCCAAGATCGGCGCCACGATGACGGCCTTGTTCTTGAGCCGCTCTCCCCATGGCGCTTCAGCTTGGGGAGGGAAAACATACGATTCTGGGGAAGCTGGGACGCTGGCCCTGGTAAGGCACAACCAGCGCCAGACCTTCTCATCGACCGGCGGCCAACTATCCGGGTAGTGCATGTAGGTCTTATCGGGGAAGATGCGGATCTCGATGTGCGCGAAAGGGAACATATTACAGAGGTTGTCGCGCAGCACGGCGGGCAGATCCGCAAATTCCGGCGCGATGCGGATGATGTCCCGACCCAGACGCTCGAGCTTCTTCAACTCGCGGAAGCGCAGTTGGCTCTGCTCGGCGGTCTGGCTGAGACGATGCCCGATGAATCCGACCAACACTAAGAAGGAAGCGAAGAAGAGATAGCCGGTCAGGCCGTTTTGCGCGTACAATCCGGCGGCCAAGATCGCAAAGGGATCGACTAAGATGCGCCAGATAAGCGTCAGGCCCAAAAATCGCACCCAAGTCTCCCACCAACTTTCGCCCCAGGCGAAGCCCTCGAACTGGCTGAAGTAGTTCAGCAACGGCGCCCAGAAAAGCCCCACGCCCAACATCCAGACCAGAGTCGCGCCGAGCGCGGGCCACAAATATCGCGGGTCCAACCCCGGCAAGGGAAAGTCGCCGCCCCAGGATCGATAAAAAGCGACGGCGACCAGGCAGGCAAAGATTTCCGTCATCCAGTGAAAACTCGTGTTGCGGATGACATTCCACCGCCATTGATCGGAGGTGGCCCGCCGCCATCTACGCCACGACCAGGTGATCAACCACAGGATCGTGATCCACAACGCCGTCGGCCCGAAGATCAAGACGGACGACCAGGAGAGCAAGCTGACTAAGGAATCGCTCCAATCGGCGTAAGTTCCCGGTGTGGTCTCGACGTAGAGGTAGAAATCCAACCGCTCGAAGATGAAATGGAGCAGCAGAATCAGCGCGCCCAACATCCATTCGGCGCGCAAGCGGCTGATATCAGTCAGGATGATCAGCCATAGCAGGCCGGCCAGCGCGAAAGGCGCGGAATACAGCACGCCCAAAATATCAGCGATGCTTTGAACTTGCTCCCGGTCGGCGAGATCTTTGATGGGCGGATATATGCGCCTGACGATAGTATACAACAGTGGATTTTGCATCTACAAGTATCCTCCCCGCATCCCGTTTATTGACGATGCTTGACCAGCGTGAGTACGTTGCTCCCGTCAGAACGGGAGGAGAAGTAAACCTCATCCATCATCTTACGGATAAGATACAGGCCCAGCCCGCCGATTTG
>CAZCAI010000312.1:0-2269 GCA_964496595.1 uncultured Anaerolineales bacterium
TGACAAACCATTCGTAGGGGGCGTAGCGGGCGCCGCCCAGGAGACTCGTCGCAGGATAGGCGCCTACCACGGCCAACGCCAGGATTGCCGGGATCACCGGCAGCCAGGCGGCCCCTCCCGTGGTGCGAAGGGCGTAAAGGAAAGCGCCCGCGCTGCCCAACACGCAGAGTCCGTACCACGCGACCGCGACCGGATGCAGGACCCAGCCGTCACTCCGCAGTCCAAACCCCACCAGGCTAACCACAAAGAGCAGGTGGGCTATGATTACTGTCAATAGAATTCCCAACGTCAGCGTTCACGATAGTCTCTTCCACATCATCCGTGTGTCCTCCTTCGTTCTCAATGTTTTGGGCCATCAAACACAGCTCGACCTATACTTTATCCCAGCAGAGCGCGTGTGTCACCTGGTAACTCTTACAGGTTCCGATAGCTGTTTCACCCCATCATTCGACGTCATCACGCTCATCGGTGAGATATTGTCGCAGCAGTTGATTCGTCTTTTCCTGCGCCTCGTGGATCTCGCCAAGAGCCGACTTGATTTGCACCGGTATGATCAGAATCTGGAACGCGACGGTGACCGGTGTGAACAACCCGTTGTACAGAAAATCACTCATCAACGACACAAGCGCCTCCCTTACTCGTTGCCTACTCCCATAACCGGCCACTCGGCCGGGCGTTCATCTACCGGGACGCGGGCCATCTTTAGTTCGCCGTCCCAGTGGAGCGTTCGTTCCTCTCCATAGTAGCGGACCGAGACCGCGCCACTGCCCGTTTCACCGGCCGGGGTTACGTCCAGCAGCGCCAGGTCATCGCCGGCGACGAGCCCGGTCGCCCGCCAGACGCCGCTCCCGTCCCGCCATCCGACCCAGACCACGCGCCACTCGGCGTCGCTCAGCCAGATCACTTCGTCCTGCCCATCGCTATCCATGTCGGCCCACTGCACCTGGACGGGGAGACCTTTCTCATTGATAGCCTCATCCAGCAAGGCCGTGCCATCCTCAGCGTTGAGTAAGCCCAGTACGGTATAGGGCCAGGGCCGATGGCCCCACGCCGCGCCGGCGGGTCCGCTTTCCGCTCCCACGCCCTCCCGCGGCGTCCGCTCGCTGATCGCCTGCGCGTAGGCGGAAAGCGCAGCGACCAAATCCGCGTCGCCGCCATAAGCCGCATAGAAAGCACGGGCCAGCGGGCGCAGGTCGTCGGTCTGAACCTCATCCAGCAGCGGCCCCACGCCCTCTGGCTGATTAAGCAGGATCTGACACAGAGCGGCCCGCAGACGGATGAAGTCCAGCCAGGCGGTCAACGCCTCTTCTCTGGGCCTTATAGCCCGATATTCCTCCTGCCAGGCTTCGTCGGTCAAAACCGTCTGGTATTCTCGCAGTGCGGCGGCGTAGTCCCCGACCTGCAACGCTTCCTCTGGCTCGATCAGGCGCTCGATGGGAGGAAATGGCGTTCTAACCGCCGTAGCCCACAATACATAATGCTCGACATTGGCATCCCAGCGCCAGCGCTGCACGCCCTCGGGGTGAGGATCGAACTTGTGGGGACGCGAGGGCAAGAAGATGGGATAGCTGATCACGATATCCTGCTTGTCATGCCCCGAAGGCGCCGGCTCGAAGCGCCATTGAGATGGGCCAGCCCAGTTGACCAACTCAGCGCGGAAGAGGACATCGAAGCCCTCACCGTTCCAGCGCAAGATCTGGGGGTGTTCGCGCCAATTGCTCCCGCCCGAGAAAGTGTGAACAGTTACCACCTCCGGCTGACCGTCGCCGGTCACATCACCGGCCTCGGCCGACTGGGGCCAGAGATTGGGGGCGGCGGCGACGGCCTCCTGCTCCCCCGGCGGCGTCACGGGCACGGGCGCCACTTGCCAGCCCTCGGCGGCGTGGCGCACGTAGAGCAGCGGCCCCCCGTTCAGACGGGGAATGACGAATAACTCGGCTTCGGTCGCGGCATCCAGGTTCACCGGCACGACCTGTCCCCTTCTGTCCGCTTGACTGGGCAGATCCTCCGCCATCCGCGCCAGCGAGTCCTGCTGGCTCTCCAGGGACTCTGTGGGTGTGATGGCCTTCTCCAGATAGGCGATGATATCGGCAGAGAAGGCACTGACCAATTCCTCGGTCGGAGGCGGATACTCGTTGCCCAGCGTTTTGAACCATGCTGCGGTGCGGGGAAACGCGCTCTCCGACGCCTCGGCATCAGAAGGTTGGAGCGACACGCCAGCGCAGATATCCACCGCCTGCTGCCAGACCTCGTCGGGGATCTCCGCCGT
>CAZCAI010000313.1:0-2142 GCA_964496595.1 uncultured Anaerolineales bacterium
CTATCACATCAACTCAATCGCCGCGCAGCACCAGGGGCAGGTAGATGTGGCTGAAGGTCACGCCGGGCGGGTGGACGGTGAGTTTGATGCTGTCGGTCACGGCGTCCGCCGAGGCCATATCGCAATTCCAGGCGGCGATCTCGACGGTGTAGGTTCCGGTCATCTTGAAGGTGTACGCCAGGCTCAGCGGATCGGCGGTGGCCGTCGTCGTCGTAATGGCCCCGTCATCGTAGTCGATGGTGTAGGTGTAGGGTTTGGCCGCGTCGTTCGGGCTGATGTCGGCCTCGAATAAGACTTCTGTGTCGGTGGTGATGGTGGTAATGCCCGTGGGCCGGATGTGCGTGAGGGCGACGCCGTTCACGAAGATGCACGGCGTGGGCGCGGGGGTGATCGTGATGGTATGCGTGGCGGTGACGACCGAGCACGGGTTGGTCGCGGTCACCATCAGCGTGTGCGGGCCGAGGTCGCTCAACGTGCGCGTGATGCTCCGCGTCGTCGCGCCGTCATCCCACAGATAGGCCACGAGCGGCGTGGCGCTCCCCGGCGTGGGGTTGGCGGTGAAGGTGTAGGCGCCAGGCGGGCCGGAGGTCGGCCCCGAAATCGGGACGCCATCCAGTTGGATGCACGGCTCCGGCGCGACCACGGTCACGGTGATCGTATCGGTGACCGGCTCGACCATGTCGCAGTTCCGGGCCGCGATCTCGACGGTGTAGGTTCCGGCGGCGTCGAAGGTGTACGCCAGGCTCAACGGATCGGCGCTGGAGGCGGCAGTGCGCGAGACGCCGTCGCCATAGTCGATGGTGTAGGTGTAGGGCTTGTCCGCATCGTCCGGCGCGAGGTCGGCGCTGACGTGGACGACGGTATCGGTGTAGATCGCGTCGCCGGTATAAGTGTAGGTCAGCGTGACCGCCGTCAGCTCCTTGCACACCACGTGGTAGGTGATGACCGTCTCATCGACCGGCTCGCCGATGTGGTTGTAGATCCAATCGGTGATGGTGATCCAGTTGCAGGGCGTGAGCGCGTCGGAGATTAACACGGTGACATCGATTTCGCCGCGCGCGCCGTGGGCCAGATCGCCCACGGCCCACTCGACCCAGGTTGCGTCAGTGGCGACCTGCGTGGGCGTCAGGTTAGATGAAACGAAAGGCGCTTCCGGCGGGAAGACGTTCTCAATCCGGACGTCGTTCTCGTAGCCGCCGGTGTTGGAGTAGATCAGGGTGAAACTTGCCTGCTGGCCGGCGTACGCATCGCCGCCGCCCGCGCTCGCGAGGTGCAGCTCCGGCGCCCACTTCTCGATGGCGACGGGCCGGCTCCCCAGCAGGATGCCCTCGATGAACAGCTCCTCCCACAGCCAGGTCTCAGTCCACGTACACGGCGCGACGTGGAAGAGTTTGGTCAGGGTAAAGACACCGGCCACCGTCGGCGTCACCGTCCACCGCAGCCAGCCATCGCCGCTGATGACTTCCCCAGGCCCCACATCGAACCACTCGACCAAGTCCAGTTGATCGGGGTCCCATTCCTCGTACAGGTCAAAGGCGCGATCCGCCGAGATGACGTCGACAACGGTGATTGTGTCGCTGGTCTCGACGGTGAAGGAGATGCCCGCATACCACGCCGCGTCGCTGATCCACTTCTGCCAGGTGATGGGCGGCGTCGTGGTGATGTGGAAGGTCGTCGTGGTCTCGGAGATCAAGCGGCCCAGGTGATCGTGGATGCCGTCCCAAATCTCGATAGTCGTAGAGGGCGGGAGCGTCTCGGAGATGTTGACGGAGACTTCGATAGCGTCCGCCTGATTCTGCTCCAGGTAATCGAACTCCCAGCGCGCCCACAACCCATCGGGAGCGACGGCGGCGGGTTCAGGCTCGGCCCAGGCGAAGGGCGCGGAGATGGGGAAGGTGTTGGTGATGACCACGTCGTTCTCGCGTCCGCCGGTGTTGGCGTAGTGCAACGTGAAGCGGCCCTGCCCGCCGGCGTAGACCTCGCCGCCGCCCTCGCTGGTCAGCGATAATGCTGGCGGCAGCTTCTCGAAGCGTACCGGGCGTTTCTCTTGCAGCACGTGCTGAACCCACAGCGCTTCCTCCAGCAGCGTCGCCGTCCACGTACACGGCTCGACGTGGAACCACTTGGTCAGCGTGACGACCG
>CAZCAI010000314.1:0-2085 GCA_964496595.1 uncultured Anaerolineales bacterium
GGTAGCTCTCACCATATCTACCGCTTTTGCTTTGGGAATCATTGCGCATCCCGGGTGACTAGAGTGCTTTTCAAATCTCGGCGATGCGATTATACTTCAACAAGGTCTTGATGGCTCTTTGGTATTTCGTTGGGTGCAATCGTCAGGCGCTATTGCGCCACCCACCCGCAACCTGGTAACGACGCTAAGATGAGAAAAGCGATCCGCATCGTCGCCGCGCCGTTGGATACATCTGAAATCAATATTTATCACTAAGGACACTAAGGACACTAAGGACACTAAGGACAAGGAGGAGAATTACAATGAAAGCACTGGTAGTTTACGATTCCGCATTTGGCAACACAGAGAAGATCGCGCAGGCGATGGCCGAGGCCTTGAATTGCGAGGCGCGCCGCGTCGCCGAGGTGCAACCGGCGCAATTGACGGGCCTCGACGCGCTCATCGTCGGCTCCCCGACGCAGAAGTTCCAGCCGCTGAAGCCCGTCAAGGATTTCCTGAAGGATATCCCGTCAGGGAAGCTCAACGGCGTGCGGGTCGCCGCCTTCGACACGCGGATCTCGTTGCAGGACGCGAACTCCGCCATCCTCAACTTCTTCGTCAAGCTCTTCGGCTACGCGGCCGAACCGATTGGTAAACGGCTCACGAAGAAGGGCGGCGAGTTGGCGATGCCGCCGGAGGGCTTCTACGTTGAAGGGACGGAGGGGCCATTGAAGGAGGGTGAATTGGAGCGCGCGGCGGCCTGGGCGCAACAGATACAGCTCAAGGCGTAAGCATCCTATTGGGCAACCTGGTTACAGAGCATGCGCCGCCGCGCCGATGATTGAGGGGCTTTCTACCTACCGGACAGTTTATGCCTCTATCTCAGCAGATTCAGCAGATGGAGCAGATAGATAATCGGATGGTCTAATTGATATAGAGTTACCGACGATTTTCTCAAAGCTCCGCGGAGAAATATCTTCCTCTGCACCTCTCTGTGTTTTCTTTATGTTCTCTTTGGGAGACTTTAGATCTGAACCGAGATCTAATCTGCTTACATCTGCTCTATCTGCTGATTAAGAGTGGCCTTGGAAAAAGTGTCCGGTAGCTAGATGGACTTTGGCCCAAGGTGTTACAAATTTCGTATCTTTGGAGGAAAAAGTGATTAAAAATCCAAAACGATGGCATCGTAGACTCGGATTATACCTTTTCTTTGGCGGTATTATATTGGGGATGTTTTTCGCGGTATTACTGACCTGGGCAAATTTAGAGGCTGGTCTGTTTGATACAACCCTTGATCCCAGCGCTCGCCGCCTTAACAGCCTGCGCTGTCCGATCTTTTTGAATGGCGATGAAACAGGCGTAGTCTCGGCTACCTTCTCTAATCCTGCGGACAGAACGCGCTTGCGCACGGTTGATACGTTGATCAGCCAAGGCTCCATTCTCGTCACCCACGAAGAACGCGAGCGCTTTGAACTCGAGCCGGGAGAAGCGCGCACCCTCCAATGGACGATCTCGCGTGAAGATGCGGTATGGAACCGTTTTGTTTTCGTCAATGTCCGGGTTCAGCGTAATATGCCCCTCCCGGCGCGTATCGGCAATTGTGGTGTACTTGTGACCGATTTACCTTATGGCACGGGGACGCAGATCATCATCGCGTTGATCGGCGCTATTCTCCTCCTGATGGCGGGAGGGGCTGCACTCTGGCTGGCCGGGATTTCCCAACGTCGGCAATTGCGCACCATCGATTACCTGACGCTGGCCGTCGCGCCTATTACCCTTCTATCGCTGGTGTTCAGTATGCTGGGGATTTGGTTGGGCAGCGGGCTGTTACTTTTGCTGACCCTCCTGCTCATTGTTTCCATTATGACGTGGGCCTTGAGTTGAAGCGTTCGCGCCATATCGAACGCCCATCTGCTCCCTGATGTATTCTCAGTAATGCCACACTCACATACTCCACCGTCACGACGCAGCTCGCCAGTCTCCTCCTTGCGTTGTTTTTGATCAAATGATGTGCAAATCCGCCGCAGCGGGATAGCTAAAATATGGGGACAGTGTAAACCGTATTAAAGTCATACCCCCTGCACCTTAACAAAGTCATACCCCCTA
>CAZCAI010000315.1:0-2082 GCA_964496595.1 uncultured Anaerolineales bacterium
CCTTCCCGCCCATCTGCCCGCAGACCGTCTCGTGGTACCTCTACCGGGATCTACCAATCGTCCTCCCCTCGCAGGATGTGATTTTGTGGCAGCGGCCCTAATCAATGAGGGGAATCCAGGGTGTAAACCTCATTACATATTGCACATCTCGCATTAAGTAACAATGAAAACATCTTACTGGCTCATCTAGGACTTTTGGCTTTTTCAATAACATTTAGAATTTAAGGAACACGGAGACAACAACATGACATCCAACCTAATGACAGACAAAGCACAAACTTACCTTCAGCACTTATGCGTCGCGATTCCCAACCGGCGCGTGGGCAGCGAGGGGAATCGCGCGGCGACGGATTTCTTCGCCGAGACGATCTCCGCCTGCGGCTTCGACGTGACCACGCCGCGCTTCGACTGCATCGACTGGCGCGAGGCGGGCGCCGATCTCGCGGTAGATGGCGCGCCCTTCAACTTCAGCGACGAGGTGCATGTCAGCCCCTACTCGCTGGGATGCGACGTCCGCGCGCCGCTCGTCGTCGTCGCCTCGGCGGCGGAGTTGGAGGCCGCCGATCTCACCGACGCCATCGTCCTGCTGCGCGGGGAGATCGCCCAGGAGCCGCTGATGCCCAAGCATTTCCCCTTCTACAACCCCGAATCACATCAGCACATCGTCCATCTACTGGAGAGCAAGCAGCCCCAGGCCATCATCGCCGCGACGACCCGCAACCCAGAGCTGGCGGGCGCCGTCTATCCCTTCCCGATGATCGAGGATGGCGACGTGGACATCCCTTCCGTCTACATGACGGAGGAGGCAGGGACGCGATTGGCCGAGCACGCTGGCGATGTTGTAGCACTTGAGATCCGCGCCCAGCGCCACGCCGCCACCGGCGTCAACGTCGTCGCGCGCAAGGGCGCAGATCCCCATCGACGGGTCGTGCTCTGCGCGCACATCGACGCCAAGGATGGCACGCCGGGCGCGTTAGACAACGCCAGCGGGATCACGGTGCTGCTTCTGCTGGCGGAGTTGCTGACCGATTACGCCGGCGATCTCGGCATCGAGATCGTGGCATTGAACGGCGAGGACTACTATTCCGCTCCGGGCCAGCTCCAATATCTCAGCCGCAACGCGGGCAGATTCGAGGAGATCGTCCTGGGCGTCAACTTAGATGGCGTCGGCTATCATCGCGGGCGCACGGCCTACTCCCTGTACGGCTGCCCGCCCGCGCTGGCCGATCCCATCCACGCGGCCTTCGATGCGTATGACACGCAGATCGAAGGGGAGCCGTGGTACCAGGGCGATCACGGCATCTTCCTGATGCACGAGCGCCCGACGTTGGCGATGACCTCGGAGTTGCTGACCGAGATCATGACCGAGATCGTCCACACCTCCCGCGATAGGCCGGAAATCGTCGCGGCGGAGCAGCTCGTCGATAGCGCCCGCGCGCTGCGGGACCTGGGGCGGAAGCTGAATCCATAAAAAGCGCAGATTTTTAGTCAGAGGGATGCAATGAACCAAGCAGGGAAGCAGCCGACGGCTAAGCGGTATCTGGCGCTCTACTTCGCGCTCACCATTCCGCTGGCATGGCTATTTTGGATTCCGATGACGCTCATCCAGCGCGGTATCTGGACGCCGCCGGTGCCCGTTCCGATGCTGGTGTGGTCCACGCTCGGCGCCGCCTCCCCCTTGATCGCGCTCAGCATCATCGAGCGAGTCAGCGACGGCGAGGTCAAGCTCCAGGCCATCTTCGAGCGCGTCCGGCTGCGGGCGTGGCGCGCCCCGTGGACGTTAGCCAGTCCCGTCATCATCATCGGCATCCACCTACTCATGACGGTGAGCTATTTCGGCATCGCGGCGGCCCAAGGCGCCGCTCCCGGCCCGCTGCGCATCTTCGATCCAGAGGTATTCACCACGTTAGGCTGGTGGATTCTGCCGGTGATGATAATCCACTTCTTCTCCGCCTTGCTCACCAGCCCCGTCCTTGAGGAGCCGGGATGGCGCGGCTTCGCGTTCGAGCAGCTCCAACATTACGTCCCCCGCGACGTCGCCAGCCTGATCGTGGGCAGCTATTGGTGGCTCTGGCATCAGGG
>CAZCAI010000316.1:0-2048 GCA_964496595.1 uncultured Anaerolineales bacterium
ACTTGCGACGCGGCTGCCCGTTGGGCTTGCTGGTATCCCACACGATCTCGCCCTCGAAGCCTGTCAGCCGGGCGCGCATACCCCGCATCGAAGACCCGCCGCCCATCCACCACGACCGGCGTGCGCAAGGCGTCCTTGAGCGCGCCCAAATCCAACTGTTGTGAAGCCCGAGAAACGCCACTCCGCTTACGCCTGACGGCGCCGCTTCGAGGCTTACTACGAACCAAAATTGATGCTTTTAAGATGATTGTAGTGTTTTTGAAGAATTTATTGCATCTTATGACCTAAATTATCAAAACTAAAGTGTAAACCTATTTTAGCTTGTAGATGAGCCATCCCATACGAACCTATAACAGAACGCCGATGGATCGAACAAAATCCTCTAGATCATCCAGATCATGCTGAATAATATCATAGACCAGATCGTAGTCCACGTCCCAATAGATATGCACCAACATATTCCGAAATCTTGTCATCTGCTGGAGATTTCGGCTCAGTTCCGGCGGTAAGATGCCCGCCCCTCCCAACAACCCAAAACAATCTGCATAAGTTTCGGGTACACGCTGTAGCCGCTGAGCGCTGATGTGAAAGCATATATGCAACGCAGCCTCAATCGCGACCAACAAACGATAGCACGTTATATCCAGCGTATCCTGATCCGCTAAAAACTGTGCGCGAGATAACATCCGAACTTGTTTCAGACGTTCCAAAGATTGCTGGATGTCTTCAAAGCGAGATTGGATCAAATCCGTATTGAGAGTCACGCGGTCATCGCCTCCTTGAGAGCTTGCCGGCGCAAGGGCTGAACATCTAAGTAACGCGCCACAATCCCTGTCTCCCAGTGAATACGTGCGGCCTCGTCTCGACTCAGTAACAGACGACCGCCACGCAGCACCTGATAACAGAAGCCCAGGGGGGCCACATTCAACGCTCGTACATCAGCCTCCGGAGTAGGTTGGGAAAAAGTACAGCCCAAGGGATGGCTCAATTCGTGCCGTAATGTTATGAGACGTCGCCCTATGAGCCGCTCGACCGCCGTATCTATGAAATACACCGCAATATCCACATCGTGAAAGGGCTGCTCGGCTAAAAAAGAACCGTGAACATAAGCGAACGTGACGTCCGATTGTATCTCCAACGTCTTCCGCACAACGCCTAACATCGCCTCACGCTCGGCAAGTGAATGATGAAACAGTCGCTCCCTCATTGTGCCCTATTCCCTTATATCAACGCCAATTCGCGCAACACATCCAACGTTGGGGGCAGTGGCTCCTGCCACAACCACTCGACCTGGAGCCAGAAGCCGGGCAGGACTTGCGCCTCGTACCGTCCTTCGCGGCCGGCGAAAGCGATCTCATACTGCCCTATCTCCCCCAAGCGGTAGAACTCGGCCCGGCGCGCCTGAGGATCAAGCAGCCAATACTCCGGCACACCGCCCTGCGCGTACTCCACGAACTTCGTGCCTCGATCCCGCCCAATGCTCTCCGGGGAGATGATCTCCACTGCCAAATCCGCCGGGCCATCCAAATAATTCGCCTTCAGTCGATCCAAGTGCGTCGTCGCCACAAACAACAAGTCCGGTTCGCGCCCACTGTGCTCCAACTTCATCTGGAATGGCGCGCTACGTATGACACCCAAGTTATGAGCTTCTACATAAGGACGACATATACTCACCAGAAAATCGCATATATCTTGATGCTTGCTGCTCGCCGGACTCGTCATCATCACCTTCCCTTGCTCCGTGTCTGTATTAGGCAACGCCACCCACTCCGCTAAAGTATCCTCATCGGCCCATGCCAGGAACTCCGCGTAGGTCATCCGCAACGGGGCCGCGATCTCGCTGGCTGCGAACGCTTCGCGCAAGCGGGCGCGCAGCGTGGGATGCTCCGCGATCCAGCGCGGCAACTCGGTCACGATCAACCGCTCCAATGCTTCCAACGTTTCGACTGCTTCTGCCGTCTCCGCTGTTCGCGTCACCATATCCACCTCCAGCTCATTGCCCCACGCCCCGATAAACAAACCCTGTACGCCGCGCCTCCTCCGCATCG
>CAZCAI010000317.1:0-2042 GCA_964496595.1 uncultured Anaerolineales bacterium
CTATGTCCGAAGAAACACAATTGGCCGGAGAAGCGAAGCGTGTCACCCGCGCGGCGGCGTTGATTTCCGTTGGGAATTTCGCCAGCCGGGCGCTGGGCCTTGTCCGGGAGATGGTCAAGTCGTACTTTTTCGGCGCGGGCGGGGCCGTCAGTGCCTTCGATGTGGCCTCGCAGGTGCCGGTGATGTTCTACGACCAGCTCGTCGGCGGGATGCTCAGTTCGGCGCTGGTGCCCGTCTTCTCCGATTACGCGCATCTCTCCGATCAAGAGGAGCTGTGGTCGCTGCTCAACTTCCTGCTCTCGTTCTTGGCCCTCTTCCTGGGCGGCTTCCTGCTCCTGGTAGAGATCGGCGCGCCGTGGATCGCCAAAGCTCTAGGCGTCGGGCTGGAATCGGAGCACCTCGCGCAGGCCATCACGATGATCCGCATCACGGCCCCGGCCATCCTCTTCCTCAACGTCTCCGGCATCCTCTCCGGCGCGCTCTACGCGCTCCAACGTTTCCCCCGCCCCGCCTTCACGCCGGCGATCTCCAACGCCACGCGCGTGCTCGTCGTCATCCTGCTGGGCCAAAGCTGGATCGATGTCCACAGCCTGGCGCTGGGCCTGCTCTTCGCCAGCATCGCCCAGGTCGCCTTCCAGTGGGCCGATCTGCAGGAGCTGCCTCTTAGGTGGCGCTCGCCCTTCCCCCTCCACCCCGCGCTGATCACTATCGGGAAGCTCTACTTGCCCATCGGCCTGGGGCTGCTGGTCGATCAATTGGCCGTCGCCCTGAGCTTCAACCTGGCCTCCCGCACCGGCCCCAGCGGCATCGCGTGGATGAAGTACGCCGCCACGCTGATCCAACTGCCGCTCGGCCTGGTCGTCACCGCCGTCTCCGTGGCGATTCTGCCCACGCTCTCGCGTTACGCGACCAACGCCGATGACGAGGCTTTCCGCGCGACGCTGGCCCGAGGGCTGCGATTGGTGCTGGTGCTGGTGTTGCCCGCCGCCGTGGGCCTGCTCGTCCTGGCCGAGCCGGTGGTGGCGCTGCTCTTCCAGCGCGGCGAATTTATGCCCGCCGACACCTTAGCCACCGCGCAGGCGCTGCGCTTCTCGGTGCTGGGCCTGGTCTTCGCGGCGTTGGATCAGCCGCTGATCTTCGCCTTCTACGCGCGGAAGGACACCTGGACGCCGGCCTTAGTCGGCGTCGCAACGGTGATGCTCTACGTCGGCATGGCGTTGCTCCCCACCCTCTTCGCGCCGCCGCAACTCTGGCTGTTGATCCTGGCCAACTCGCTCAAACTGACCACGCACGCGCTGCTGATGCTCTACCTCTTCCGGCGCAAAATCGGGCGGCTGGGGCCGTACAACGTGGGCCACACCGGGCTGCTGGCCTTAGCGGGCGCCGTTGTGATGGCGCTGCCCACCGCCGGAATACTGATGTGGGCCGAAAGTATCGTCTACCCCGGCGCGATGGGCTACGCAATCCGCGTGCTGTTAGCCAGCAGCGCCGGCGGCCTGGTCTACCTGCTCTTCCTGCGCTGGATGGATGTGGAGGAGATTCAGCTTCTGCGCGATCTCCTCCGGCGGAAATCGGCGACAGGCTGATACAAACTGAATCCAATAGGAAACCGTATGAAAATCAAGTCGTTTTCATTTCACTCGATATTGGTGCTCATAATCATATCCCTCTTAGCTCTCACACTCAATGGATGCGTCCCGGCGCAGGTCGCGCGCTCCGGGGAGCGGCAGATCATCGTGCTGTGGCACAGTCTCCAGGGCGCGAAGGCGCGGGCCATCCAGGTTCAGAGCGATCAATTCAACGCGGAGCACGGCCACGAGATCCTGCTCATCACCGAGTACCAGAAAAATATTCAGGCGAAGTTGGCCGCGACGACGCCAGAACATCAGCCAGATTTGATCATCGTCTGGCCGGAGGATCTGGAAGCGTATCTGCAGGATGATGCGAGCGCGCCGGATACCGGCTGGACGGCGGAGATCGCGCGGGCGGATCTGCTGCCGATGGCGGAGGCGCTCTACACCGTCGATGGCCGGCTCCAGGCG
>CAZCAI010000318.1:0-1994 GCA_964496595.1 uncultured Anaerolineales bacterium
GATCCCCGCGCAGCCGGTCACGCGCTGGGCCAAGGTGTGCAGCTCCAGCTCGCGCAGGGCAGCGCGCACGTCCTCCAGTTCGCCCGCCGAGCAACGCAGCGCTGCCGGCAGGCGCCCGGTCTCCTGATAGTGCGTGGTCACCGCGCGCTTGACCGTCGCCTCCAAAGGTTTACCTCGGCCCCAGATCACGGCCCACGTCGCCCCTTGGGCCGGCTGCGGCTCGTCAAACATCGCCAACTGTTGATTTTTCATCGCTCTCCTCCCGGTTGGGCGGGGTTGGGCAGGTTGGGCAGCAAATCGCGCAATTTGCGGGTTATCACGTGTGCATTGTTCCGCGTCGCGTCCTTTTCGAGCCAGCCGCGCACTCGCCAATCCTCCAACAGACGGCGCGCGTCGCGTCGTGGGGATCACGCGCGCCGCGCGTTCTGCCTGTAAAAACGTACCTCGGTTCATCAGGTCACCTCGTTTGAGTTCTCTATGATCATTGCCAGCGTCTTAGGTCGCACCTCTCGCAGCCAGCCCGCCACCTTCCTCGGCGGGATCACCTGCACGCGGGGCGGCGCCCGTCATCGCCAGGCGCTGCGCCTGGCGGCGCCGCGTGCTCTGCGAGCGTTGGCGTTCCTTCCGGGGCAGCCCACGCGTCGCCAGGGCCACGGCCTGATCGCGCATCGTCACCGCCGCCTGTTGATCTTCATCCACTAAGGAGGACATACTCACTTCGCCGTCAAGGACGGCCACGGGGCCAAAGGAGCGGTCGGGGTCATACACCAGCACGCCGCCGCGCGCGTCGCGCTGGATCGCGCGCGCGCACCTCCGCGGCCTTGATGAAGCGGATCACGGCGAAGGCGCAGAGGCCGGCCAGCAAAACGACTAACGCCCACGGGCCGTAGGCTTTCAGGGGGTAGATCAACTCCTCGCGCCGGGTGGTCAGCTCAGCCTGGCGGATCGCCGCCGCGCTCTCGGCGGTGGCGGTCACCGCGCCGGCGATAGCTTCCGCAGTGGCGGTCTGCTGGAAGCGCACCGCGTCGGCGGTGGCCGTCGCGGCCCAGGCCGCCGCCGCCCGATCTTCCGCCACAAGGCCGCCACAGCTCCAATCTCAAAGAGAAAGATATCAAGCGCCGGAAGATCTACAGCTTAGGGGATGTGCGCGCCCTGATGGCCGTGGAACCGCGCACGCTTACCGAAGAGCGTATTCAGGCTGCCGTCGCGTTCTTGTTCCTCTCCGGGATGCGCGTCAGCGCCTTTGTGACGCTGCCGCTGCGGGCCATCCATTGGGATCAAAGGCCGGTACAACTCAACCAACATCCAGCCTTGGGGGTCCAAACTAAGAGGGGTAAAGCGGCCAATACCTACCTGCTGCCGCACCCGGAGCTTGAGGATCTCCGAGCGATTGCGGGCCGGTGGTATCGTAAGGTGAAAACGGCAACTGAGGGGCGTGGACTCTACTACGCGGTACTCACACCAGATCAGACGGTCGATCCCGTGCAGGTCGTCGGTGACCATCGATCTAACAATGTCCGTCGCCATCTGCGTAATCTCTGCCATCGCACCAGGATCGAATATCTTTCACCCCATCGCCTACGCCACGGCCACACCGTCTGGGCTATGGACAGAGCTACAACGAGGGCGGATATGAAGGCCATCAGCCAGAACTTGACGCATGAATCGCTCGAGACGACCGATAGGATCTACTCGCGTCTGGTGGATGACGATGTCGCATCCCACATCACTAATTTGGGACGAGGGAGTATGTCCCAGGAGGATCGATTGCAGGAATTGATGGAGGAGTTTTTTCAGCGAAAAATAGGGATCTCTTACGATATAGATTCGTAACGAGTCCGTTACAGGTGCGCCTCTTAAAAATGACAGCCCAAGGTTCGAGTCCTCTCGGGGGTATCAGGAGCGCTGCTTTTTTCGGCGTGCTCCTAAGTTAGCAGACGGTAACCTTTTGTTTTTCATCAACGACGTCAAAAAGGCCTGTGATCCCCACCAAC
>CAZCAI010000319.1:0-1973 GCA_964496595.1 uncultured Anaerolineales bacterium
GGATTGGGATGCTGGTTGACGGCCCATGGCGCGGCGGCGCCCGTCTCTCCGCCGGTGGCGGCCCCGCAATCCACGCCGACCTGCACGCAGCACACCACCGAGATGCGCGCGGTCGCCGAGCCGCCGACGCCCCGGGCCGGCGATCTCCTCACGGTCTCCGTCACGCTCACGAACGCCGGATGCGGCAGCGTGGGGTTGCCCGACTACCGGCTTATGATCTTCTCCGAGCAGTCCATCCCGATTTTCACGACGCCGTCGCCGGAATCGATCATGCATTACCGCGCGTTGTACCCCGGCGAGGCGGATCACGTCACCTTCACGCTGCACGCTATCGGCGCGGGCGCGGTCACTATCACGGCGCGCTCGAGCTTCGAGGTGCATTTGGGCTATCCCGGCCCGGCCTACTGGACCGGCGATGTCGCGCCGCCGCTGCGCCTCACCGTGCCGCCCACCGATACCGAAGTCGTCGCCCTGCTCCAGACCGCCGACGCGCTCGCCTGCCCCTTGCAAGTGCGGCACAGCGGCGCGACCTATCACTTAGATTGCCCGGTGGCGGCCGGCCATGCCGCGCGCGTGGACGTGCAGCGCTTCGAGACGGCGGATGCGGCGCTGGATGCGTTCGAGTCCGCGCGCGGCGACCGCCCGCCGGAGAGCTTTCACTGCTTCCCCGCCTACGCCTGGGAGCGGGAAACCATCATCATGCCGCAGTACGAGCGCGGTCTTAGTTGGGTCGCCGACCGCTGGTGGATCACGGCATCCGCCGTGGACGATACCGCTTATCAGATCGCGCCTGCGCCGTTGGAGGTCTCGCAGGCGCTCTATCGAACAGCCATCCAAATCGCCTGGTTTGCAGGATGTGATCGACTCTATCTCCCCACCGTCCTGCGATCCTGAGATTTGAGTGGCGCTATCTATTTATATCAGGAGGTGAATTATGGAGGTTCCGCAAGTTGTGTTGTTGATTGGCGGCCTAGCGGTCGGGCTTGCCTTTGTGGTGATTGCGGTGTTCTTTTTGAGTCGCCGGCGCGTGGATCTGATCGAGGATTCCCCCGTCGTGAAGCCCGAATGGATGAGGAGCACGCCGCCGCCGGAGACCGTGGCCGCGCGGCAGCGAGCGGGCAGCGAGGCTGGGATGTACGGCGAGGAGGCGGGCGAGCGCCTGGCGTCCCCCTTCGCCGAACAGATCGAGGACATCTTCCGGGCGGAATTGGAAAGAGATCCCTACCTGGCGAGCTATAAAATCGATTTGGGCACGTCGCCCGATGGCGGGCTAGAGATTTGGGTGGATGGCGAGTGCTACATGGGTGTCAATGATCTGCCCGACGCGCGATTGCGCACCGCTTTCCAACGGGCTGTGCAGGAGTGGGAGCGACGATGAATGCTGAGTCAATTGCCCAACCCGATGAACTTCTCATCGTCTGGACCAGCGGCGACCGCGACGTCGCGCGCAATATGGTCTTGATGTACGCCAAGAACGCCCAGCGCTTGGGGTGGTGGCGGGAGATCAACCTCCTCGTCTGGGGGCCGTCGCAAAAGCTGCTGACGGAGGACAAGGAACTCCAACTGAAGCTCCGCGTGATGATCGACCTGGGCGTGCGGGTCGGCGCGTGCAAGGCCTGCGCCGATAGCTACCAGATCGCGGACGACCTGGAGGCCCTGGGCGTCGAGGTCTTCTACAGCGGCGAGTTCCTGACCAACTGGCTAAAGTCGGGCAAGCGTGTGGTCACGTTCTGATTTTGTATCTGTTTCGTCTCAAACAGGTGCAACGCACTTGAACTGAAGGAAAGGCGCGACCTCATGCAGTATATGCGTGGCAATAAACCTAAAAGTGCGTTGCACCTCACAAGACTAAATGGTTAAGCTCTTATAGGTATTGGCTCATTAGGGAATTGGGTGAAAGAATGAATTTGCCGGGGGAGGGGCGAGGACTAAAGGCCTCTGGACAGGCCTGGCGGCCAACCTTCCTCCTGCGA
>CAZCAI010000320.1:0-1886 GCA_964496595.1 uncultured Anaerolineales bacterium
GCTATATCTCCCGCTCATTATGAAGCACTAGAATCAAATAACATAACTTGCCCATCCCGGAAAGTGCTATAGCATAGGGATGGGCAAGTTGTTGACGTCCTATATCGCAGCTTACGTCAAGGGAGTTCAACCATCAAAAACCTCCCAAACAGATGCCTTTTCCCTCGGGAAACTGTGTGTGTTTGGGAGGTTTGTTTTCCTAAAAATATCAAGTTAAAGCGTGAATCTGCAACGTAAGCGTGCAGCACAATCGACTTTTGGACTTCCTGACTTTAGACGTTTGACCTTGCGGAACTTTTAACTCGCAACGTGTAACTTTGAACTTATTCTTGAGGAGGCATGTTTATGAATGACACCGCAATCCACTTAGGCGCGAATCCCGCGCACTTCGAGTCGCAGTCCATCGACGGCCAGTACGTCGAGAGGTTGGGCGAGACGTACTACCGCATCCGCCACTATGATCAAATGCCGCCGTTCTTTATGAGCCTGGTCAGCAGCAGCAATCACTGGCTCTTTGTGGCTAGCACCGGCGGCCTGACCGCCGGACGCACCAACGCCGAAAACGCGCTCTTCCCCTACGAGACCGTCGATAAAATCACCGCTCACAGCGAGTACACCGGCCCCAAGGCCATCTTTTTGGTGCAGCGCGACCAGCGCGATGGGGCGACGTATCTATGGGAGCCATTTTCATCACGCTATGCCGGCCTGTATCGCATCGAGCGCCAGCTTTACAAGAACATCGCGGGCAATAAACTGATCTTCGAGGAGATCAATCACGATCTGGCGCTGGTGTATCGCTACGCCTGGCGCACCAGCGACCGCTTGGGCTTCGTCAAGAGCGCGTGGCTGGAAAATACTGATGACACCCCCGCTCACATCTCGTTGTTGGATGGGATGCAAAATCTGCTACCGTCCGGCGATGTCTTAGATCTGCAAGCCTCATCCAGCTATCTGCTCCACGCCTACAAGCGCAATGAGCTTGAACCAGAGACCGGCCTGGGCATCTTCAGCCTCAGCGCTACGATTAGCGACCGGCCCGAGCCGAGCGAAGCGCTCCAAGCGACCACCGTCTGGCAGGCGGGCTTGACGCCGACGTTCCACCTCCTCTCGTCCGAGCAACTAGACGCTTTCCGCCGGGGCGCGGCGCTGACGCCGGAGACCGATGTGCGCGGCCGGCCGGCGGCCTACTTCGTCCACGCTGATGTGGACCTCCCCGCCGGGGAGACGCGCGCCTGGCACCTCGTCGCCGATATCAACCAGGACGGCGCCGCGGTCGTCAATCGGGTGCAGTATCTGCACCAGCCCGACGCCGCTCTGATCCGCCAGATAGAGACCGATATTGAGGCCGGCGACGAGGGTCTGATCCGCCTGGTTGCGGCCGCCGATGGCCTGCAAGCCTCCGGCGAGCCGCTGACCACGGCCCATCACTTCGCCAACGTGATGTTCAACATTATGCGCGGCGGCGTCTTCGCCAATGGCTACCAGGTCGAGACCGCCGACCTGCGCGACTTTGTGCGCACCCGCAACCGGCGCGCGCTGGCGGCGCACCAGGCGTGGTTCGACGCGCTGCCCGCCGCGTTGGATCTGCCCGATCTCTATGCCCGCGCCGCCGATTACGGCGATCCCGACGTGCAGCGCCTCTGCTACGAATACCTCCCGCTCACCTTCAGCCGCCGCCACGGCGATCCCAGCCGGCCCTGGAATCGCTTCTCCATCAATCTCAAGCACCCGGACGGCGCGCCCCGATTGGATTATCAGGGCAATTGGCGCGACATCTTCCAGAACTGGCAACCGCTGGCCTACGCCTTCCCCGCCAGCGTCGAGGGGATGATCGCCAAATTCCTCAACGCCACCACCGCCGACGGCTACAATCCCTACCGCATCAC
>CAZCAI010000321.1:0-1827 GCA_964496595.1 uncultured Anaerolineales bacterium
GCGGGCAAGACGAGCATCGCCAATCTGCTCTGTCGCTTCTACGATCCGCTGCGTGGGCGCGTGCTCGTCGATGGCCGCGACCTGCGGACGGTGCAGCTCCAATCGCTGCGCCAGCGCGTCGCCGTGGTCTTGCAGGACACCTTCCTTTTTAATACGACCGTGCGCGACAACATCTGCTACGGCAAGCCCGACGCGCCGGAGGAGGAGATGATCGCGGCGGCGAAGGCGGCCTACGCGCACGACTTCATCACCGAGCTGCCCCGGGGCTACGACACCGAGATCGGAGAGCGCGGCGTGCGGCTCAGCGGCGGGCAGAAGCAGCGACTGGCGTTGGCCCGCGCTATCCTGGCCGATCCCCGCATCCTGATCTTGGACGAGGCGACCTCATCGGTGGACGCGGAGGCTGAGTATCTCATCCAACAGGCGCTCGATAAGGTGCTGGAGGGCCGGACGGCGCTGGTGATCGCTCATCGCCTGAGCACCATTCGCAACGCCGATAAGATCATCGCGCTGGAGGAGGGCCGCATCCGCGAGGTGGGGGATCACGAGGAGCTGCTGGCGCTCGGCGGCGTCTACAGCCAACTCTACCAGCGCCAACTTTCACTGGTCTCCGCTGCCGCCGATGCCCCGGCGCGCGAGTAATCAAGATGTATTTTTGCTTTATTTTAGGAAATCATTAGAATAGAGGCCATGTCATATCAAGCCCGGCAACGTTCGGGGGACTTAGAAAGTGCGCCCGAACGTCCATTCGATACAGTTGGCGGCGAGATGCAGATGCGAAAGGCTATCGATCCGCAAGATATTCATATCCTCGTGATCGACGACAGCGAAGAGATCCGCGAGTTCACACAGAACTCCGTGCTGGAGCCGGCGGGTTATCAGGTCTCGACAGCCTCTGATGGCGCGACCGGCCTCCAGATGGCTTTGGAGGTCTACCCCGATCTGATTCTCTTGGATTACGAGATGCCCCGGATGAATGGCCTGCAGGTGCTGAAGGCGCTCAAGGAGCGCAACGTCTTCATCCCCGTGATTATGATCACCTCCTACGGTTCGGAGTCGGTGGCGGTGGACACCTTCCGCCTGGGCGTGCGGGACTATGTCGCGAAGCCTTTCGGCGTCGAGGAGTTGCTGGACGCCGTGGAGCACGTGCTCCATATCACGCGCCTGGAAGAGGAACGCGAGGCGCTCTTCATCCAGTTGAAGAAGACCTCCGTGCGCTTGAAAAAGACCAACGCCGAACTGACCCAGAGCCTCAAAGAGCTGGACACCCTCTATCACATCAGCAAGGCTGTGACCTCGCTGAAAGAGCGGGGGAAGCTGCTGGATCGTATTGTCGAAGCGGCCCTCTATCTCACCGGCGCGGCGAGTGGACAGTTGATCCTGCGCGATCCGCAGACGGGACGCCCGGAGATCACCGTGCGGCGTCAGCGCCAGGGCCACGCCTACGCGGATCTGGACGAGTCGCAGGCGATGTACACGCAGACCGGGCGCTTGATGGTGCAGACGCAGCTTAACGTCGGCGAGGACAACATCGGCTTCCTGGTGGTCAGCAACAAAGACACCCGCCATCCCTTCACCGACCGCGACCGCAAGCTGTTGCACATGTTGGGCGATTACGCCGCGATTGCCATTGAAAATTCGCGACTTCTGGTGGAGTTAGACGAACAGCGTCAGCGAGAAAAGCAGCAATTGCGTAATCTCTTTGAGCACTACGTCGCGCCCTCGGTAGTGCAGCGCATTTTGGAGCACCCGGAGGGCGTCCGGCCCGGCGGCCAGCGTCAGATGATCTCCGTGCTCTTCGCCGATCTGCGCGGCTTTACGGGCTTC
>CAZCAI010000322.1:0-1802 GCA_964496595.1 uncultured Anaerolineales bacterium
CTTACAGTCGGCCTTCAGCCGACTTGAGCTTTTAGCCTGCGATTCATCCGCAGGCTTCCCCGGTTTTATGGCTATATGCAGCCCTTAAATGGGAAAGTTATTTTCTCCTTAAGAGCCGGACTGACTAGCAGATGAAGAAGATTTGTTGTTTTGTTGCTTTGATGTTTTGCATCTTTTAGGAATTATCCTATACTGAAAAACGTCACTAAAAAGAAAGCGCCCCCCGCGCCAGCGTGATCTCTCATCGCGTCGCCGGGGGTGTTTCGATTGCCCAAAGCAACGCAAAGAAACACAAAGGAGTATCAATGGAACAACCGCAACTTAACTGGATTGCCAACTTCATCTGGGGGATCGCTGATGACGTGTTGCGCGATATTTACGTGCGCGGCAAGTACCGCGATGTGATTCTCCCGATGACCGTTATCCGCCGCCTGGATGCCGTGCTCGAACCGACCAAGGAAGCGGTGCTGGCGATGAAAGACCGCCTCGATCAGGCCGGGATCGTCAACCAGGACGCCTCGCTGAAGCAGGCCGCCGGGCAGGCTTTCTACAACATCTCGCCCTTCACCCTGCGCGATCTGCGCGCCCGCGCCACGCAGCAACGCCTGCAAGCGGACTTTGAGGCCTATCTCGATGGCTTCTCGCCCAACGTTCAAGAGATCCTCGAAAAATTCAAGTTCCGCAACCAGATTCCCACGCTCATCGAGGCCGACATCCTCGGCCATCTCATCGAGAAGTACCTCGATCCCAGCATCAACCTCAGCCCGGCGCCGGTGCGCAACGGCGATGGCAGCGTCCGGCTGCCCGGCCTCGATAATCACGCGATGGGCACGATCTTCGAGGAGCTGATCCGCCGCTTCAACGAGGAGAATAACGAGGAGGCCGGCGAGCACTTCACGCCCCGCGACGTGGTCGATCTGATGGCGCGCTTGATCTTCGTCCCCATCGCCGACCGGATCGAATCCGGCACGTACCTGGTCTACGATGGCGCCTGCGGCACCGGCGGGATGTTGACCATCGCCGAGCGCACGTTGGCCGAGCTGGCCGAAGCGCACGGCAAGGAGGTCTCCATTCATCTCTACGGGCAGGAGATCAACCCGGAGACTTACGCCATCGCGAAAGCCGATCTGCTGCTCAAGGGCGAGGGGCAGGAGGCGGAAAATATCCAGTTCGGCTCCACGCTTTCCGCCGATGCTTTCCCTGGCTTCGACTTCGACTTTATGCTCTCCAATCCGCCCTACGGCAAGAGTTGGAAGACCGACCGCAGCCGGATGGGGGGCAAGAACGATATGAACGATCCCCGGCTGGTCATCGAGTACGATGGCGACCCCGAGTACAGTCTGATCACCCGCTCCTCCGATGGGCAGTTGGTCTTTCTGGTCAACAAGCTCCACAAGATGAAGCGGGATACGCCTTTGGGCAGCCGCATCGCCGAGGTGCATAACGGCTCGTCGCTCTTCACCGGCGACGCGGGCCAGGGCGAAAGCAACATCCGCCGGTGGATCATCGAAAACGATTGGCTGGAGGCCATCGTCGCGCTGCCGCTCAATATGTTCTACAACACCGGGATCGCCACCTACATCTGGGTGCTGACCAACCGCAAGCCGGCGCACCGCGCGGGCAAGGTGCAGCTTATCGACGCGACCGAGTGGTACGCGCCGCTGCGCAAGAATCTGGGCCAGAAGAATTGCGAGCTGGCCGAGGCCGATATCCAACGCATCCTGGAAACCTTCCTGGCCTTCGAGGCGACGGAGCAGTCCAAAATCTTCCCCAACGCCGCCTTCGGCTACTGGAAGATCACG
>CAZCAI010000323.1:0-1776 GCA_964496595.1 uncultured Anaerolineales bacterium
AGCCTCCGAAGGAGGCTTTGCTCTTTTAGCCCGGATGTTTACGTCCGGGCGATGGCCGGCACGGCAACCGTCTATGACTGGATTATTTTCTTAATCTTCATTAGTTGACCTACGCTTAGTAGCCGGGGATTTCAATCCTCGGCAAGGGGCACGGCGGGATGCATTCCGACGATCAGCCGTCGCTCCCGTAGTGGTTGGGATCATCCACTACGAGATTTTTGTCACGCGCATTCTTCCCGCTCTTCAAGGATGATGTCGGAGAGAGGTTGACCGTGACTCAGTGCCTCCGCTAAGCGAGCGCGCTCCGCCGGCGAGACCACCGGCGGCTGGGGCCAAGGCAGCGTTTCGATCAAGCCGTCGGCCTTCATCTCCCGCACAATCTGCTCGCGCACGGGATCTGCCTGGGCCTCTTTGGGCTTGATGATGATGACATCGGCGCGCTGTTCGATTTCGACCTCTTCGACGTCTCCCCAGGCCGTGAGGAGCGAGCGCGGCACCAACACACCTTGAGAGGTTACTTTCTTATGGATAGCTGTGGTCATCTTTCCTACTCCTCCTAATCCTTACCATCTTTTCCGACGTTCAATTATTTTACTCAACTTTACTCAATGCAGATTTAGTATACTATGCTTGCTAACGGGGTCAACGGGACCAAGACGAGGTGACTATGACAACCATCGGCAAATACGAGATCATTGAAGAAATCGGGCGCGGCGGATTCGCCGTGGTCTACCGCGCGCACGATACTAAAATGGAGCGCGAGGTGGCGCTCAAGGTCATCACGGGCGGCTTCACCGAGGAGGCGGCGTTCGTCGCGCGCTTCCGGCAGGAGGCGCGCACCGCCGCGAACCTGCGCCATCCCAACATCGTGCCCGTCTACGACTTTGGCGAGGTCGAGGGCGCGCTCTTTCTGGCGATGGCTCTCATCGGCGAGGGGCGCACGCTGCGCGATCTGCTCGAGGCGGAGGCGCCCTTGGACTTGACGCACGCCTTAGCCATCCTCGCGCCGCTGGCCGCCGCGTTGGATGACCTGCACAGGCAAGAGCCGCCGCTCACCCACCGCGACATCAAGCCGGCCAACGTGCTGTTGGACGGCGACGCGGCGCATCCCTGGGTCGTGCTGACCGACTTCGGGCTGGTGCGCTCGATGCAGGCCAGCACGAAGCTGACGCAGAGCGGCTCCAACTTGGGTACGCCGGCCTATATGGCCCCGGAGCAGGCGGATCGCGCGCGCTGGGGCGAGGTCACGCCGCTGGCGGATGTGTACGCGCTGGGCGTGGTGGCCTACGAGATGCTCACGGGCCGCGCGCCCTTCGCGGGCGAGACGCCGACCGTGATCCACGCGCACGCCTACGAAGCGCCGCCTCCGCCGCAGGAGGTGCTTCCCGCGTTGGGCGATGACCTGAGCGCCGTGCTCCTGCGCGCGCTGCGCAAACCGCCCGCCGAGCGCTATCCCAGCGCCGGGGCCTTCGTCGCGGCGCTGCACGAGGTGGCCGATAACTGGAGCGCCGCCGCCCAGCGCGAATCCACGCTGGAACAGTTGGCCGCGCAGGCGAAGGAACTGCTGGCCGTCGGCGAGTGGCTGGAGGCGTTGGATTGCTGCACGCAGATGGTGCGCTTAGACCCCGACCACCCGGCGGCGCTGGAGATGTTGACCACGGCCAAGCAGGGCTTGGATCGCGAGCGGGCCGAGGCGGTGCGCCGTCGTCGCCTGGCGGAGCGCTACCAGGCGGGCCTGGATCTGTTGGGCGAGGCGAAATGGCAGGCGGCCATCGC
>CAZCAI010000324.1:0-1763 GCA_964496595.1 uncultured Anaerolineales bacterium
TGGTACACCTCCGACGTGCAGGTCACCCTCACCGCCAGCGACAACAGCGGCGGCAGCGGTGTCAAGGTCACGCAGTACAAGATCGACGACGGCGCCTGGCAAACCTACACCGGCCCCATCACCGTCTCCGGCGATGGCCGTCACACTGTCTCCTATAGATCCCAGGACAACGAGGACAACTGGGAATCCACCAAACAGATCGCCGTCCCCATCGACGCCACCGCTCCCACCGGCTCCCTGGCTCTCAACGACGGCGCGACCAGCACTCCCGGTGTGCTCGTCCGCATCAACCCCACCGCCAGCGACCCGACCAGCGGCCTCCACCAGATGCGGTTGCGGGATGCGGGCGGCGCGTGGAGCGCGTGGCAGGCCTACGACGCTCGCACCCTCTGGCAGTTGCCGGCCCTCACCGGCCACTCCCACACCGTCGAGATCCAGATCAAGGATGTGGCGGGCAATATCTCCACAACCTATCAGGACGCCATCCTCCTGGACATCTACCCCCAGCGCCCGGCCTCCGCAGGCTATCGTCTGGCGCGCAGCACCTGGGGCGCCGCCCCCAAAAATGGGCAATCCACCACCTATCGGCTGCGCGGCACCGTCGGGCAACCTTCCCTCATCGGGGTTTTGTCCAGCGCTGGCTATCGGCTTTCCTCAGGCTATTGGAGCGGGCAGGGTCGGGCGGGGACAACCCATCGCGTCTATCTGCCTTTGGTAGTACGCCAATGAATCGCCCTTTGATGATCACATTTGCACAGAAAAAGGAGTCTACGATGCAGAAATCACAAACAGCGAAACGTTCCTTTGCCGCTATCGGCCGCCGGATGCTCCACAAGCTCTCTCGCCAATTAGTGCCGAACGCCGGCACGTTAGTGATGATGGCGTTGCTGCTCTTCGCCTACCACGCCTGGGCCGCGCCGAGCGCCGCGCCCCAGGTCGCGCCGGCCTCTCAGGTCAACACCGGCCTGCTCAGCTATCAGGGCTACCTGACGGATGCCAACAGTGAGCCGCTGAGCGGCGATGTGGACATCACCTTTCGATTGTACGACGCGCCGTCGAGCGGAACCGCATTGTGGACCGAGGCGCATACCAACACCAACGCCGTCCCGGTGGCGGATGGCCTCTTCAACGTGATGTTGGGCAGCCTGACGCCCATCTCCTCGACGGTGTGGAGCAGCGGCGCATCCTATCTGGGCGTGCAGGTCGGGAACGATGGCGAAATGTCACCCCGTGAGGTTGTCGGAAACGTCCCTGCAGCGCTCACCGTGCCGGATGGGGCGATTAAGACGGATAAGATTGCAGATGGAGCAGTCACGCAAGATAAAGCACCATCTCTGCTCAAAAGCGCAAACGGCGACAATGAAATAATTCATTCTGGCAATCAGGTGTTTGATGGTACAGATGACAATGGTTTCGTGACAGTTGAGTATCCTTGTTTCCCCAATGGTGTGCGAACTTTTATCGCAATTAACGGGCATTGGAACGCACAACCCATCCAAGTATTAGGTCACGATGGGCCTCATCGATGTAGTACGCAAGTCAAGATGTCAAAAAACACCACCATCAAATTCAGACTCAATTGGATAGCAATAGGAAACTAAACTCGCTGAGGAGGCTACAAAAACTACCTCGAAATCACCTAACAGAATCAAAAAAAATCAGGCCTCGGCAAGCTGCGCAAGCCCTGCCGAGGCCTTCTTTTATCCAGCTATCACATCAACTCAATCGCCGCGCAGCACCAGGGGCAGGTAGATGTGGCTGAA
>CAZCAI010000325.1:0-1729 GCA_964496595.1 uncultured Anaerolineales bacterium
CCGCGCCGGTGTTGCTCAGGGTCAGCGTCTCGACGAGGTTATCGCCCATCGGCAACGTCACGTCGAAGTCGGCCGGGTCGTAGTTGAGGCAGGGCTGGAGTAGCCGCAGGTCAAAATCGAGCACCGTTGTCTCGCCCTGCTCCACCGCCACGCCGCCTTCCTGACCGTAGTAATCGGGGGCGCTCACGGTGACCGTAAGGGGGCTGTGGGTCTGATCAAGCCAGAGTTGGTAGGTGCCGCTGATGTCGGTCGTGACCGTCCAGGTATGGCCAGTCGTGGCGCTTTCTACGTGGACCTCGGCCTCTTCCAGCGGGGCCGGATCGTCGTCGCAGGCGCCCAGGCCGGTGACGGTTCCCATGAGTTTACCCCAAGAGGCCGGCCCGGTGACCGTCATCGTCACGGGGATGTTGAATTTGCCGTAGGGGGTGTCGTTCTTGACGATCAGTTCGGCGTGGTACTCGCCCGGCTGATCCACGTAGGCTGCGTCGAAGTCCACGGTCACCGAGGTGTCGCCCGCCGCGGACACGGTGCCCGTGATGGGGGCTTCGGATAACCAGGGGACATCCGCCACGCCGCCGGTGGGGAAGGCCAGACAGTCCACTTCCGCACCGCCGGGGAACGCGCCGATGTGGGCGCTCGCGCCGGTGGTCGTGTCGATGACGCGCAGTTCGCCGCTGGCGCCGTAGGCCGCCCAGTACAGGATACCGGACTCTTCTTCAAAATCCAGACCCTGAGCGTAGTTCGCAGTGAAGCCGGTCGAGCCAACCACCGTGCCCGCGCCCGTCTCCGGATCGATCTGCACCAGTTCGTCGTTCACGATGTCCACACCGTACATCTCGCCTTCGGCGTTGATCGCAATGTCGATGATGCAGGGGGCGTTGGTGATCGGGCCGATTTCCGTCGGCGTGCCGGCGCCCGGATCCACAGCATAGAGCATGGAGGTGCCGCCACAATCGGTGCTGGAGGCATAGAGCGTGCCATCCGTCGAGCCGGTCATCCCGGTCCAGGATTGCCCGCTGGCCGGGGCGCTATCGCCAATCTCCATCGCCGCGCCCGTGGCCGTCTCCACCAAGTATAATTTGTTGGAAGCATCCAACACGTACATCTGACCGAAGTTGCCGCCCAGGAAATCGCCGGCATAGGCGCCGCCCAGCGTGACGCCGCCCACCACATCCCAAGTTGCGGGATCGGTGGTATCAGGGATGTAAACCAGATCGGAACCGGGAAACACATCGATGGCAAAAGCTGGCGAGGCAACCTCGAGCGGGAAGGCGTCCGTAGCAGCGCGTAATCCTTCACCCGGCTCAGATTGCGGTGCCGGCCCTGTTGAGAGCGTCTCCTTATCCTTTTGCGGCAGTTCGCCCGTGAAGGCCGGGATAGAGAGCGGATACATCTGGCCCGCGCGCTCGATGAGCGTAAACTCAGCCGCCACGTCACCCGCGTTCATCAGATCCAGGGTGCGGGTATCTGTGTAGCCGAGATCAACGGTCACGTCCAGGCCCTCCGGCGTGGCGCTCAAAAGACCAGCGGGCAGGAGGAAGTCCTGCGCCACAGTATCGCCGTCCACCACGGCGACATCCACCACAGCGGCGCCATAGCTCATGGCCGTCGCGGTGAACGTCTGCGTACCGGCTGGCGCGAAGAGGGTGTAGAAGCCGTCGTCCACGGCGCCATCCTCCGGGGTCGGTACAGTCTCGGCCGCGTAGCCCGCCTCATTGATGACCTCTGC
>CAZCAI010000326.1:0-1696 GCA_964496595.1 uncultured Anaerolineales bacterium
CCGTGTAATCCGTGAAAATCCGCGAGCTATTTTCTAAAAGTGTCCGGTAGATAGTTATTCTAACACAGCCGAGCAGGATAGCACGCTTATGCAATCGCCACAGAATTACCATCTAAGTCTAATTGAACTTACGTAAAGAGGGTGTATGATTAGACTATCGTTAGAGGTTTTCTAATCAGATTATGACTCTCCTGAAAGAAGGGGACTACCCCACGCCAAGACGCAACGTCGCCAAGATTTTTAAGGTTTGATTTAATTTTATTCATCAAATCACCGTCTCTGATCACGAAAATTAACCTGGATCTTATTTTTTTCTTAGCGCTTTGGCGAGACCTTTTAGCTTTTTCAGTGGAATCATATATGGGTAGCAGAGGTTGGGTTGAGACAGATATAATGGCGAGTATGGGGTTTTTGTTTGCGGATATTTTGATCGCCGATGCCGAGCGGACGTTTGCTCGACGGGCGCGGCAGGTGCTGCAAAGCGCGGGCTACACGGTGCGCCGCGTGCAAAGCGGCGCCGAGGTCTGCGATGCGATGCGCGCCAATCCGCCGGACTTGATCCTGATGGTCACCAACCTGGAGGGTGAAAAGGCCTGCGACATCGCGCGGCGGATCAAGGCCGCCGAGTTACCCTTCGTGCCGCTGGTTATGGTGCGGGACGACGAGGACGACGTGAGCATCGCGGAGGTGGTGAACGCCGGCGCCGATGAGTTCTTAGACGCCAGCGTCTCCAATGCGGAGTTGTTGATCCGTGTCCGCGCGATGTTGCGTCTCAAGCAGACGACGGACGAGTTGCGTGATCTCAACGCCACGCTGGAACAGCGGGTCAAAGAGCGCACACGGGCGCTGGCCGAGGCGCACGAAAAGCTTCGCCACAACGAGAAGCTCTCGGCGCTGGGCCGATTGGCGGCGTCGGTGGCGCACGACATCAACAATCCGCTGACGGGCATCCTGAACTACATCTACTTGATTCAAGAGCGCGTGGCGGATCAGCCTGATCTATGCGAAGACCTTGCATTGATCGAGCGCCAGGTCGATATGATCGCCGACTTGGTCAAGCAACTCCAAAGCTTCTCCAGGCCCCCGCGCAAGGAACGGCGGCCTGTGGTGATTTCGGACATTCTCTCCGATGTGTTGGCCCTCACCCGCAAGGACTTGGAAAAAC
This sequence comes from uncultured Anaerolineales bacterium, assembly GCA_964496595.1. GTDB lineage: Bacteria > Chloroflexota > Anaerolineae > B4-G1 > SLSP01 > JAAAOZ01. The sequence continues at coordinate 1,166 of CAZCAI010000326.1, forward strand.
GTAATATTGATGTACAGTGTCAGTGTGCGGATGCCCTGCCGTCGATTGTGGCGGCGCCAGATCAGATCAGCGAGGTCTTTATGAACCTGGTGATCAACGCGCGCGACGCGATGCCGGAGGGCGGGCGACTGAACATCCAGGTGGAGCGCCAGAACGGCCACGTGACCGCCCAGGTCTGCGACACCGGCGTCGGTATGCCAGACGAGATTCGCGATCGCATCTTCGAGCCGTTCTTCACCACCAAAGGCGAGGAGGGCACCGGCTTGGGCCTGGCCATCTGTTATCGAATCGTGCAGGAGCACGGCGGCGATATTCAGGTCGCCAGCGCGCCGCAACAGGGGACGACCTTCACCGTGCGCTTGCCGGCGGCTGAGTCATCTAGCTGAGATTCAACTTCCTATCTGCCCGACAATTTTATGCCTCTATCTCAGCAGATTAAGCAAGGTTCATGTAGGGAATTGGGTGAAAGATGAGGGGGGCGAGGACTAAAGGCCTCTGGACAGGCCTACGGCCAACCTTCCTCCTGCGAGG
>CAZCAI010000327.1:0-1663 GCA_964496595.1 uncultured Anaerolineales bacterium
CGCCCGGCGGCGATGCGAGGCGCGCTCGGCGAGTTGTGGGGGCTATCCGCGCCGGTGACGCTGCGCGTGCAGGTCGAACCGCCAGAGAAGGGCGCGGTCTACGTGAGCGGTCTCCCGCTGCCGGGGGAGGGTTACTTCTTTGATGGGACGGAGGTGGAATTGATGATCGTCCCGCACTCCGGGTTCACCTTCGCCGGCTTCGGCAGCGTCCCGGAAGAGGTCGGGAGAACGTGTTGGATGGGCCGGCGGCGGCGACCCGAACTTCCCGACCCGCCCACCATCGGCGACGCGACGTTGCGCTGGCCGGTGGATGGCCCGTGTCGCCTCGCCATCCACATCCGCCCCATTGAGGCGGATGAACCCGGCCCCTTCCCCAACGACGTTATCATCAACGAGGTCTGGATCAACGACAACGGCACGCGCTACCGCAGCCTGGAGCATCAACCTATCACAGGCGACTGGATCGAATTGCTGGTGCAGCGCCCAGAGACGGTCGATCTGCGCGGCTGGCGGCTCACGGACAATGAGTCGCGGGCGGGCGGCAATGAAGGCTCGCTCATCTTCCCCGACCTGGAGGCCTTCGCCGCCGTGCCGCGCGGGACGGTCATCCTCATCCTCGCCACGGAGCACCCAGAGAACGCGGCCTACTTCCCCACTGACGATCTGGATGCCAGCGACGGGCGGATGATTTTGTACGTGGGCAACGGCGCGCTGGACGCGACCACCGATCCCGGATTCGGCATCGGGACGCGCAACGAGAATCTCGCGCTGTTAGCGCCCACGCCAGAGGGCGAGGTCGGCATCGACTTTTTGGCGGAGGGAACCGACGTGACGCCATACAGCTTCGGCGCGCTGGCGGATGGCGTCCGCTTCGAGAACCCCTTCCGTCGCCTGGGGCGCGACGACGGCGCGGTCTTCACGGGCCGGGGGAGCAACGACGACGGCGCGCGCGACTGGATCGTAGACCCTTCGACATGCGAATCGGGCGACGAGGTCTGCTTGGATGCGGTGAACATCCTCACGCCGGGAGCATTGAATCCAGGGCAGCACAGAAGATGGTGAGAGCAAGGCAAAAAACCACGGGGAGCAGAAGCCAGCGCGCTTTTGCTCCCCGTTGCTCTTTTGCCCTTCTGCGCATCACTCGCGGCGCACCATCAGCGGAAGATAGAGCCGATTCGTCCGCCCCAGCAGGCCATACACACCCGGCTCGCTAATTTGGGTCAGGATGTGCCCCGCCAAAAATGTACTTTGCTCTATCACTGCGATGTCGTCCGTGACCCACACATTATCATCCAAGCGGTAGAGCGTGATTGTGTCGGCGATGACGCCCCGCGTCTCTTCGTATTCAAGCATCAGATAGAGCGGATCAGCGACATTCTCCAGCGGTTCGATATCAAACCGGAAGAAATGATTGAGGCCCTGAAGCTCGCCCTGGGGATCGAGGCGGCGGTCGTACACCAACTCGAAGGTCGTCAGGTCGCGCACCGCGCCGGGGGGAACTTGGAGCATGGTCAAATGCCGGGGATAGCTGAGCCACACCGATCCGCCCTCCGGCCCGATCTCGGCGGCGGCCGAGGGGATAGGCGTCGGCGTGGGCGTCGGGGTGGGCGTGGGGGTGGATGTTCCACCTGGGCCGGCACTGCGGGCACAGCGGAAGCCGATT
>CAZCAI010000328.1:0-1622 GCA_964496595.1 uncultured Anaerolineales bacterium
TCCTCCAATCGCGCCAATACGGGCAATTGGGGAAGTTGCGTCAGCGTCCATGGGCTGAATGACCGCACGATTAAGCCGAACAGAAGCAGACGATATAGACCGATCTATCTACCGGACACTTTTAGAAAATAGCTCGCGGATTTTCACGGATTACACGGATTTTTAGATCTTTCAGCAGTCAATTGCGAATTTAGAATTTTGGGTAGTGGTTAAAATTGACTGATGGCTTCACGCGGCTCAGATCACACAGAATCTCAATAAGGCATATCTTCCCACTTCACTCCCATTCCTTGGGCCTTGTGTGGGCTTTTGGCCCCACCGCGACCTTGGTGGTGTTGAGCTTCATTGGGGTCATCAGTCAAAATTCACCACCATCCTTTAAGACACTAACCACGTGTAACTTTTAACTTGCAACTTGCAACTTGCAACTTGCAACTTGTAACTTTCAACTATCTTTTGAGGAGTGACGATGTCAGAGATAATCATCGATGCGCATTTGGATATAGCCTACAACGCGGTCGTCCTGGGGCGCGATCTGACGCAGCCGGTGGCGGAGATCCGCGCGGCGGAGCGGGATGCGCCGTCCGAGTATCGCAAGCACGCGGGGATGTGTTTGGTCAGCCTGCCGGCGCTGCTCGCGGGCCACGTGGCGGTGGCCGGCGGAAGTCTCTTTGTCTACAAGGCCTCGAAGCGCCATCCGGAGGGCTATCACACCTCGGCGGAGGCGCATCAGCGAGCGGTGAAGCAACTGGACTATTACCGCCGGCTCGCCGATGAGGACGCGCGCGTCTCCTTGATAACCTCGGAAGACGCCTTGGACGACGTCCTGACAACCTGGGAGACGGACGATCCGCGCGTGGGTATTTTCATCGTGATGGAGGGCGCCGATCCCATCCAGGAACCGGGGGAGCTATCGTGGTGGGTCGAGCGCGGCCTGCGCGGCGTCGGCCTGTCATGGGCGACAGGCTCGCGCTACGCGGGCGGGAATGCCGCGCCCGGCGGCCTCACCGATGAGGGGCGCGAGTTGTTGGACGCGATGGCGGATCACAATCTACTCCTGGACCTCAGCCATCTGTGGGAAGATGCAGCCTACGAGGCGCTCGACCGCTATCCCGGCCCCATCGTCGCGACGCACGCCAACCCCAGGGCCTTCGTCGATTCGCCTCGGATGCTTTCCGACGACATGATCCGCCGGATCGCGCAGCGCGATGGGGTGGTGGGCGTCATCCCCTTCAACGTGATGCTGAAGGCCGGCTGGAAACGGGATGATCCGCGTCTGCCGCTGAGCCGCGTCGTCGCGGCGATTGATCACGTGTGCCAGGTCGTGGGCCACGCGCGGGCAGTCGGCATCGGCTCCGATTTCGACGGCGGCTTTGGCCGCGAGGCGGTCCCGGCGGAGATCGAGTCGGGGGCGGATCTGCCCAAGATTGGCGCGGCGTTGGCGGAGCACGGCTTCGGCGATGCGGACGTCCGGGCTATTCTGAAGGGGAATTGGCTCCGGGTGATGCGGCAGGTTCTCTAACTTCAATATATCTTTGCTCGGTCTGGATCGCTAGATCCAGACCAGAACCGGGATGCGCAATGATTCCCAAAGCAAAAGCGGTAGATATGGTGAGAGCTAC
>CAZCAI010000329.1:0-1594 GCA_964496595.1 uncultured Anaerolineales bacterium
TGATCGGCGGCGAGGTGAGCAGCTCGGCCAGCGGGCGGTCGCCCAGGCGGGTGAGCGGATCGCCCACCGCGACTCCGGCCAACACGGCCAGGTCGCTTTTGGCCACGGTGTTGGCCTGCTGGACCCGTCCCGTGGCGTCCAGCAGCAGCATGCCCGCCGGCGCCGTGGCGAGGATTTGGGCCATCTGGTTGGCCTGCGTGCGCACCTCGGTCGTCAAACGCGCCTGTTCTTCCTCCGCCTGCTTGCGTTCGGTGATATTGTGCGATATCTCGATGGCGCCGATCAAGTTGTCCTGGGCGTCATGCACCGGCGAGGCCTTGACGAGCCACGATCCTTGAGTTGCCGGCCAATGCGGCTGGTTCTCCGGCGTCAGTTCGGCTTCGCTCGTTTTCCCAGTCTCGATCGCGATGCGGACCGGGCAATCGATGCAGGGTTTGGTCAACCCCCAAGCCTCGTAGCAGTGGAGCCCCCTTATGTCCTCAATCTGAGCGGGTTCTCCCGTGATCATTTTGATCCCGCTCAGATAAGCCTGATTGCCCCGGACCAGGCGCATGTTCTTATCGTGGTACGCGATGAGGTCTCCGATGCCGTCCAGGATCAGCGACTTCTCCTGCTCGCTGACCCGCAACGCCTCCTCCGCTTGCTTGCGCGCGGTGATGTCCTCTGTATACCCTAGAAAGCGCGTGTCCGTAAGACGGACGGCAACTACCGACCACCAGCGGAGAGTGCCGTCCTTACGAATAAATGGCGCTACGCCTGTGGCGCCCCCCTCTGCAACGACGGTGCGGAAATGCTCTTTGGCTGCCTCGCGATGCTCAGGCGGGGTGAGGTGTACGAGTTGCATATTCAGCAACTCGTCACGCTCATAGCCGGTCATTTGGCACGCTGCGGCATTCACTTCTACATAGCGACCTTGCTCATCAGCGACAAAGACGCCATAAGGCGCGTGTTCGATGTAGCTCTTGAAGGTTTGCTCGCTTTTCCTCAGCTCTGCTATCAATCTCTTTTTCTCGGCCAGGGATTGGGCCAGATTTAGATTGCTGTGGCTCAGTTGGGATATCAGCGTAGCCAGCTCGGTGTAGAACCTGAAGACGGTTCTGACTTTCTCTCGGGGCCAGCGCGGAACTCGATCAAGTGCTGTCAAGTAGGCCGCTTCGTCAAACCCATACGCCTCGGCCTGCTTGCGGAACGCCTCGCGATCTATCGTTTCATCATCGAAGAAAAACTGCCCCAGAAACAGGTTCCCTACGCGCCGCCCGCCGACCACGATAGGCGTCGCCATATCCCACATATTGTTCTTGCACTTGTAAAGCTTGTAGTCGCCGGGGGTGATCCCTGTTGAAAGCGCCGTATCGCTCGCGATGCAGTATTGGCGGGTTTCGGGATGGACTCGATGGAACTTGGTGCAGATGTCCTGCCATCCGGTGGCCACCAGCACCTCGCCTTCCATATCGACGATAGCGATGCCGATATGGGTCAGGGCATAGAAGTGATCCATCAACGATTGGATGGCTTCAACGTCGATGATGTCAACGAGATCCAGCGAGGACAAGTCGCCAGCGGGCGAGAGGATGCTCTTCAGCTTATGCTTGAC